>JADJKB010000024.1:300000-599095 GCA_016706225.1 Myxococcales bacterium
GAGTCTTCCCTCTTGGAAGGAGACCTCGGGACCGAAGGCGCTCGACGATGACCCTGGCTCTCAGAGTCTCGGCTCCGAGGACACTCAGGATTGCTTCGGCGATGGTCAGCCGGAGCGCACTGGGCTTGCCTCGGCTCAGGGGTCGAAGGACACCGTCGAGAGGGATGATCAGCGTGAGGTGGCAGCCTGGCTCAGTCGGAGGGCTGAGGAGCTTGCTGAGGGTGTCGGGGCTGATGACTCTTGTCACACACCCAGTAAGTTTCTCCGTGCTGACGATCAACCTTCGGACGTCGAATTCTTGGGAGGGCCAGTTCCATGAAGAGATCCGAGCGACTACGAGCCCTGATAGAGTTCAACCGTCCGGATTTCCGCTTGCCCTATTGATCGTGTCGTGCCCGTTCCCGTGGGCTACCAGGGCGGGAACCGGAACGCCTGTGGGGCGATGTAGGTGACCGCCGAGAACTAGTGATTCTCGGCGGTCCTCTCCCGCAGTTTCTTGGTTGATCCTGGCCGGTCAGGCACGTACTTCCGGCATGTCCCAAGAACCTGTCGGCGCTGCGATCCGAGATGACCAGCACCTCGTGGATCTCTGGATCTCCGGCCGCCCCGAGACGACCAAACGGGTGTACGTGGGCGAGGCCCAGAGTTTCCTGAGTTCCTTGACCGGTGGGCTTCGAGACGCTTCCCCGGCGGACGTAGTGACCTACTTCTCTAACCTGTAACGCTCGGCACCGGCTACCAGCGCTCGTCGGATCTCGACCCTCAAGAGTCTTTGCAGGTTCGCCTTCCGCCTCGGCTACACGGCGAGCGACCTTGGCTCCGTCCTGAAGATCCCCCGAGTCGCCAGTAGGCTCCACGAGCGGATCCTCGACCCGGAGGAAATCGCCGAGCTGATCAAGGAAGCCCACGCAGGCCGCAACCGGACGCTGATGAAGTTCCTGTACGTGTCGGCCTGCCGCATCAGCGAGGCCGTCGGGATCCGTTTTCGGGATCTCGGCCCGACGTGCGTCACGGTGACCGGCAAGGGCTCGAAGACCCGGACCATTGCCCTGCCGAAGGACATCCTGGACGACTTGCGACGGCTTCGTGCGGTTGGCGAACGGGACGATGGATGGGTGTTCAAGCCGGCTCGGGGTAAGAAGCTCAGCGCGCGGCAGGCTCGGTCCATCGTTTCCACGGCTGCCGCCGAAGCGCTCGACAAGAAGGTCTCGCCTCACTGGCTCCGTCACGCTCATGCAAGCCACGCCCTCGCCGCTGGAGCCCCTCTCCATTTGGTAAAAGCGACCCTGGGCCATTCCAGTTTGGCTTCCACCGCGCTGTACTTGTCGGTGCGGCCGGACGTCGGCAGCGGGATGTACTTGAAGACGGGGGGGTCTTGAACACTCTGGGAGTGAGGCCGGGACGGGATGTATTTGGCGGGGTAGCTTCGTCAGTCTGACCGTCCGTCGAGGTAGTCCCTCAGCAGGGACATGCGGCCGGGGGCTGCTGAGACTGACGCGAGCGGGCCTGACCCGGGTTGAGCTGAACGATGAACATGACCTACCACGTGCTCGCCATGCCAACGAGTTCGTGTACCCTGTCCCTGATCGCCCCGTAGTAGACCTCATCAACAGGGTTCGGCGAGCGGTTCAAGGGGGCGATTAGGAACTCATAGTACCTCCGCAGAAAGCGCGCTCATGCTCACTTGGCCAGCACCTCGGCGAACTGCCGGAGCTTGAACAGCGTGACCGTCGGGTCGGTCGCGAAGTGCTCCTCTGCCTGCGTGCCCAGCGCGACCAGCCGCGCGTCGTGATACGCGAGGCAGGCGAAAGTTCAGGGACGGGGTCGGCGTCACGATGGGCTGGGCGAGGGAGGGGCGGTACTTTCGAGTGTTAGGAACGCAACTCATGGGCTACTCGGTCACGGCAAACCCGAGACCAAAGGTGATTGCGTGCCGTGTGGCACGGTCGCGGCTCGTCTCGAACTCGCGTAAGTAACTTACCTCGGGCTGCAGTAGCAGTTGCTGCGATGCCCTAATTGCGAGCCCGAACCCTCCAAGCCACATGTAATCGTGTGGCCGTTCGTCCCCTGTGTAGGAACTGCCCGACACGAGCCACGAATGCGCCCCCAAGCTGGCCCACCAGTGCGAAATCGGGGTCGACGTTCAATCCAATCAGCAGCGGGGCATACGCATACATCCACCTGCCGCTGGGACCGCAAAACGTGTCGCACCCGTCGGACGCATCGGTAGAAGCGAACGTATATTGGATGTTCAAATCTATGGCCAGATCGAACTGCTTGCTGCGTTCGAAGTTGAACTTCAGATCGCCGCCGATCGTCGTCAGCATGCCCAGGCGAATGCCAGCGTCTACTCGGTCCATCGCGCCAAGGCGGATCTCATATGTTGGTCCGAGCCCAGCACCCTCTCCGTAACTCGCTGCTTCTGCTGCGAAGACGTGTGCAACTTTCCCGACGGGTATCGTTCGAGGCGTTCCGTAACGATTTGGGCTGGGGCAGCCCGCGAATGTCAGCATGGCGAGCATCGCAGCCAGGCAAACCCACCTGTCACACGGCACAACACCGGAACCCCAAGAATGTGTCAGCTCGTTTTCGCGTGTAGCCAGTCCCGCCGGTGCAGAAGGAGTTGTTTGACCACGCCGCCCCTCCCAGCGCAAAGCAGGTTTCGCCGCTGCACTCTTCAGTCCATTCCTCGGCATTCCCGAGAAGGTCAAATACTTGGTCAAAGGGCGCCCGATTGGAGTGACAGGCGTACTGGCCGACCGAAGCAAGAATGCCACTCTGGAGGTTGCATTGAGCTGCGTCTGGCGGTGACCCTTTCGCAGTGCATGCCGTCTCCCACATCGACAGCCCTTCCGTGGCCGCCGGACACAGTCGCTTTCCGGCCCACTTGCAGTACGCGGCGGCATCACACCAATCGACACACACCGCGGGCAAGGTCGGACCGCCTGGAACATCGCTTCCATCGTCGCACGCCGGAGAGAAATTGGCGTTGACCTCGCACCCCGTTGGCTGTTCCCCAATGTCGGGCGAGGAAGCAACAAAATCATTGTACTGAGACTGGGTCACTTCCGTTGTGTCGATGCAAAAGGACCCGCAATCTAGACGTATCAACACCATCTCAGGACCACGGCCGCTGGGACACGTTTCCACGCGCCCGCACGTGGGGTCGCCCGCCTTGTTCGCGCAGGATGCAAAGGCGAACGCTGTAGCCAAGGACAGGACAGCAGATCTCACAACACGTGCCCGACACAGCGCTGGAAGTTTTCTTCCGACGCATCGCAGCCGACGAACACTGGCTTCCGTTTCTCCAGGCTGCAGGCCAACTCGTTCGTCTTGTCTGCGCGACAGCTGGACCAGTCGATGAACTCCGGAACGCATCGATCGATCTTCGCAGCGAACTTACAACCGCTGTCGCAATCAAGGAGAGTTGGAACACCAGGGCAGTGCTTTTCTTCACCACCAGCCGATATCCGAGCACACGCTCGCAAGCAGTTGTTGACGGCGACTACCATCGGGTGGTCGTCCGGCAGAACGTCCTGGTCGCGCGTGTCGCCACCAGTGTCGTTCGGCTGACAGGCGAGCAGAGTCAACGCCACCGTTATCGGAGAGATGCGGCTGATCATTTCCTACTCCTTGTTGACGTCGTGGGGATCGGCGCTTCGGCACCGCCGGCGGGGAAGAACGCAACACTCTTCCATTTTCCGCCTTCCTCAAATCTGAACAGCCTGCCGCGTTGGCCGAGCCGGACTACTTCTGGCTCGCGTGGCGGCTCTTGCAAGTGCGTAATCTCTACCCGACACGCCCCGGCTCGGCACTCGGCACGGTCGACCAGGACCCCCAGCTTCTCGCCGCGATTCGCCGTTGTCCTAAGGCGTTCGTCACTTCCAGCGAGCCAGCTTTGGTTTGGGGCAAGGGTGTCGAACCAGCGGTCCACCTCCGTGAGTTCGGCCGTTATCGCCGCTACACGCGACGAGTTGACCCGCCCGGTCGGCGCAGCAGCGGGTCGCTCGCCAACCTCAGACCGCGTGGAGGTCACCGCGACGGGGAGCGCGTTCCTACGGAGTTGTTCTGTCTGAGGGGCGGAGGGCTGCCGCTCCGTTTGGCTGCCTCGCTCGAATAGCGTCCAAGTTATCGCCACCGCTGCAATGGCCACGAGCAATCCAGATATTCTAACTTTCATTTACGGCCCCGCGAAGAATTCGACCTCTTTGGCCGACAGAAGATGGTGCGCTCGTGCCCGATCATCCCCTTGGTTCCCAACAGTCTGCTTCTCCCATGCGGTGGTTCTGTTGATTCTAAAATCTAGACTTCCGATCTTTGACGGCGGTTGTAAATCTTGAACTCGCCACCATTCGCCCAGAACCACCTTGAATTCGGTCGTAGGGTTTAGACTATTGTTGTAGTCATCTGTGTCGTAGGGATCGTCTGGACCCCAGTCGGCTTCAATCAAAGTCAGCTTCGTTGACCAGCGGAGATTGAGCGCAGTAGCGCTCGCCGGCGGGAAGATACCAGCGAAGTTTTGATTCAGCGAAGCATTGATCATCGGTGCCGCCTGATCGTCAAACGTACCAAAGTTCTTGTGTAGCTGAGCCCCGCCAGAGTCACTCCGCACCACTCGGATATCTCCGAAAAAGTCAGCGTCGCCGCACCCCCAACAATCCTCCCCAAGTCGTGAACCTGTTTCACGGAATACGTGAGCACATGATTGCGAGAGGAATTCCAGAAGCCGGGCTGCACGATCCTCACAAGTCCGAATTCTGCGAACAACGCCGCGTGATCGGAGAGACATTCGTCACCAACGGGAACAAAAAGGTTTGTGCCCTTCTTTGGGTCTAGCGATTCACCAGGCGCGAAGTCCTCCGTCCTCGCCGTTGGTGTTGGCGACTTGGCTATCGCATACGTCGGCAAAGCGTCAGGCGCCGGAAGGATCAAAGCGTAGTCATACCGTTTCCCTGGATTCGCAACCCCGCTGGGACATGCGCCCAGAGCAGTTCCCGGTCCTAGCTCGCCGTGGAGGTTGAATGCAGTCTGCAAGTCCGCAGGCGCCGTGGTAAATAGATCATAGAGTCCCAGGTCGTATCGTTTGCTGAAAAGAGAGTTGACTTGGTCGTATGGGCTGAAGTCGGCCAATCCTAGCAAAGCAAGTAGTCCGCTGTACTCGCTTGCGCTGCTTGGTGGGGCGTCACCATCATTGCCGTCTATGTTGAGGTCGCCGATCAGTAGCGCGGGGCGATCCGTGGCGTCGGAGCGAGCCTGCACCGCGTACGCCCTCAATGCGGCCAGCTGCTGCTTTCGGATGCCGGCCGGGTCGTTGATACCTGGGAACTCCGGATTTGCGCTCGCGACGGCCGTGCATCCTCCGCGTTTCAATACCGTCAGGTACAGTGGAGTTCTTGCGGCCGCCAGCAAATGGAGATCGCGCGTCGTTCCGCCGCCACCACCGATCGACGAGAAGGCGGACGACGACTGCGCGACATGCACCGCGAAGAAAGACAAGCCGCCCACGCATCGCTGCGGATATCGGCCGTGGAAAGCCTTGCTCCGGCGCAGTTTCAAAATCGACGTCGAGCTCTGTGAATGCGGCGGCCGCATGAAGATCAAGGCGCTCGTCATGACCAGCGCTGGCATCGACCGATACCTCCGCTGGCTCGGCGAGCCGACCGATCCGCCGACGCTCGCCCCGCCAGGGGCCCGCCGTTCTTCAAGAGCGTCGTCATCCGCCGCAAGCTCGGTGAGCCGGTGCAGGCGGAGCTGTTCGCCACGCATTGACGCGCGCTCGAGATGGCCGGGATCCGCCCGCGCCAGCCCCGCGCCAGCCCCCGCGCCAGCGGTCAACCGGCGGTCAACCGGCGATGACGACGCGCCGACCGCTGAACACGGTGGCGACGAGCCTCGCGTCGAGCCGGATCGTGACGTAGGCTACCCTCCAAGGCCGGGAGAAGACGTGGAGCAGCAAAGAGGGGGCCGTTCATATCACCTACGCGCGCGTGAAGCAGTGCTCGTACCGGTTCACGAAGAGCGCAGCGGCGCACAAGGCGGAGGTCGAGACGCACGAGCAAGCCTCAAAGAAGGCTGCCGAGGGGAGCAAGGGCGTCGACGAACTCGCCGCGGGCGAGCGTGCCGCGAAGTCCGCGAGGGACTCCCGTGACCAGGCGGAAGCACTTCGGCACTTCGCCGCGTCCTGCGACTCCGGAAACGCCGAGGGCTGCGCCCGCGCGGCGGAGTTCAGCGCGAACGGATGGGGGACGAAGCCGGATATCGGGCGCGCGATCAGGCTGACCGCAAAGGCCTGCAAGCTCGGGCGCGGCCTCTCCTGCACCGATGACCTCGGTTGCGTGGAGCGGCGCGAGGTGGCCATCGTCGGGAAGAAGGTCAGCCGCAACTCCATGCGGGTGACGAAGAGCGTCGGCGTGGAGACCATCAAGAAGTGCGAGAGGCACTGCGCAAGCGGACTTCCTGGAGCGTGTCACACGGCTGGCAACTACCAGTCCGCGGCAGGGCGCGACGCGGAGGCGAAGAGAAGCTTCGGCCGCTCGTGCAAGCTCGGCAACAAGGGCGACTGCGGCTGATCGACGCGGGACCGCAAGCCACGCGCGTCGACGCGCAACGGGCTGTCGAGCGCCGCTGCCCGGGAACGCGGCCGACCCTGTTTTAACGGGCCGTTCACGACATCGGGAGTATCGGGGTACCCACATATGGTGGGAATCCAAGATCGCTTGGAGGCCTTTTCTGACGGGGAGCCGGATGCGTGGAGTCGCTTCGGGTCCCCCCGGACGGGCGGCGCCAATCGGATCTGCGCGCAGGGACTTCCTCCGCCGGTGATGATTCATTTCTCGACCGGGTGGCGCACGGCGGGCGGCGGCCGGTCCCCGTCTGCGCCGAAGTAGTCGATGAAGATCTGCCGGTGGTCTTCGTCCTGGATGGCCTCAAGGCACATCGCGGCGAACCACCGGTCCCTCCGGACGCGTGCGGCCAGCTCGACGAAGCGCTCGCCGAACCTCGTGACGCACCCCGCGCATCCGCAATGCTTGAGCCTCGCCGTCCGCCGGCACACCGAGCACGGGCCGATCTCGCCGGCCACGGTCACGGCCGGTAATACTCGAAGAAGGCGACCGCCCAGTCCGCCTTGATCCCGAAGCGCGCGACGAGGACGACGAAGGTGACGGCCATCGCCAGCTTCAGGTAGCGCACGAGCCCCTCGCGCGCCCGACAGGAAGCAGAGCGCGACGAGCGCGACCAGGCTCGAGGCGATCGCAAAGGTCCAGCGCTGTCCGACGTCGAGCCAGAGGCCGGACATCCGAGCGACCGCGAACGTCGCGACCGCGCCGGGCGAGGCCAGCATGAGGAGAAATCCGAGGGCGGCGATCCCGAGCGCCTCCAGCGCGGTGTCCTTCCTGTACCTGGACCTACCGCCGTCCATCAGGCGCCAGACAACTCCAGGAGCCAGCGGGACAGCGTCGCGCGGACGGCGTCGTCACTCGCCCCGTCCCGGGCCTCGCGGAGCGTGGTGATCGCCTCGGCTTCGAGGTCGCCGAACGAGAGCCCGAGCCCACCCTCGCCGGGTTCGGCGTGCCGGGCCAGGGCGATCCAGCCCGTGACCGTCGGCTGCGCGGCGTGGATTCCGCGCACGACCGCGGGGGCATGACCCTGGCGAGCAAAGATTCCTCAT
This sequence comes from Myxococcales bacterium, assembly GCA_016706225.1. Taxonomy (NCBI): domain Bacteria; kingdom Pseudomonadati; phylum Myxococcota; class Myxococcia; order Myxococcales; species Myxococcales bacterium. The sequence continues at coordinate 307,670 of JADJKB010000024.1, forward strand.
GGTCCCGGATCACGCCGCGGAACCCGGGGTGATCGCCGCCGAAGCGCCGGAACCACAGGAGGCAGAGGTACGGGAGCTTCTTGTCGGCGGCTTTCGAGACGCTGGCAAACCACTCCTCGGGCACCCCCCGGGCCTCGTCGGCACTCGCCCACCGCGCGAGCTGGCTGAGCCCGGCGGTGACGGCCTCGTGCCGCCCCTCGACGTGGGCGGCGGCGCAAAGCCGGCTCACAGGCGCGACGAGTCGCGAAGCGTCGGGCGCCAGAGTCTCGGCGGCCTCCAGCAATGCGCGCACGACGTGGTGGTCGTCGACGGACCTCAGCGCCGCGCCCATGACCTCGGCGCAGAGCCGCTCGGACTGCTCGACGTGGTTGGCGACGGCGTACGCCAACCAGGCGTGGTCGCGCCGGTCCTCCACCGGCGCGCCGCGGTCCGAAGCGCCCTTCCCGGCCCGGATGATGAGCTGTCGGACGAGGGTCTTGGTCGAGTCGTGCTGGTCCATGCCTGCCAGTACGCGAGAGCGCACGACGCCTTCGACGTGCCGAGTCTGTGGCTGACGCCATCGCCGACTGTGGGCGACCGTGTGACCGTGCCCCGCACGGTCCTGCTCCCGCGTTCTCGCAAACAACGGGGCCCGTCGGCCCCGGGCGCGGCAACAAGCCTCTGCCGGCGCTGGCGGGCACCGCGTCCAGTGTGGCGCCGCGGTCCCGGGGACCACGCGGGACCCGGCTGCAAACAGTGCCGCGCAGCCAGCCGGGGCTCTCGGGACCTCCGGGACCCGCGAGCCCGTCCACGGCGGTGCGGTTCTCGAGGCGCTTCCTTGCGCCTCCCCGTCGCTCCGCTCGCCTCTGGCGGTCCGGGACCGAGAGCGCAACCGCAGTACCGCCGAGCGCGAGAACGCACAGCGGCCGGCCGCGCCCAACCCCCACCTTACGTGATGATTAGCTCATCGACCCTGCCGCGGCTCGACCCCCTCGCCGCGACCACCCCCGGGCGGACTGTCGCGACCGGGTCTGCGCCAAACTACGGTCGTGGGGTTCGGACCATTCGTCAACTGGCAGTCGAGGCAGAGGCAAATCATGACCCAGCGAACGCCGCGAATCGGACTCGCCTGCTTGGCTAGACAGCAGGCGAAGAGCCGGGCCTTGGGGAAGTCTTCGGCGCAGCTGCGACGCAGAATGACGGAGGTCGCTGGGCAGCACCACCTGGAGGATCTCGATGGCCTCCCGAACGAAGGTCGAATCGCGGTCGAGACGCTCCAGAACCTGGCGGCGCGTCACGAACGGGTACGCCATCGAGGGATGCGCGGGCTTCGACATGCCGCCGAGTACATCTTGAGGGGATAGATCTTCGAGCGAGCTAGCGTTGCTGACCCTGGGTGATGGCGTTCGGAGTTCGATCAGACATGGAACCGCACGCCATCGACTCTGAGCCGCGCCCGACGCTCTTCGTAGTCCGGAAGAATCGTCCCCAGCAGCTTCCAGAACCGCGTCGAGTGGTCGCGCACGGCCAGGTGGCAAACCTCGTGGGCGACGACGTAGTCGACAAGGGATAGGGGAGCCATCATTACGCGCCAGTTGAAGCGGAGCTCCCCCTTGCTATTGCAGCTCCCCAACGCTTCTCCTGCGCGCGCACTAGAACCGGGGGCTGATGCAAGCCGGCGCGCCCCGCATAGAGCGCGACGCGCTCGGGAAGCCGGCGATGAGCCTGTTTCCGGTACCAGGAGACGACAGCCAGCCTCACGAGTGCGTCGCGGGGCGGGACGCGGCGAGGGAGAGCCACTGCCAGGAAGGCGCCGTGCAGAGACGCGAACGGCTTGACGCTGTCCGATGATTTCTCGATTTTCAGTCGGTAGTTTCGGCCGAGATAGCTGTAGCTCTCGCCCGCGACGAACTCCTTAGGCGTAGGCCCCGGTCCGAATTCCCGGAACTCCATGAGCCGTTGCAGGATCCATGGCGCCTTCGTCTTCACGACGTGATCAAGCCGGTGCATCGACGCGCCGGTCGGGGCCTTGAGGACCACACCGGCGCCGGAATCGACGGCGATAGTCACCGTCCTCCGACGCACACTTCGTTCGATTCGGTAGTCGATGACCGACCTGCCGAACGGCACGTGTCGCTGCTCGGGCGTCATCGCGCGAGCCTCACTCGTGCGAGGTCCATCACCTTCGAGGTGAGCGCCTCGATGTGTTCGCGGGGGTAATGAGAGCTACGGAGGCTCTTCTTCACCGCTTGTCGCATGCGGCGTTGCACGTCCTCCTTGGATCCAGTCGACGATGACGAGCCCCTGAAGCTCAACGAGGATCTGCGCAGCCTGTTCGCGGCGGACACCATCAACCGCGCCGGTCCCAACGGCTGCGCCCGGAGGCGAGGCATCCCCGCGCTCACCAGCGGTGCCGAGCAGCTCGTAGAGGGCGAAGCCGGACTCGTCGAGGCCGAACGACTCGGCTGTGCGGTGGACGTTCTTTACTTCCTGCACGACGGTCCCCAGTAGTCGCAGCTGCTCGGCAGCGTCGATGCGCGACTGCCGCCGATCGTCGATGATCTGCGCGAGCCGATCACGAAGGCTCTGGTAGAAGACGGGGTTCGTATCCATCCGTACGTGGATCTCGTGCCGGATGGCGTGCTCCATCTCACTTGCGCGGGCCTCGTTCGAGCCGAGCTTGCGTATCCCCTCCTCGAACTCGGGAGATAGGATCGACACTGGTGGCAGTAGCTGGTCTACGCCGCCCCCGGCAATGCTCCTCGATGAGCGCGCGGACCTTCGCGCGACAACCGGAGAGGTCGAAGCGTTCATCTCGAAACCGGACGCGCGCTGCGTTCCGTACCTTGCCGAGCCACTTCAAGTCTGCGAGGAAGGGCAGCGCCGCCGGATCGGGGAGCAGCATGTCCAAACCGCGCGCGAACCGACGGAAGCCCAGCTCGAACTCGGCTCGCGCGTCCTCGGGCTCGAGGACGCGGATGCACGCCTCGACATCGTCCCGACGCAACTTCGCGAAAAACCTCATCGCCGTCCGGTGGTACGACTCGAGGCGCGGCAGCAGGTCGGTCTTCGGCTTGAGCGCGCCCTGGATGTCCGACGCGGAGAAGATGCTCAGCGCCTGCTCCAGGAACAAGGCGACGCCCCAGTAGTCCACAACGAGTCCGTAGTCCTTACCATCCGCGGTCCGGTTCACGCGGGCAATAGCCTGGAGCAGCGTGTGCTCGCGCAGCGGCGCGTCTAGGTACATCACCTGTTCGATCGGTGCGTCGAAGCCGGTGAGTAGCATGTCGCACACGACGAGAATGGCGAGGGGGTCGTCAGCGTCCTTGAAGCGCGCGATGAGCTTTCGTTGTTCCTCCTTGGACGTTTTCCACTTCGCGAGTCGCTCGGGATCGTTGTGCGTCGACGACATGATGATCGCCGACTCCGGCGCCCCGAGGCGGTCGAGCATTTCCTTGTAGGAGACGGCGACGTCGCGACTGCACGCGACGACCTGAGCCTTGAAACCGTCCGGGTGAATGAACTTCTCGAAGTGCTCGATAAGGTCGAGGCAGATGGCCTCAATCCGACGCGGAGCTCCAGCAATGGCCTCCGGAGTGCCGTACCGAGTCTTGACCTTCTCGCGCTCCTCATCGGAGAGGTCGCGGAAGATACGGTCGAAGAGGCTGTCCATCGACTCGCCCTCAAGCCGCTCTGGGGACTGCCGGATCTCGTAGTAGATTGGTACGGTCGCGCCGTCCAACACGGCTTGCTCGATTGTGTACGTGTGGATGTACTCCCCGAACGTCTGGAACGTGCTCCGATCCTTCTTGTCGATGGGCGTACCCGTGAAGCCGAGGAAGCAGGCGTTGGGGAGCGCGCGACGCATGTTGGCGGCGAGACTCCGGTACTGCGTCCGGTGTGCCTCATCCACCATGACGAAGATGTTCTCTGCCTCGTTGAGGACTGGGTTCTGACCGGTGGCTGCGTCCTGGAACTTCTGCACCGTGGTCATCACCGTCTGCCCGCCGCCCTTGGCGAGGAGTTCGTGCAGATGTTTGACGTTGCGGGCCTGGTCCGGGTTCGGAAATCCACATCGCTGGAACGTGGCTGTAATCTGGTTGTCGAGGTCCTTCCGATCTGTCACCACCAGCAAGGTGGGGTTGGCGGCCGCGGCGAGGCGCCGAAGTTTTACGGCGAGGAAAACCATGGTGAGCGACTTGCCAGAGCCCTGCGTGTGCCAGACGACGCCGCTCCGCTTCGCGTGATGCTTCCCGCGGATGCGCTCGATTGCGCGGTTCACGGCGACGAACTGCGGATAGCGAGCGAATTTCTTGTACGTGCGTGCACCGTCGACCTCGAAGACGATGAAGTTCTGGATGAGGTCCAGGAGGTTCTGCTTGCTAGCCATGCCCCAGAGCACGACGTCCTGCGGAGTCGGGATGTGACCGACGTTGGCGGTGAGCTGGTCAAGCGTGAGAGGGTGCGGAACCTTCCACTCGCTGAAGTGCCGGCTGGGCGTACCGACGGTCCCGTACCTCGCCGCCTGGCCGCACGTCGCGATGATGAGCTGGGTCGCGTGGAAGAGCCGGGGGCACCGAGACCACGGAACTTCTCGTCCGCTTCCTGGTAGCGGAACGTCTGCTCGATTGCCTTCTCGATCGGATCGTTGATCGTCGGGCTCTTGCACTCGATGACGACGAGCGGGATGCCGTTCACGAAGACGACCAAGTCCGGCACGATGGTCTGCTTCGCTCCGACGACCCGATACTGGCGCGTGAACACAAAATCGTTGTTTGAGGGCTTGTCGAAGTCGATAAACCGGACCGTCTGACCACGCTGGCCCGTACCGAGGTCTTGTTCGAGGGAGATGTTGTGGACCAGCGCGGTGTGGACGTGCTCGTTCGCCTCGATAAGACCGGTTGCGGTGGCGTGCGTGATCGCGCGGATCGCCTTCTTGACGTTGTCCTCGTTGATCCACGGGTTAAGGCGCCGTAGCGCCGCCTCGAGGCGCTTGATCAGAACCGGCTCCGCGACGCTCTCGCGCTCGCTATCGAGCACTTCAGCGGCGACGAATTCGTAGCCGAGCTCGCGGAGCACGGCGTCGGCTGGCTCTTCGGAGAGGTGAACCTCATCCCACTTGAAGTCCGAGGCCATGCTAACGCCTTCTTGCTGCGCCGCTGGCAAGCGGGCCGTTGGTCTTTGCTCGCCCCGACCCGCACGCGGCCAGACAGCAGCGCCTGCGCGAGGCCGCGCTTGGTCTGGCGAAGCTGCTCGAGGTATCGGACCTCGGCGGTGATGCGGATGTCGAACGCCTCACCGACATCCGCGAGGACCGCTTGCTCGTGCAGCGGGGGCAGGAGGATCTTCACGCGTTTGAAGGCGTGCATAAAGATGTTCCGGAGCGTCGTGCTCCCGTCGCTGAGACGTTGCCACTCGCGCTGCATGTGCCGAAACACCTGCTAAAGGTAGCAAAAGTCGAGCTCAGGCCCGGGAACGAACGCGACATAGTCCTGGCTGCACGCCATGGTCTTCGCCAGGCGACTGCACTTGCCACGCGAGCCGCCGGTCCGGATCAGAAGGACAGCTCCGACAGGTAGCATTCGCGCCGAAGAGTTCGCGATGCCGAGAGGACTAATGCGTCCGTCGGCATCTTGGACCTCGAGCTCATCGAGCCGATACGAATCTGGCAGCGATAGCCAGGGGATATCGCCGCTCCAGTAGTCTGGTTCCTTGCGGCTGGGCGTGTGCCCACTCTCAAGCTTCGCGATATTCGTCAGCGTCACGAGCTTCCAGTGCGACGGCATCGCTTCGATCGTCGACGCGATGCGCCCCACGGGCCACGACTCCGGCAGAGGCACGAGCTTCGTCTTGTGCTCCGGGTGCCCTTTGGTGAGCAGCTCGCGCATCACGGCGTGCTTGGCCACCGCCAGTGCATCAATGAAGCACTGAGTACGTGCGATGGACTCGTCTACGGCGTCGAGAATCTGCGATGCAAGGTGTTGTTCGGCGACTTCGGGAAGCGGAATCTGAAAGGTGAGGACGTCCTGAGGTCGGATGGATGCGTAGTTCGTCGAACCGACGGCATCCACTTGGCGCTGGAGCTTCCCGGCCCTGACGAACTGATCGAGCCACGACTCAATCAGCCTCGAGTGATCGATCTCGAAGAGAAAGTAGTGGCTGCTTACAATCGCGCCGTCGAGATCATGGGGCACGAGGCCGAAGCCTCCTACCTTCGCGTCGATCTCGGCGACGAGCAGGTCGCCGGCGCGGACGAGCTGCTGGCGCTTTGTCCTGATCTTGTCGCCGGGCACGCGGTCTCGCAGTTCGATACCCTGATTGCGGGTTCGAGCCGTGACACGCAGGTACTCGCGGTCGTCGATCACGGACACCCACTCGGATCGATGCCGAGCGACGGCACGCAGCCGCACGACGGGCCAGTCGGCTGTGAGGGGGCCGAATCTGTGAAAGTCAGCGCCCATAGCCAAGGTCCTTCAGGAGCGAGTCCATCCTCTGGGCGCTGGCATCTCGTTCGGACTCGAGCTTGCGCAGTTTGGCCATGGACGCCTTGACATCGATCGGCGCCTCCGGCTCGAGGGTGTCGACGTACCTACTAATATTCAGGTTGTAATCGTTCTCTTTGACCTCCGAGAATGGCACGATCCGCGAAAAGCGGTCCTCGTCGGTATACTTGCGGAAGGCGGACACGATGCGCTTCACGTCGTCGGGACGCAGCACGTTCTGGTTGCTGCGAGCGTCGTAGCCCTCCGCGGCGTGGATGAAGAGGATCTTGTCCTTGCGCTTCTTCGGCTTGTCACGATTCAGGATCAGGATCGTGGCCGGGATGCCGGTGCCGTAGAAGAGGTTCTCCGGCAGGCCGATGATCGCCTCGAAGAGATCATCTTCGACCATGCCCTTGCGGATTTCGCCATCGCCGCTGCCGCGGAAGAGCACGCCGAGCGGCATCACCACGCCGAGCATGCCCTTCGCGCTCAGCGTGGCCAGCATGTGCTCCACGAAGGCGTAGTCGCCCATGTTCTTAGGCGGCAGCCCGTAGTGAAACCGTTGGAACGGATCCTCCGCGGCCATCTCGGCGCCCCACTTGTCGAGGCTGAAGGGCGGATTCGCGATCACGCGGTCATAGAGCATCAGTTCGCCGCCGTGCACGAGCTTGGGCTCGCGGATCGTGTCGCCCTTTTCGATACGCGCGTCGGACAGACCGTGCAGCAGCATGTTCATTTTGCAGATCGCCCAGGTGCCGAGGTTCTTCTCCTGGCCGTGCAGCGTGACGTTGATCGGGTCCGTGCCGAGTCGCTGTCCGCTCTTTTTTGCCACGTATGCCGCGCCCTGGATGAGCATGCCGCCGGACCCGCACGTCGGATCGCAGATACGCATGCCGTCTTCTGGATCGAGTAGCTGCGTGATCAGCTCGACGACCCGCTGGGGCGTGTAGAACTCGCCGCCCTTCTTGCCCGCGTCGTCGGCGAACTTCTCGATCAGATACTCGTAGGCGCGGCCCAGCATGTCCGGCTCGGAGAGGTCCGAATTCCGCAGCGACAGCTCGGAGAAATGGCCAACCAGTCGGTGCAGGATGCTGTCGCGCTGCTTGCCGTCGCCCTAGCTTCCGGCTGTCGTTGAAGTCGATCCCGAGGAGGACCCCCTCGAGTGTGGCGTTGGCTTCCTCGAGGGCGGCGCACGCCTTGTTGAGTCCGTCGCCCACGTCCTTGGTGAGCTTTCCGATCTCCTGCCAGCGCGCGCGCTTGGGAACGAAAAACTGGTGCTCGTCCCGATCGGTCCAGGCGACGTCTTCGTCCTCTCCACCCGCGATCAAATGCTCGGCCTCTTCCTCGAAGCGGTCGGAGAGCCGCTTGAGGAACAGGAACCCAAAGATGTAGTTCTTGTAGTCCGACGAATCGATCGAACCGCGGAGGATGTCGGCAGCGGCCCAAAGATGACTATTCAGTTTGGCTGGCGTCAGGTTGCCCATGGCGAATCTCCTTGTGGCGTCATTTGGTGAAGACCTGGGCGACGACGCCTAGGACGGTGATGGCTGTGCGGTTCATGGGGTGGACGCCTCGCGCCGGCGCGGGACGCGGCCTCCGAGAAGGTCGGTCGCCACCGCATGAGCGACGGCACGGCGTTGTTCGGCCGCGCGGGTGGCGGCAACGAAGTTTTGCTCGGCCGCCCGAACGAGCTCGGCGATCTGCTGCTGAACGGCGATCGGTGGCACCGGAATCTGAATTCCGCCCAACGAGCTCGGCGTAAGCGAAAGGCCGAGCGTCGATGAGCGGCCGCGACCAAGGAGGGCCGCTTGCCCCTCGGATCCGGTGAGGTATGCGAGAAGGACGGGCGCCAAGATCGCCTTGGCCGCGCGAATGGCGATGAGGTTCGCAGTGATGAGCGCACCGGCGGCGTCGCCATCGACCATCGCGACCTTCAACTGGCTCCCTCGGCAGGTAACAAGAACGTCATCGACCTGGACCTGGTAGCGGCCCAGTGCGTGGACTTCGGCGGAGTGCTTGTCGGACGGGGGCGCGTGAACACGCCTGTCCCGGATGTCGCCGACGCCGATGAGCGGGCCCGGCTGCACGGTGCCGGCCCGGTCCCGAGTCGGCACTCCGAGGAAGATACGCTCGGTGACCTCCGCGATCGGCCGGCGGGGCCACACTGGGTGCCCTTGCGTGGAGGAACTCATCGAAGTGCACTATGCGTTCGCTTCGACACCTCGTCAATGGCAACTTGGTGCAGTATTGAAATACTGCGACCGCAGTATCGTCGTACCGCGACTTGACTTGCGGGCTTGTCGGGTTAGGTTCTGGTTTGCGCCGCCAGATCGCACCTCGAGGCGTGCGGGGGGGGCGCTCTCTCGTCCACCGGAGGTTCGCGTGCCCATCCGTCGCAAGGTTTTCATCTCGTATCACCACGCCGACCAAAACGAGGTCGACGGGTTTATCCGCGCGTTCGATCACAACCGCGATGTGTTCATCGCCAGGGGTCTTGGGCGCGAGATGTCGCAGGACGTCATCGACAGCCAGGACACCGGCTACGTGATGAGCCGAATCCGAGAACTCTTTCTCGCGGATTCCTCCGTCACTTTGGTCTTGGTCGGTCGCTGCACGTGGGCGCGTCGATATGTAGACTGGGAGCTCCAGGCCTCGCTTCGCAGCGGCCAAACCGTCACTCCGAACGGCGTCCTCGGGATCGTTCTTCCCTCAGCGGCGCAGAACCCCGTCGCACCGGACAGGCTGCAGCGCAACGTCGCGAACGACGGCACCAAGTACGCGCGCTGGTACCACTATCCCCAGTCCACGGACGCCCTGTCCACGTGGATTGAAGAGGCGGTCGACGCGCGTACAGCCAAGGCGCATCTCATCGACAACCCCCGCGAGCGGTTCGCGAACAACCGGATCTTCCAATGACTGCGGCAGCAATCCGCCCTCCGTACCGGCCGTGTCTCTCGGTGTTCGTGGTTTGGCACCCGTCTTTCTCCCTCGGACAGGCGATCGCCGAACGGGTCTACTCGCACCTTTGCCGTGACGTCCACGCGCCGACGTCGCGCGGCATCGGCGCGCCCGTGTTCTTTCGGAGCGCTGCCGAGTCGGAGGTGTCCTCGCTTCCAATGGACGTCCCGATCGATGCCGCGCACCACACCGCCGTCGTCGTCCTGGTGGACGACAACATGATCAACGGCGCCGGCTGGGATGGCTTCGTCGACAGGATCTGGCGCGCGACGGAAGCGTCTGGGGGCGTGCACCGGCTCTTTCCGGTCCGCCTATCGGAACATGCCTTCAACCTCTCCAAGGAGATCCAAGTCTGCAACTACCTCCGTCTGAACGCCAAGGACGACGGTGCGAGGTCGACGAGCTGCTCGTGCGGCTCACCCACGAGCTGTGCCGACAGCTCCTCGGGAAGAAGCGGGTCGCCGACGCTAGCGCAACGGACATCACGGAAGCGAGCCCTCAGCCCGTCACGCTCTTCCTGAGCCATGCCAAGCGGGACGGCGAAGAGACCGCCAGATCACTCCGCGATTACATCCAGACCACTCTTCCCCTCAAGACGTTCTTCGACACGCTTGATATCGCACCAGGGTTTTCGTTCAAGAATGAGATCGACGCGGGGATCGAGCGCTCCGCGCTGCTGGTGATCCAGACGGACGCGTACTCCTCGCGCGAGTGGTGCCAGCACGAGATCATGTGGGCCAAGCGACGGCGTCGCCCTGTCGTCGTCGTTCACGCCATCTCACGCGGCGAGAAGCGAAGCTTTCCGTACGCCGGCAACGTGCCGACGCGGCGCTGGGACCCGAGTCGACCGGACGAATGCGAGCGCGTGGTCGGAGACGTTCTGCACGAGGTGTTGCGGTTTGAGTATTTTCGACAGCACTTCGAGACCCTGCGCTCGCTCTACGACGTTCCCAAAGACGCCCATGTGACACCGTGTCCGCCGGAGGCTCCTCACGGCGCTGCACATGCGCTCGGAGAAGTTGCCGCCGCGACTCGTCGTCTACCCGGACCCGCCGCTCGGCGCCGAGGAGCTCCAGCTTCTTCAGCAACTCGCACCCGACATGACCATGACGACGCCCACTCTTCTCGCCGCGGTGCGCCCATGAGCTCGACGGTTTCGACACCGCTCAGCGGGCTCCGGCTCGGCATCTCGATCTCGTCGAGCCCTGACCTCGCCAGGCTTGGTCTGGGCGAAGTGCACCTCCAGGACGCATTCGTCGAGATGACGCGCTACCTGTTGGCATCAGGCGGAAGTCCCGCGTACGGAGGTGATCTTCGAAAAGGGGGTTACACCGACCTGCTCCTCGATCTCCTCCGCACCTACCGAGACGAGCTACCGGAGGTGCCTGGCACCATACACAACTACCTCGCGTGGCCACTGTCCTTGAAGCTGGACCCGGGTTTCCGCGCGATGAACAAGCAACTCGCAGTGTTCCATGAGATCGCCCCTCCTGACGACATCACGGTGGACACGTCGACTTTCCTTCCTCCTGACAGTGCCAAGCACCGTGCGGTCTGGGCACGCTGTCTCACTACGATGCGTGAGACGATGACGAGAGAGACAGATGCTCGAGTGTTGTTGGGCGGTCCGGTGCGCGGCTTCCTAGGACGCTATCCGGGCCTACTCGAAGAAGCCCTGCTCGCGCTTCGTTCGTCCAAGCCCCTCTTCCTCGTCGGCGGATTCGGCGGATGCACGCAGAGCATCATCGAGGCGCTCACCGGCGCCGCGGCCGCCGCCTTCCAGCAGTCGTTTCAGGAGCAGGACCCCGCGTACGTGGAGCTCATGGCCGAGTTCAATCGTGCGGTGGACGCAAAGGAGCTGCGTTCAGATCGAATCGACTGGACTCGGTGCGTCGACGAACTTCGTGGATATGGGGTGTCCGGCCTGAAGAACGGACTGACCGACGAGGAGAATCAACTCCTGTTCAGGAGCGTGCACACCCAGGAGATCGTCGCCCTTGTTCTTCGCGGTCTGGGCCATCTTCGCGCGTCCAGCACAGGAGGGAAATAGCGATGTCGGATCGGCACAACGTCTTCGTCAGCTACCACCACAAGAACGACGAGAGCTACAGGAAGATCTTCGAGCTGCGTTTCGGGAACAAGTTCGGCGTCGTGATCCCTGGCGCGGTGCAGATTGGCGACATTGATACTGGCCTTCAGACCGAGACGATTCGCCAACTCATTCGCGACGAATACCTTCGAGACACATCGGTCACCGTCGTTCTGATCGGCGCGGAGACCTGGCAGCGCAAGCACGTCGACTGGGAGATCTCCTCGAGCATCAGGGACACGAAAAACAATCCTCGATCGGGACTGCTTGGCCTGCTGCTGCCGACGTACCCTGCCCCGTCCCCGGGTAAGTACAATCCGAGAACCATTCCCCCGCGTCTGCACGACAACATTGAATGCGGGTTCGCCGCCATCGCTCAATGGAGCAACGACCCGGACGTGGTCCGTGGCTTGGTACACGAGGCGTACCTGAGGAAGAAGCGCCTGCTTCCGGATAACGCGCTTCCACTCTTCAAGAACAACCGCTCGGGGGCGGGATGGTCATGATGGCCGCCCTACAGCCGACTCTCATTCGATCGTCCAAGGTCGCGCGTAGCGCGCGACGAGTCGTTGGCCATGGCGGGTCGTAATCTCTATCCGCGAGGGCGGCCGATCCATGAAAAGCTTGCCGACGCTCGTCTTCGGCCGTGCGTGTTCATTTCGCATCGAAATACGGACAAGGACTTCGCACGTTCCGTCGCGGCCGCGCTGATGGGGCTCGACGTCGACGTGTACTTCGACGAGCTGGATCAGGATCTGGTCGCTGCCGTGGCGATGGGAAACGACGCCGCGATCGCCAGCTGCATCGAGGCCGGGCTAGATGCCTCGACGCATCTCCTCGGCATCCTCAGTCCGGCCACGTTCAAGTCGTGGTGGGTTCCATACGAGATGGGCGGTGCGCAAGGACGCGGCCATGACGTTGCGCACGTTGTTCACTTCCGTCGAGGATCTCCTTCCTACGTTCGTTTGGCGGACGTGATCGAAACACAAGCGGACTTCCGCGCGTGGGTCGCCGGACTGAAGACTCTGACGCTGACCGAACGAGCCATGGTGAAGACCGCGCGGCTGGGAAATCTCGAAGGCTATCTTCCTCCCGGTCGGTGACGGGGTCGGGCCGACGAGTGCAGGATCGAATCACGAAGGGCGTCGTAGCTGCGTCCGACGTCGTGCTCATCGCCGTCAACCAGGGCGGCATCTTGGACAGCGGCCTACACGACGTCGAGGTCCCTGCGATCGTGAAGACCGTCTTCCCCATCGGCGAGCCCGTCATGGTCGTGACCCCGTACGGCACGGAGCCTCCGCGCGTGGAGGTCCCGCCGCGGTTCGCCGTCGTCAAGAAGAAGGGGGGCCGAGGTGTCGACGACGCTCTTCCTGGAGCCGCGCTCGGCCGCGATCTCGGGAGTGTCAGCAGCGGCCTGACTGAGCACCAATCCCACCGAGATCACCGGGGCCCGGGTCCGGCGACGTCGGTGGCAAGCAGGCGTGTGATCCGGGCGCACGTTCAGCATTGATTCATTCGATGGCCGTCGGCACGGTAGCCGGGTGCGGGAGGCCCATCAGAGTCCCGCCTGCGTGTCGGACTGGATGAACTCGCAGGCCCGAAGGGAGGCCGACCCGGAGCACACGCCCGCCAGGTACCGCCAGCTCGCGGTCGCTGCCTCCGAGGCGGTCGCTCGTCAGCTCCGACGCCCGGAGGCAGTCCGTGCCGCGTCGGGGGCGCCCTAGGCCCGAAGTAGCGGGCGAGAGTCGGAGTCTCGCAGCCGACAGGGAGGATTCCGAACGGAACGCCGAAACTCAGAAACCCAACCCCACCCGAGAGGGGATGACAGCTCGGCTTGTTGAAGAGCTCCGGCCGCCGTCCACGGGACGTTTGGTGAGAGCCCGCAGGGGGTCGTCCGTCGCCGCGCCGTGATGTGGTGCCCTGGGCACCGGTGACATCGGTGGAACTGGGCCCCGGTCTCGTCGCTGGCGACACGGGAGTGCTCTTCGCCTCGCAGGTCGTCTGGAACCTGCGGATGGCGGCGGAGAAGGACTTGGCTTTGGTTCACAACCCAAATTCCGCCGCGCCCCTTCCGCGCCGCTCGTTCGCGTTGAAGTGCGAGCTCTGGGCTGAAGGCGGCGTTCGACGCGAAGGCGCGTGCTCCAGGTTCGGGTAGGTGGTGTCGGCCTCGAGAAGCTTCAAGGCTAAGCGTCGTCGGCCGGAGGGTTCGCCTTTGCCTGGGCGTCGAACTGGGTGACGAGGGCGTCGTACGTCGTTCGATCAATCTCGGTAAGCCCGCCCATGTGACAGTGCACTCTGACGAAGTAGTCCTTGGCCTGCGCTTCTCGATCCTTCTCGTATGTGTTGTGGTGAGCCGAGCCCTCGGTGTTGGTCCACCGATCGCCAACCTTCCACCACGTGGGCTTGGTGACCTTCACATGGCCCCGAACGTCGGTGTGCAGGAATCTAGGCGGCTTGTGGTTGCTGAACTGCTCGCTCGCGAAGATGCCGCTGACCTCGTACACGGCGGATCCCTTCTTATCGTGGAAGTACGTCGGCATGGGTGCGAGTCTATCCGGAGAGATCTCCGTCGTCCTCCAACAGGCGACCGTGGCACTCGACAGCAAACTGCGACGGCTGACGACGTGTGGTTCGGAGAGCGCCGCTGGAGGCCGCGGCGAGGTCGGGCCCGCTAACGGGCGTGTGACGCTTCCGGACAAAGACAACGGAAAACCGCGGTCCCGTGGTGAAGCGCCGGGAATCGAAACCCGCGTATCGTGGTACAGCGTGCGTAGCGCCCCCGCGCAACCGACCGACGTACCACGCGACGACCCCTGGCCCCCCGGCTGGGGGTTTCGCGTTTGTGGCCCCGAGTGTGGCGCTACCCGAGCGGCTCCGACGACTCGTCGCTTCGCGGACCTCCTTGGAGGCGCGCCAGCGAGCGCGTAATCAGCAGCGACATCGCGGCGAGGCCGAGACCGAAGGCACCCGCGTGCAGCGCGCGCCGCGGCTCGAAGTCCCCGACGCACGAGAGCAGCGCGTAGGCGACGGCAAGGTTGAACAGCCCCCATAGGACGTTCACCCGCGGCGACGAGAGCCCGCGGAACGGGGGCGAGGCAAACGGCGTCGGAAACGTGCGCCCGAGCACCCCCGAGACGAAGTGCGGGACGAAGTTTGCGAAGAAGGCGCCGCCGAAGAAATACGCGGGAAGGTGATACCAGGGCATGGGTCCTCCCAGAAGGCAACTGTGGGTTGCCAAGCCACGAGGGTACCGCGAGCCCCGGAGCGATGGCAACTTGCACTTGCCTTCTTGCAGCGCGCGGGCCTACCGTCGCAGGCGGAGGAGCCTCCCGGCGGACCGTGACCGAGCGGACGAAGACGCGTCGAACCAAGGGGGTGCTCCGCGGGCGCAGCGAGCGCGTCGTGCGGCAAGTGCTCGAAGCCGCCGTCGCGGAGCTCGCCGAGTCCGGCTACCGGGGGTTCCGCATGGACCGGGTGAGCGCGGCGGCCGGGGTCAACAAGACCACGATCTACCGGCGCTGGCCTGGCAAGGCGGTGTTGGTGGGGGCCGCCGTCGAGTGGATGCGCAGGCTCGTGCACGACGTGCCATTGCCCGACACGGGCTCGCTCGAGCGGGATTTGACCGAGGCCTTCCGGCGCAGAGTGAGCTTCAAACGCCGCGTCGAGGGGCGCGCGTGGGCGCGGCTCCTCGCGGAGAAGCACGACCCCGAGGTCCGAGCCATCATCGGCGAGGCCGTCAAGGAACGCAGCGGCGCCTGGTACGCGATGGTCACGCGGGCGGTCGAGCGCGGCGAGCTCCCCGAGGGCACCGACCCGCGGCTGCTGCTCGGAATGCTCGGGGCGATCGTGGACGCGTGGAACACGAGCTCGCCGGGCCGGCTGAAGGCCGCGCTGCTCGAGGCCGCCGTGCGCACTGTCGTCACCGGCGCGCGCTCGGGCTCACTGGTTCGGGCCAGGCAACGCGGGACCGCGCGCACGCTGCCGCGACCGGCGCGCAAGGGGCGGGGTGGACGGGCGGCTGGCTCGTCGTCTCGCGAGCGCGTGTAACGATCGGCCGTGCCGCGCGCACGTCCTCTTCGAAGCCGAGCGAAGGGGCGACGCGGGCCTCGAGCTCACCGACCCGTGCGCTCGCGATGCTTGCACCCAGGCCAGCAGCAGGGCCGGCGCTGGCCTTCTTCCAGCTCCTCCTGGGTCCGGCGAATGCGGCGCTTTCGCGTCATCTCTGCTTCGCATCCTCGACCCAGCAGATGAACTCGTTGCGGGCCAAGGGCGTGATGTCCCTCCAGGCAGCGAGTGCCGTGGAGTTCCCGAGCAGCGCCTCACGCAGGTCCACGGGGAGCTTGTGCACCACCCCACCGGGCACGCGCTTGCCGGTCACGGAGAGAATAGGAGCGCAAGCCGCCAGCGGCGGTCAAGCGACGCCGGTTGACGTTGTGCCAAGACCACCGGCGCCTTGCCGATGGCGCGCGCCGCGCGCGTGGGGGAGACGCGTCGCTCTGCGCTCGGTGCGACATCGCGACCTGACACAACAAAGTTACCACCGACGCGCGGCCGGCGACTCATCGATCGAGGTATCGCCCCTGGCGTGAGTTCCTGAAACGCGCGTTCAAAATCGACATCGAGAAGTGCGCCAAGTGCGGGGCGCGTATGAAGATGCGCGCGCTCGTCATGACCAGCGCTGGCATCGAGCGACGCGCTTCGTGAATGGGCCGACCAATCGACGCCATCGACAGGAGCCCGGCCAAAGACCGCACCGCCATCGTGATCACCAGCGATCACGGCGAAGCCTTCGGCGAGCACGGCATGCTGCGGCACGGCTTCGAGCTCTGGGAAGAGCTGATCTGGGTGCCGCTGATCGTGTACCTGCCGGGCCTGCCGCCGCGAAAGGTCGGCTGGTCCCGACGGTGCTCGACCCCTACCGCCTGCCGCCGCCGAGCGGCGAGGGGACCGACTTCGTGAGCGGGACGTCGCTGCTGCTCGATCTGATCCAGCCCGCAGGCTACGAACCCAAACCGCGGATCGTGTTTGCGCACATGACCGCCGGGCCGAACAACGCCGATCGCCAGGCCTTCATCGACGGGCCGCACAAGCTGATCACCAGCGACGGTCGTCCCCTGGGCCTGTGCGATCTGGAGCAAGACCCTGCCGAGAAGAAGGACCTGCTCGACGACGCGGCGCTCAAGGAGAAGGTCATGGGTCGGTATCGTGCGTTCGTGAAGGGGCTGCGCGAGGTCAAGGTGAAGCCGCAGTGACGGGGTTCCCCCGGCCGGCGCGGCAGCCGTGCCAGCTGAGGGGTTCTCGGGGGCAGCTGCTCGCGCGCGTGCGCAGCGTGCGCAGCGTGCGCGGACGCGCCTTGCGTCGCGCGCAAAGCAGCCAGATAATCCCCTGGGTCGACGGCGACCGGGAGGTGCACATGGCTGGCATGGGGTTCGCGCGCACGCACGCTTGTTGCAGGTCTGATCGCGCTCGCCTGGTTTGCGCTGAGCTCGCGGGCGGGGGCCGCGCCGCTCGACTGTCGCTTCTTGGAACGGTCGCCGGTCTTCCTCGACCGTGACGCCGAGGCCCGCTGCCAGATGGACGAAGACGGCAACGGGCTCGACGACGAGATCGAGCAGCAGCTCGCCGCCTGCTTCGTACCCGCGTTCCGCTTCGACGCCGACGAGCCGAGCTCGAGTTTGCTCCCGAACGAGCCGGTGGCTGGTTTCTCGGCCTACCGCATTCAGGGTTCGACCCCGGGCGAGATCTTGATTCGCTTCGAGATGGTGGCGATGTGGAGGCGCGACGGGGGGTTCCCGAACGACGACGAGCTGCAGTGTGCGGACTCCTCCCCGGTCTTCGAGGATCAGGCCCACGAGGGCGACACCTGGGGAACCCGGATCGACGTCCGCGTGTCGAAGGACCAAGCGTGGCGCGCGGAACTTGCCGAATTCTCGACGTGCTGGCCCGCGGAAATGCATGGCACGCACCCCGTTGTCTACGGATCCGCCGGCAAGCACCACGCCTATTGCTCGTCGGGTGTCTCGGAGTTCGATGTCGCGGGCCCGGGCACCTGCACGGATCCACATCGGGGAAATGGTGAGCTGCGAGTCCCATCCAGCCTGTTCCGCATCTCGACGAGCTGGCTTCCGATCCCCACATCCGACGGCAACATGCACTGGGGCAATGTCTGCACCTTCGTGCGGACCGGGCAGAAGGTCGTGGCGAGCCGGCTGCAGCCGACTCGGCTGGGCAACCTCGGCTTCGCCGGGCAGACGCTCTGGGGTGACTTCTACACCGGCGGCGTGACGGGGCCTGGCTTCTTGCTCGCGCCCGGCGGCGCGTTCACCCTGGACGCAGACGGCGACGGGCGGCCTGACTCCGACCGGGTGGCGCCAGATGACGCCGTGACGATCGCCGCCGACCTCTGCCCACTCGACAGCGGCCCGGAGCAAGACGCCGACGGCGATCACCTCTACGGCGCCTGCGACTTCGACCCGAACTTCCGCCAGACGTGGGTCGGGATCGGGACGCCGGGGAAGCCGCCGGTACCGCAGGCGTTCAACAGCTGGTCCCCGATCCCGACTGGCGCCTTTGGTGGTTTCCTGGACACGGATCAGGACGGGCCACCGGACGGCGTCGACTCGTGCCCCAAGCTGCCGCTCGCGCTCACCCCCGGAGGCGGTGTCACGGTCAGCAACCGTTGGGGCGAAGACCTGAATTGGCCGCCGCACCCGATCAGCAACAACGAGCTCGGGGCGTTGCAACGTGGTGAGACGTGCGATCCATACCCGGCGGCGCACTCGACCTGGAACCCGAAGATCTCGTACAACAAGACCTGCGGAAGCCCCGGCTGGGTCTCGACGGGCCAGGACGTCATCGGTGTCACGACACGCGTTTCGCGTGGGGTCAGCGCCAACGACCCGTTCTGGCTCGCCCCGAAGACCGAGCTGCCGGCGACGTTCCCGGTGCAGAGCTACCGGTGCGCGTGTCGGGACGAGAACACTGGCGCTCCGCTGTCCGGAGCGAGCTGCATCACCGATCCGAACAGCGACTGCTACCGCGGGAGCGCGCGGCGGGCGGTGCCGAGTGTTTACGATGGCCGAGGCTTTCGTCCGATCGATCGCCCGAGCTGCACGCGCAACCCCGAGACCTGGTGCGACAGCTTCCCGCTGGCGGTGCCGCGCTTTGGGTCGGAGCCGTCGGGCGTGTCGTGGCGCTGGCTCGACGAGCTGAAGGCCTTCGGGCCGGCCAGCCCGACCCCGCACTTCGCTGCGGAAGACGTGAGCACCGAGCCCGCTTCGCCGTTTTCCGGCGCGCGCCAGGGCCTGAAGCACCAGTACGCCGTCTGGACGTTGCCCGAGATCAGCGCGCCGCCGGCGACGTCGATCAAGCAGAGCCAGTTCTCGTTCCACTACGATCCCGAGTACGACCCGCAGCACCGCGCCGACCAGCTGTGGGACCTCCAGAGCGACCACAGCATTCGCATGCGAGCCAGCTTCTCCGAGCAGCCGGTGGCGGATCTGGTCTCGAACCACTCGACATTCTCGCTGAAGCCGCCCTGCGCGGTGCTGACCATCGACCAGCAGCTGGCTCTGGTGAAGCTCTGGTTCGGGCCGGATCCGGTCAAGCCCGAGGTCACCGGGTTCTCGGGGCTTCGCTTGCTGGCGCACGACGGCGGGGTGGTGACCCGCGCGGTGGTGGTTCGGCCCGCAGAGGGCAGCTACGCCACGTTGGCGCTCGGCACTGCCGCGGCCCAGGGCTGGCTCGCCACCGCGGCGGTGCAGGTCGCGCCGATGGGCGGCTCCGCGCAGAGCACGCCGGTGCTGGCGGCCCTCGCCGCGCCGCTGGCGTCGACCCGGAGCCGCGCTGAAGAGCCCGCGCTGATCGTGGTCGAGCGCTCGTCTGGGGTCGCGCGCTGGGCGCTGCTTGCGCCCGTGGCTTCGGCCGATCAGTCGATCACCTACGAGATCGCGGGCGAGGGCACGCTCCCGGGCGCGGTGAGCCCGAGCGCGGTGCTGATCGCGGATCCCACCGGCATGACCGTCGCGCTGGTCGACACCGCAGGCGGCCGGGTGGATTGGTTCTCGACGGGCTCGCGGCTCTGGACCGACAGCGCGCTGCCGTCCGAGATCGCGGGCCTCGACGGCGCGGCCCTCGCGCTCTGGGGCTCGCACCTGCTCGTCGCGGGCGGCGCTCGCGACGGCGCGCTCGGCGCGGAGCTGTGGGACCTTGGGCTGTTCGGTGGACCGGTGTCGCTGGTGCGGTCGGATCTGCCGGCGCGGCGCGGTCCTGCCCTCAGCGTGAGCCCTGGCGGCGAGCGCATCATCTACGTCGGCGGCAGCGATGCCAGCGGCGCGAGGCACGACGACGTGTGGCACGTCGGACCTGGGGCCGCCGCGACCGCGCGCCTGTTCGGGGACACGACCCGCGCGAGCACGCTCGAGCTGGGCATCACCGCCGTGGTCGACTCGGTGTTCGAGGGCGCGCTGCGCGCGCTGACCCTGGATCTGACGCGGCCGGAGCTGGTGGCGACGCGGCTGCGGGCTGCACGCGGCTGGCAAGAAGCGCGCGTGGCCGATGAAGGGCTCGCCTGCGCACCGACCGACGCGCTGGGCGGACGGCTGTGCCCTCTCGGCACGGAGTGGTGGTCGAGCCCCGGCGCTGTCCCGTGCGGCGCGACGGGAAACGCGTGCGAGGGCTCGCGGGGCAGCCTCGCAGCCTCTCTGTCCCTACCCGGCTCGGCGGTCGCGGCAGACACGGATGGCCGCTCGGTCTGGCTGCTTCGCGACAAGAGCATCGAGCGCTGGTCGGTTGCGGGCTCCACGCCGGCGCTGATCGCGAGCGCGGTGCTCCCGGCGAAGGCACGCGCCCTTTCGATCAACCCGGAGGGTGCGGTGGTGGCCACCGACGCGGGCGTGACGATGGTGCGCGCGATCGGCGCCGCGCTCAGCCTGGACGCGCCCCTCGCACTGTGCGGGCGCCCGCTGGAAATGACGGCCCTTGGCGAAGCGAGCTGGGCCGTCGTCACCACGGTCGGGCTCGCGATCGTCGGCGCGCCCGCCGGGGAGCCGCTCGCGCTTCAGTCGATGTCGCTGCTCGTTCCCTTGTCGCCGAAGCCCATCGCGCTCGGCACGGATCCGGCGTCGACCGCGCTCTGCAAGAAGGCCGATGCTATCTTGCCGGGAGCGATGGTTGACGCGCTCGCGAAGCTGGTCGCGGTTGCCGCGGGCGAACAGCGCCTACTGGTGGCATCCGGGCCGATGCTGTTCGACGTGGGCGTGCGGGATCTCGCGCATCCGACCCTCGGCGGGCAGAAGGTGATCGTGCATCCGCTCGAGGCGCTGCGGGTCGATCCCGCTGGCGGCCGGGCCTACGGGGTGAGCAAGCACGGGCAGCACCGGCCGGTGATCGATCTGCGCGGGGGCGGGCTCGCCCTCGCGGGTAGCCACGGCGTGGAGAGCTGGGTGCGGCGACGCGATCGGGGCGAGCTGGTGGTGCGGGTCTTGCCCGCTCAGGTCGAGATCGCGAAGGTCGTACCGTGAACGGCGCGTCGCGCTGGCTCGGTGGCGCGCTGGTGGTGGTGGCGCCGTTCCGGATGCTCGGCGGCTGTCCGGGCGGTGAAAACGGCGGCTCCGGCACTGGCGGGACCGGAGGCGCGGCGGGTGACGCCGCCGGCGACGTGGCCGATGGTGACGGGGCCGAGCCATGGGATCCGGTCTGGCACGAGACGAAGCCGAAGGACTGGCCCACGGTGGGCCCCGAGAAGAACCCCGACTGCGGGCCAGGGTGTCGTGTGGCATTGAATCTCCCCGTGACCAACCCGAGCGGCGCCGGGCACCGATACACCACCAGTCGCGTCGCCTCGCAATCTCCTCTCGGGCTTGCATTTTCTGGGGTGGGTGCGTCGACGACCGCTTGGGATCCGTCTGGCAAACATCTGCAAGTGAGCATGTGGGGCGACTTCGCTGCGTACGTAAAGGCGGCAGGTCCGGGCGACGGACAAATCGAGCTCATGAGTTTGGTCACTGGTGAGAAGAAGACGGTCTTCCGTTGGACACCCGCGGACGGCGCAGACGGCAGCCAGTGGACCGCGCTCAACGACAAGTACGTGTTCTACATCTTCAAGGGCATCCACTCGCGCAATCGTCAGACGGGGGAGCAGAAGTGGCTGGCGTTCGGCTCGTGCTATTCGCTGCTCGCCACCGAGACTGCCCTCATCTGCGACTCGGGCAAGATCTACGTCATCGATCCCGAGAGCTCGGAGATGAACATGAAGAGGATCGACGACGGCACCGAGCTCCAGTTCGACGGGAGCGGCTCAGCCGATCGCAAGCAGTACGCCTGGGTCGACTACCGCGACCCGCCGGGGCCGGGGTCCCACGCGTTCTCGACCCGCAAGGGCGGCGAGGTGTACTTCCATGACTTCACGACGGGGAAAACCCGCCGCGCGACGTTCGACTCGCCGGACAAGCCCCGAGCGAAGGTCTACCCGGGCATCGGTGACGGGCTCGCAGTGTGGAACGAGCCTCCCCTCGGCGCGGCGAATCCGAATCCCGAAAACTTCGACTCGTACTATGGAGGAAGCACAGCGCTCGCGACGCTCGACCTGGCCACCGGGAAGCGGTGCCAGTTGCCAGACGTGAACTTCGGAATCCTGTTCAACAAGTCCGTGCATGGAAGGCACGTGTACGCAGGGTGGTTCGACAAGAAGACGGTGAAGACTTACCTCGTCGACATCGACCTCGACTACGCGGGCTTCAAGTGGCAGTGCCAGGACACGCCCGGCTGGGTGCAGTGAGGCAGGCAGCGCGCACGGGATCGGCACCAGCGGATTCGGTGGCCCAGTGACGCGCTGGCAAAGACGGTCATGGGTCGCTATCGCGCGTTCGTGAAGGGGCTGCGCAGCTGCGCCGCCCAGCTGCGGCGCCGAACATTCTAGAGCCAGCGTGGTGCAGTTGCACACCGCGAAACCATTCGCTTTTCACCTTCTTCCCGCGCGCCCATACTTCCGCGCCCGCGCGTGCTCTGCTGACGACATGGCCAGCCGCTCGCGCCGGACCTACGACCATCGCATAAAGGAGCAGATCCTCCATGCGGGGAATCCGGAACTGTTTCCGAGCTCGAGATTCCGCGCTCCACGGCGCAGAGCTGGATCCGACGGGGCGTAGGGGACGTCGTGTCTCTGGAGGCCGAGCACGAAGTCGAGGCGGCACTTCGCGCTCGTGTCCTCGGGCTGGAGCACCGGACCGCCATGCTCATCGCGGTCCTCCGGCTCGTCCTTGCCTTGCTCCGCGTCTCGGGGTTCACGCTCGAGCACGGCCGCGTGGCGAACGAGAGAGGGAAGCGATTGCTGCTCGGAGCGGTCGAAGGCGCGCGGAAGATCTTGCCGTTGTCCGCCGCGCTCCGAGTCCTCCGTCTCTCGCCAGCCCGCTACCACGCGTGGGTTCGGGGCGCGCAGGCCTGCACCCTCGACGACCGCCCGAGCTGTCCGCGCACCATGCCCCAGCGGCTGACGTACCCCGAGGTTCAGGCGATCAGCGCCATGGTACAGTCGAAGGAGCATCGCCACATGTCCATCCGCGCGCTGGCTTTGCACGCTCAGCGGGTGGGCGAGGTGCTCGCGCACCCGGCAACCTGGGGCAAACTCGTCCGGCGCTACGGCTGGGGACGGCCTCGCCTGCGAGTTTACCCGGACAAGCCGAAAGTTGGCGTGCGTGTTGATGCGCCAAACCTTGCATGGCACATCGACGTCACCGTCATCAAGCTGCTCGACGGGACGAAGGCCTACTTGCACGCCGTCATCGACAACTACTCCCGACGGATCTTGGCGTGGACCGCGGCCGATCGACTCGATCCGATGAACACCCGTGACGTGCTCGTGAGGGCGGCGCGCAACCTGGAGCGCTCGACGAAAGCCGAGGTCTACATGGACTCCGGCGCGGAGAACCTGAACGCCAGCGTCGACGAGCTCTTCCTCGACGGGGTTCTTCGCCGCGTCATCGCGCAGATCGACGTGAGCTTCTCGAATTCGTTGATCGAGTCGTGGTGGCGTTCCCTGAAACACCAGTGGCTGTACCTTCACCCCCTGGACAACATGGCGACCGTGAACAGGCTCGTGGAGTTCTACGTGACCGAGCACAACGAGCGGATGCCCCACAGTGCGTTCGACGGCCAGACGCCGGACGAGATGTACTTCGGGCGCGGGGCGCGAGTGCCTGACGAACTTGCTGCCCGGCGACAGGAGGCGCGCAAGCGGCGGCTGGAGCACATTCGTCAGCAGGCGTGCGACCGGTGCTCTCGGCAACCCGGGGAGGACGTTGCCGCATGAAGCGTACGCCGCTTTCGAGCAGAAATTCCGCCGAATGCAATTGCACGGTGCCAGCTCCGGAATGTTTGGCGCCGCAGCTGCGCGGCGCTCGGCGGCGGTGGGTGAAATGGCAACGGGATCGTCGAGCGGGGTTCTCGCCGCGACGCCCGTTGCCGAGCGCTGGCAAGGTTGCTACCGTGGTAGCAACCATGAAACGCGCGACGAAGGTGAGTATCTCCATTCAACCGGACCTGTTGGCGGCGATCACCAGGCGCGCCAAGCGGCTCTATGGCGGCAACATCTCTGCCGTCATTGCCGAGATTGGCGAAGACGTGAAACGTCTGGATGCGATGGACCGCTACTTCGAAAAATACCACGTTGCTCCGCTGACAGACCAGGCGCGCGCGCGCGTGGACGCGGAGCTGTTCGGCGCCGAGCCACAATCAGTCAAGCGGCGGAAGCGAACGTCGTAGTGGCGACCGGATTGACGTTTGACACCGGAATGCTGATTGCCCTGGAACGACGGCGCCGGCGGGCCGAGGAGTTCCTGCTCAGGGCTCGAGAGCAACGCATCGTCCCCGTCGTACCCGCCGACGTCGTCGTCGAATGGTGGCGAGGGCGCACGGACCGCCGTGAAGCGATTCTCGCGCTGGTGAACGTCGAGCCGCTCTCGCACGAGCTTGCGTGCATCGCCGGCGAGGCACTCGCTGCCGTGCGCAGCGCGACAGCCATCGATGCAATCGTCATGGCCTCGGCAGCTTCGCGCGGCGACGTCGTGCTCACCTCGGATCTGCGCGATCTCGAACGGCTTCGAAGCTACTTCCCGTCAGTGCGGCTCCTCGC
Source organism: Myxococcales bacterium (assembly GCA_016706225.1). NCBI lineage: Bacteria > Pseudomonadati > Myxococcota > Myxococcia > Myxococcales > Myxococcales bacterium. The sequence goes on from JADJKB010000024.1 coordinate 332,307, forward strand.
GGTGTGAGCCCGAAAAGTTGACGCGCACAGCGGGGGCCGGGCGCGCGCGCGGTGGCGCCTGCGGAAGACCACCGGCGCCCTGCCTATGCTCGCGCGCGCGCGGGCGGAGGGGACGCGTCGCTCCGAGCTCGAGGCGACATCGTGACCCGACGGCCGGCGACGCTCCGCACTCGTGTCCGCTCGCTTCGATGACGGCGTCGTGAGCTTCCGAGACGCTGGTTCCTGCCGGCACCGCGGCCGGGCTCTGCCCAGGTGGCGCACGAGGCGCGCCAGCCGCTGTGCGTCTCCGTCCGCTGCTCGTAGGGTCGAGCCGCCGAGTCGTCGTGAGGAATGAGGCGGCTGTCACGCCTCCTGCGCCGTGAGTGGGCAAAGCCCGGCCGCGGTGCCGGACAGGAGGCGCCATGTCTTGGAAGACCACTCACTCGCAAGTCATCGAAGCTCGGGCTCGCACCATGCGCTTCGCGCAGACGCACACCGAAGAGGCGCTGTGGCGCGAGCTTCGCGGCGCCAAGCTGGGCGTGGTCGTCCGCCGTCAATACGTCGTTGGCCGGTACATCGCGGACTTCGCCGTGCCCTCCGTGCGCGTCGTGATTGAGGTCGATGGCGCGTACCACGCCAGCCGGCGTGCGGCGGACGCGCGCCGGGACCGCGAGCTCGGTCGCCGCGGGTGGCGGGTGCTGCGGCTGCCGGCGGAGCTCGTGGCGCAAGACCTTGGGGAAGCCGTCGCGCGCGTGCGCGCGGCGCTCGTCTGCGGTTGATGCGCTCGCTCGTGAGACGTCGTGAGACATCTCCTGCCGGCCGGGCCACGGCGTAGCAATGGACGCCACGACGGGGCAAAAGCGTAAGCTTTCAGGTCTTCGGTTCTCCAACCTTCAACGATCTACTGCCTAGAGCGCCGGGCGCGGGGCGGAGGGGGCCGGCCTCGCTGGTCACGCAGCCTCGTGGACCCCTCGGGTAAATTCGCCAGGTCGTGGAGGTTCGCGCGATGGTTAGGGCTCGGGCTCGCCGTCGCATCATGGCCGCTGACCGGCTTCATGTCGTACTCGTATGGCCCGGGTCGCGTGGCAGGTATCCCCTTCATGGCCGCCTACTTCGACGAACGCGGGCGCGACTACGTTGGAATGCAAACTCCTGTTGCCGGCATCGCGAACGCCGTCTTCTGGTATCTGTTCCCGCGCCTGGTGGTGGTTGGAATTGACGCTATTCGCGAACGACGCGAGCGCGCCTGAGCCACCTTGCCGAATTCAGCGTCCCTTCCGCGCCGGCCGGCGCTTCTCAAAATCTGACGTCCAGCCTCACCGTGGGCGCGTGGACTCTGTCGGGCGCAGTGGTCAACGACACGGTGGCCTCCGCAGGGCCGAGCACCCGCCTCGGGCTGGCGAATCCCCACACGACGAAGGTCACCCCTGCAAGCTGCGCGGTCCCGGCCATGACCAGCGCCCACGCGTTACCGGAGTCCAGCGCGAGCCACGGCCCCGCAAGTGGAATCGCAAGCCGTCCGGTGTCATTGCCGAAGCCCCGGGCGGCAGCGCCTCCCACGCACACGCCGTAGCTCGCCCCAAACAGAAGCCCACCCGCACGGATGGCGCGCCATTCCGGTTCCGACCGCGCTTCCGCCGAGACCTGCCCGGCTTCTGGGATCGGAGCGCTCGCTGGGTTCGCGTGCTCCCGCGTCAGGTCAGCGACCATCACCGCCACCGGTAGCAGCATGCCGAGCGTCACACCCGAAGCGTACCAGCCGGAGCGGCGCTGTCTAACTGGGACTCACCCAGCTCCGCCGTCGAGGCACGGGCCCACCAGCGTGTTCTTGTAACCGGCAGGACAGGTCCCACCCGACGGCAGGCCGCCCGCGGATGGACTGCAAACCTGGGGCACGCTCTCCCCCGTCGACGAGCAGCACTGCGCCGGGGGGCCGAAACACGTTCCGGCCGGACAGTCCTTGTAGCCGTGAACGTACCCGCTCGGACATTTCCACTCCCCGTTCACGCACTCGAGCTCTGCGACGACGTCCGACCCACAGTGTTTGGCGCACTCGGTACCGCCGTTGCCCGGGCAGGTGGCGTCACTCTCTTCCCCCGAACATGCTGCAACTGTTGCGAGCACCGCCATCAACGCGCCGACACGCCGCACTCCTTCTCTCTAGCATGGCTGGGCCAGACCGCTATCCAAGTCGCTGGTGTACCCGACGAGCGCGGCCTTGCCACCGGCCGGCGCCCCGAAGCCCAGCAGCAAGCAGTGAGCCCGCGGTGCCAAGAAGACCAACGGCCTCCGCGCCGCCAAGCGGTTCGTGGGAAGTTGACAACGAACGATCCGTCAACTTCCGCGAGCCCCATTCTTCCGCTAGCTTCGCACGATCGGTTTGCTTGGGCTAGCCGCCGACGAGGAGCCGTACAACGGTGGCGGACTCGTGCTGTTCAGCGGCTACGACGCCTGGATTTCACCCGCTTGGTCCCTGGGCGGCTACGTCCGTTTCATCGGCGCGAGCGGCAAACGCGAGACCGACTTGCTCGGCACTACGGTCGAAGAGAGAGCCACCAGCTTTGGTTTCTCGATCCTGTTCTCCGCCCTGTATTACTGACCGATCATCAGGATGAGTGGGTGCCCAGGAATGCAAAAACGGCGGCGCGAAGCGCTCGATTGCCCGTAAGTCATACAAGCGGCCCAGCGAGCCCGGCGTGGTCGCGAAGCGCGCGGGCCTGGGGCCGTGAAAGGGTCGACCGGGGTGGTTGTCGTCTCCAGCGGGTCAGGCTGGTGCCCAAGAGGGGCGAGCGGAGCGGACCCTGCCTTGGCGGCGCCACCGATGCGCCACCGCCGCCGCGCGAGAGTACCTGCTGGCGTCGAATCGAATCGGTGAGTAGGACCGCGACTTAAGCCAGATCTCGCCCTCCCAGCGATGCACACGGGAGGCTAGCTCGACCAAAGCGCTCGAGCGAAGCCTGGCCTGGACGGCTGGCGGAAAGGCGACATGAGCTGGAACTTATGCGACGTTTGCGGTCCGTTGCGAGCGGAACGCAGGACTCTGTGAGAACGCTCGTGTGCCCCGAGGCCTGGCGCTTGACGTTGCCACCTGCCTGAAATAGCGTTTCGGTGGAAAGAGGTGCCCGATGCGCGTGAAGATGCTCTCGGTCGTTTGTGCGGGGACGATCGCCATTCTCGCCGGGTGTGGAGGGGACGACGACGGCGGCGGGAGCGGGGGTTCCACCTCCGGGGGCTCGGGCGGAGGGGCGACAGGCGGCGCGGGCGGCTCGGGCGGCGCGGGCGGCTCGCCCGGGGGCGCGGGCGGCGCGACGGGCGGAGCTGCTGGCGCGGGCGGCGCGACGGGCGGAGCTGCTGGCGCGGGCGGCGCGACGGGCGGAGCTGCTGGCGCGGGCGGCGCGGCCGCCAAGTGGTACTGCGCCGAGCCGCTCGTCGGAGCCGCCTGTTCCTGCAAGACCAGTCCGATACCCAACGGAAAAGAGGCGCCGTGCTCCAGCGGTTACACTTGCTGCATCTCGTACAAGGTCGGTAACTTGGACAGTTGCGACTGCACCAAGTACACGACGGACGAGTGCAACAAGGCGATCAGCGACCGAGCGGCCCTCGGCGCCAAGAAGGTCGCTAGCTGTCCGCCGCCCTGAGTCTCACAGAGCCCTCGTTCCGCCCGCAACGGAACCCAAACGTCGCATAAAGGATAGGCGATTACGAGACTGCGCGCGTGAGGTCGCGCTGCGCGACGGGCGAGCCCGCGCAGTTTTGGAATCGACCAGTTGGGTGGAGCCGGTGCGCGGCAGCAGCGTGAGTCGTCGAGTCGCTATGCACAAAGAGGCTGTGGCGAGCGACTGCGATGCGACTGCGAGATGACTCCGGGGGTCGCGAGCGAGAGCCGCGCCGTCGCGTGCGACTGCGCGGAGCGACGCGTGGCTGCGAGTTGTCCCGCGAGAAGCTGCTCGACGACCAGCGCGAGCACACGAGCGCACTGTCGCCGACGCGGGCAACGGAGGAGTCGAGCGAGCGGGAGTGCCGGCGTCACGCTGCCTCCGCGGGTGGTGCGCGCGCGGCGGGAAGCGGCCGGCGTTCGACGGTTGGAGCGCCACACGCGCGACAGCGGCGGACGTCGATCCCGGTGAGCGCGAGGAGTTGCTCGCGCCAGTGCCTGCGGACGTCGAGCAGGTGCGGCTCGCCCGCGACAGGCCCACGCCCTGCGCGGCCATCGGCATCGGGCGCACACTCCGGCCGGCGGCGCGCCGCGGCGCTCGACGGGGTCGAGCGTTTTGGTCTTGCCGTGCTTGGTGCGGAAGGTCACACCGCGCGCGTCGAGCGAGACCAGGCGTCGGTTGGACAGGCCGACGCGGTGCGTGTAGCCGCCGAGGTAGCGCATCACTTGCCCGGGGCCGCCGAAGGGCGGCTTGGCGTACACGTGCCAGTGCTTGGGGAGCGAGCGGCAAAGCCGGTCGAACGCTTCGGGATCGCAAGGGCCCGGCCCGTCGTCGGGCAGGCGCAGCTCGCCGCGGCGGTGCAGCAGAGAGAGCCCGGCGAGGAACTTGCCGCGGAAGAGCGCGCCGAGGACATGCACGGGGAAGAGGAAGCGCGGGTTGCCGTCGGTCCAGCGGCGCTCGGCGAGCGACCAGCCACCGCCGGTGACGATGCAGTGCACGTGCGGATGAAAGGCGAGCTCGCGCGTCCAGGTGTGCAGCACGCTGGTCACGCCGAGCAGTGCACCGAGGCGGCGCTCATCGAGGCCGAGCTCGAGCAGCGTCGCGCTGGCGGTGCGCAACAACAGCTCGAACACTCGCCGACGGTTGAGCTTGGCGACGGCGCGCAGCTCGGCGGGCAACGTGAAGACGACGTGGAAGTTCGCCGTCGGCGACAGGCGCCCGGCGCGCGCCGCGACCCAGCGCGCCTGTGCCAGCGCCTGGCATCCTCGAGGGGAAGTCGTTGGCCAGGTCGTGGATTGAGAGAGGGCTCAAGCCTCGAGGCCGAGTGCGAAACGCAGAGCATCGTCGAGCTGGCGGACCTTCGCAGCTGACAGCTTGCCCGCCCGTTCTACCAGATCGGCCTTGGGCACGGTCACGAGCCAGTCGCAGTTGACCACTCCGGTTCGGGGCAGGCCTTCTCCCGGTCCGACCTTCACTTCCACGGCGAAGCCGCGAATCGTCGTGGACACCGGCGCCGCGATCACGAGCGCACGCACAGCGTACGCTTCCTCGCGCGACACCAGAACCACCGGACGCCTCTTGTCCAGCCGCGCCCACCAGATCTCGCCGCGCCTCACGAGTCGTCCCAGTCGACCTGCGCCAAGGACCGCCGCGCAAGGGCCCTCGCCTGGCGGGTGTCCGAGGCGGTTTCGGGAACGGTTCGGTACGCTTCCGAGTACTCGCGGACCTGGCGATCCAACTCCTCCGCTCGAAGGAACTGCCTCAGCGCACGCGCAACGAGCGCGCTGCGCGACTCGCCGGTCGCCTCACGCAGGCGCTCGGCGCGTCGCAACAGGTCGCGGTCCAGACTGATCGCGAGCTTCTCTGCGCTCCTGGCCATGGTATGAAATTGTCATACCGTCCACGTAGCGTCAACATCGTCGGTCGCGGAGCAGTCCGCTCCGCGCGCCCTTCAGCGGGCGGCCGGGGCGCCAAACACGCCGACCAAGAGCCGAACCCCGGTTTTCACTCGCACGCCGTGGGAAGCTGAGGTAGTCCTATGTCGTAGATTGTAGGAGGAACAGCCACATGAACCAGCGCTCCACTCGTCGGTCCCTGTTCGCCTTGCCCGTGCTCGCGCTCCTGTCCGTGGGTTGCTCCTCGCCGGGCGGCGAAGGCAGCGACAGCGGCGGCATCGACAACGACACGCCGCTCTCGGACCTCGACTCCTTGCTGAAAGACGCTCCCGACAACGCGAAGCTCGACGAGCTGGGCAAGGCCGACGCGGTCTACCCGAAGCTCTACACGGAGCTTCTGACCCAGCAGTCGCCCGTGCGAAACCAAGCACGCCGCGGCGTGTGCTCGATCTTCGCCACCAACGGCCTGATGGAGCACCTCTACCTCAAGGCCGGCAACCTGCCGAACCCCGACTTCTCCGAGCAGTTCCTGCAGTGGTCGGTGAAAAAAGAGGTCGGTGACTTCACCAACACCGAAGGCTCGAACGCTAACTCGAACCTCGAGGCCATCAGCCAGTTCGGCATCGTGAAAGAAGCGGACTGGCCCTACGAGCAAGACAAGTGGACGACCGCCAACGACCCCGAGTGCACCGGCGAGAGCATGCCGACCAAGTGCTACACGAACGGCGAGCCTCCAGCGAGCGCCCTCGCCGCTCCGCGCTTCAAACTGCCAGCGGGCCGCTGGGTCAACTCCAAGACCGACAGCATCAAGGCCTTCATGACCACCAAGAAGCAGGCGGTGGTCGTGGGCATGACCTTCTTCTACCAGTCGTGGAATCACCGCCTCTCGGCCATCCCGGTGGACTCGGCGACCTACTGGAAAGACGGCGTCGTGTTCTATCCGAACGCCAAGGACAAGTCCGAGAGCCTGAAGAAGCGCGCCGGGCACGCCATCGTGCTGGTGGGCTGGGACGACGACAAGGAGATCCAGCCTCTGGACGAGAGCGGCAAGCCGGCCGTGGACGCGGGCGGCACCCCGATCAAAGAGAAGGGCTTCTTCATCTTCAAGAACAGCTGGGGCACCGACCGCTTCGGCACCGAGAATCCCTACGGCGCAGGCTACGGTTACCTGTCGTTCAAGTACGTCGCGGAGTACGGCACCGTCTACGGCGCCGACGTCCCGAAACCCGAGCCGACGAAAGAAATCTGCAACGACCAGCAGGACAACGACGGCGACGGCAAGAGTGACTGCACCGACAGCGACTGCGCGGCGGACAGCGCCTGCACCGGCGCCGGGACGGACTACCAGAACACTACCGGCGCGACGATCCCCGACAACGACGCGACCGGCGTGAAGAGCGACATTGTGGTCGCCGAGGGCGGCAGCATCAGCGCGGTCAGCGTGACCGTGGACATCACCCACCCGTACCGCGGGGATCTGATCGTCAAGCTCGTGCGCCAGGGTGGCGGCGAGGTCCTGCTCTCCGATCGCGCCGGCGGTAGCGCGGACGACCTGAAGAAGACCTTCGCCGTGACCGCGTTCGACGGCCAAGACTCCGCCGGCACCTGGTCTTTGGTGGTGCTCGACAAGGCCAAGAGCGACGTCGGCAAGCTGAATTCCTGGAAGCTTTCCATCACCCGGGGCGGTGCCGCTCCGTCGAGTCAGAGTTACGCCAGCACCGAGTCGAAGCCCATCAAGGACAACGACGCGGCGGGCGTCTCCACCGACATCGTCGTGGCGGACGCCGGCGAGATCAAGGCGCTGTCGGTCACGGTCGACGTGACTCACCCGGCCAAGGGCGACCTGAACGTGAAACTCCAGCGCATCGGCGTGGGCGAGGCCGTGCTGTTCGAGGCCGACGCTTCGAGCGGCGCCTTCGGCAAGCAGACGTTCAGCGTCAGCGAGTTCATCGGCGACGAGGGCAAGGGCACCTGGCGTCTGGTCGTCGCGGACGTTGCCCTGGGCGACAGCGGCTCGCTCAACGGCTGGAGCCTCGAGATCAAGCGCTGAGGCCCGAACTGCACCGCGCCGACGGTGTTCGGCGCCGTCCGGGGGTACGGTTCACTGCGCTCGGTCGGTTGGAGGCGGGCGGTGGTGGACTTCGCTTGGCGCACTTGCCCACGCCGCCGCGAAGGCCCTTTGAATCGGCGAGCCTCGCATTACACTCGAGCCCGGCCCATTGAAACCGAAACCCTCGCCTTCCCGCCGCGTCATTGTCGGCCTTGCTGCCCTCGGCGCGGCGGGGCTCGCGGCGCGCTCGCTGTGGACACCGGAGCAAGTCATGGATGGCAAGAGCGAACCTTCCCCGTCACCCGATCCGTCCGGCCGCCTGCCGACGCTGTACATCCCCCATGGCGGAGGTCCCTGCTTCTTCATGGAGTGGACCATGGGTCCGCCGGACACCTGGGATCGGATGGCTGCGTATCTGAGAGAGGTCGGACAACGCTACACGCGACCGAAGGCTCTGCTGGTCGTTTCCGCTCACTGGGAGGAGCCCGTCGTGACCGTGCAGAGTGGCGCGGCCCCGCCGCTGCTCTTCGACTACTACGGCTTTCCCCCCGAAACCTACCAGCTGACCTGGCCAGCCCAAGGCGCGCCTGCCGTAGCCGCGCGCGTGCGCGCGCTGCTCGACACCGCGGGGATCCCCAACACCGAAGATGCTGCCCGCGGCTTCGATCACGGAGTGTTCATCCCGCTCAAGCTCGCGTACCCGGCGGCCGACATCCCGACCCTACAACTCTCGCTGAATCGCACGCTCGATCCGCGCAGCCACCTCGCGCTTGGTAGAGCCCTGGCGCCTCTGCGCGATGAGGGTGTGTTGATCGTTGGCAGTGGGATGAGTTTCCACAACCTCCGCACGATGCTGGGAGGTGCAGGTTCGTCGGCTTCGTTGGGGCCATCGCAGGAGTTCGACGGCTGGCTCGCCGAAGTGTGCGCGGGACCTCCCGCCGAACGCGACGCGCACCTCGAGGGCTGGAGCCGGGCGCCGTCCGGGCGCTACTGCCACCCGCGGGAAGAACATTTGCTCCCGCTGATGGTCGTGGCTGGTGCGGCTCAGGCCGAGCGCGGGCGGCGGGTGTTCACTGACGCGGTGCTGGGCGCGCAGGTGTCGGCGTTCGAGTTCGGTCTGGCGCGCGCGTGACGGTGCGCCGGGGCGTCCTCCACGAGCGGCGCAAAACGTCCGGAAGGCGGCGCCGGGCGGCGGGACATGTGGCCCGGTATCAAGACGAGTTCCGTGGTGAGAAAGCAGGACGTCCATTGCTCAAACGCGCTCGACCCCGCTGCGGGGTCGGGCAGGCCCGATGGAAAAACAGGACGCCTCGCCACGGGGGCCTGTGGCACGATCCGGATGCCGCGCAACCACCGCGGCCCGGGGAGAGTGCGTGCGGTTTGCGATCCTGCTCCAGACGGTCTTCGTCACGGCCTTGCCGTTCGTGGTGCTGGCGCTCTTGCGGCGGCGCTTTCGCCTGACTCTTGGGCTGGTGGGTGCGGGAGCACTCACCTTTCTGGGCTCGCAGCTCGTTCACCTGCCACTGAACTCGTTGCTCGGGAAGGTCGGCTGGTTGGGCGGTGGGCCAGCTCGCCTGCTCACGAACTCGCTCGTGCTCGGGATGACGGCAGGGCTGTGCGAGGAAGTCGCGCGCTACGTCGTGTTGCGCTTCTGGCGACGCGACGCTCGCTCGGGTCCGCAGGGGCTCACCTTCGGGGTCGGCCACGCGGGCATCGAGGCGATCGGGCTGGTCGGCTTGGCGGGTGCGATTGCCCTGTTTCAGATCGCGATAGTCGACCGGAACGGCGTCGAGAATCTCGGCTTGCTGCCCGAACAAAGTGCGACCCTCGCTCGGCAACTTCGGACTTTCGAGTCGACGCCGCTGTGGGTGCCGGCCCTGACCGTGCTGGAGCGGGTCTGCTCCATGGCGTTCCACCTGGCTGCCACACTGGTCGTCCTCGTCGCGGTCGTGCGTCGGCGACCGCTGCTCCTCGTGGTCGCGATCGTGTCGCACGCAGTGGCCGACGCCGTCGTCGTCTATTCGATGGGGCGGTTCGGAATCGTCGCCATGAACCTCTCGCTCGTGGCGCTCCTGCCGGCGGAGTACCTGGTGATCGCCTGGGCGTTTCGCGCGCTGCCTTCCCACGACGAAGTGGTCCCGCCTCGCTTGCGCCCCGAGTCGAGCGGCGATCCCATCCAGCTGATTGCCGCCGAGAAACGCTTCGGAGAAACCGTCCATGCGCTGCGAGGTAGCTCGTTCACGCTCAGACCCGGCGAGCGCGCTTGTCTGCTCGGCCCCAATGGAGCCGGAAAGACCACAACCATCCGTCTCTTGACCGGCGCGCTGGCCCCGAGCACGGGGTTCGCCTTTTTGTACGGTTCGGCGGCCGATGAGCCCGGCTTCCTGGCCGCCAAGCGCCGAGTCGGCATCGTTCCTCAGCAGCCGGGGATGTACAAGGAGATGACCTGTCGGCAGTACCTCGCCTTCGTCGAAGAACTGTACGGTGTTCACTCGTCCGACGAAGTAGTGAATCGCCTCGAGTTCGGCCCGATGCTGGACCGAACGATGGCAACCTTGTCCGGCGGCTGGCAGCGGCGCCTCTGCCTGGCCGCAGCGCTGATCCCCAAGCCGGAGCTCTTGATTCTCGATGAACCTTCCGCCGGGCTGGATCCGGTCGCCGCACGCGAGGTCATCGATCTCTTGCGCGAGATCACCAAGACCACGACGACCCTCCTCTGCACGCACAACCTCGCAGAGGCCGAAGAGCTCTGCGACACGGTGATCATCCTGAGAAATGGCAAGGTCGCCGTCCACGAGGCGATCGACGACTTGCGCGCGCGCACGACACCCCGGGTTAGCCTGCGGGTGACGGGTGTGGTGGACGAGCTTCTCGCGGCGCTGCGGGCGCGGGGTCACGCCCCCATCCAGGAACAGGACTCGGTGGAGGTGTCGCTCCCCGACGCAGAGCGCGCGGTCCCAGGCTTGCTGCGCGACCTCCTCCAGGCCGGGCTCTCGATCTGCGAGTGTCGGATCGTGCGACCGTCGCTCGAGGACTTGTTTCTCGACATCGTCCACCAATCGCCGGTGTCACAGCCGGTGGGGAGCCGAGCGTGATTCTCGATCGGGAGGTCAAGATCCTCTTCCGGAAGGAGTGGCGCATGCTGACCTCGAGCCGCGGGGCCATGGCCGGCGCCCTGATCTTGCCCATCGTCGGCCTGCTCATCACCCCGATGCTGATGATGTTCACCATCGGCGAGGCTGGACCCGGCAAGGGCGGCCCGGCGCCGGACTTCGGGCTGTTCGCGGAGGTCGGCAACGATCCGCGAAAGCTGTCGGTTGCCCTGCTTCCGCTCATGATCGCGATGGTCGGCGTGATCGTGCCCACCATGCTCATGACCTTTCTGGTGATCAGCGAGCGCGAGAGTCGTACGCTGGAGCTGCTCGTCGCTCTCCCGGTCCGGATTGACCAGATCTTGCGCGCAAAGCTGCTGGCTGTCGTGGTCGCCACGGCGGGCGGAACCGTGCCGCTCGTTGTCATCGACTGTGTCGTTGCCGCCTCGAAAGGACTGGCTCCCGTGAGCGACGTGCTGGGTTTGCCGTTCATGCTCGTGTGTGTGCTCGCGTACTCGACCAGCGCCTCGTTGCTCGTCGCGCTCTTGTCGCGCGACTTCAGAGCGGCGAACAACATCGCCGGGCTCTTCATGGTCCCTGCGTTGTTCCTCAGCATGGCTGGAACAGCGGTGCTCCCAGGTGGCTGGGTGCGTCCGGTGGTGCTCGGGCTCCTGTTTGCCCTCGGCAGCCTGCTCATAGCGCGAAGCGCGCTGAAGTCTGCGAGTTTCGAGCGGCTGATCAGCTGACGGGCGCCTGGCCTCCTGGCGACGGCCGCGCGGCGCCGCTCAGCCCGGGCGGCGGCGGTCACTTCTTCTTGGCGAGCTCGCGCCGCAGCACTTCGAGGCGCTTCATGCGATCGTCGAGCAGCTCGGTCATTGCGCGGCGCAGCAGCGCCGCGACGTCCTCGGATGTTGCTCCGCTCCTGACCACCGCTTCTTCGTAGAGTGCGCGAGTCTCGGGGTCGACCTCCAGCGTGATGGCGCGCTGTGAGAAGTGCTGGTCGAGCAGCTCGCGGATCAACCCGGAGACGTTGACACCCTGACGCACGAGCTCGTCGTGTTGCGATTCCAACATCGTGATGTTGATGCGCCGGGTCGGTTCTCCGAGCTTCTGGCTTCGCGGTTCGTAGCTTCGGGGTTCGGCGGTGATGCGGCGTTCACGCATGGCAGACCTCGTGGGAGGAAGACGGCGTGGGCATGGCGCAGTGCAACGTGATCGGAGGAGTGTTACCAATGCCAGTGCCAGCCGTTCGTCCAGTGCGCTGGTCTCCCCAGCAAGAACATGTGCCTGGCGTGCTGCGAGGGCGCCGCGACGAGCGCCGCCGAGTTCGCCAGCTGCACGAGCACGAACTGCAAGTGAACGGAAGCTGACCGGGTCGGGCTCGGGCAGGAAACTGCTCGAGCCCGATGACGCGTTCTCCGCTCAGCGCGGCGTGACCACGACGATTGCGCCACGCCGCTCGACTCTGGCGCCGTGCGCTTCGGCCAGTGACACCAGCGCTTCGTAAGGACGCACACGTCGCAGGTCGGCAGTGACCCGGCCAGCAAGCTCACCGTCGGCGATCAACGCAAACCCTCCGGCGTCGGCCAGCAAGCGCAGCGCTTCCTCGAGCTCGGCATCAGCGAAACGCACGTCGATCAGGGCGCGGCGGCCGACCGGGCGCTCGCGCGGCGGGGGGTCGCCGATCGTCTTGGGCTGCCAGCGGGCGCCGAGCTGGGAAAGACGCCGCGACTCGGCCTCGGGTGTTTGCTCGCGGGACACGATCTCTGTGATCGCCGCATCCAATGAGCGATCTGCCCCGGGCTCGGAGTCCGCCCGCACCGCGCGCTGCGCTGCACAGCTCAGCGGCAAGAGCACGAACCAGAGCCGCCGGGTCACTTGTGGACTCCTCGCGCTCCTAACCGTAACGCTTCAGCGCGCGCCTGCGTCCCAGATGGATTTCAGCGTGTCCGAGCAGCCTTCGGCGAGGCCGTCGTTGCACATGGCGAACAGCTTCTTGTCTTCCGCCGACGGCCCAATTCGGAGCGTGCCTTTCTCGCTCTCTGCCTTGGGTTTGCCCTCGGGGCAGCTGATCTCGATCTCCCCCGTGGAGTCCGGCGGCGAGGCGGAGCAGCCCAACTTCGCCGCACCGCGCGTGAGGCGCGCCGTCGCGTCGTCACCCGCGGACCACGGGGTCTCGACCATCTTGAACTTGGCACCGCCCCCACACGATACGAAGACGAGGACTCCCACGCTGATCCAACGCATGCGTAGAGCTTAGGACCTCGACGCTCCGAGCGGTAACGCAAACTCGCCGTCCGGTGACGAATGACGTCACCAGAACGTCATGTCGGGACCCACGCTCTCGAACAGGCACTTCGAGACGTCGGGGAAATCCATGCCGTGAACGAGACCCTTGGGGGTGTACTGCGCCGGCAAGGGCGCACCGTTCAGGTTGATGTCGAAGCCCTCGGTCTCCCAGGCCGAGTGGACGGCGTCATTCCAGGCCGCGGCTTGCGCCAGATCCGTCCACCACGCGCCGACGTCGTCGCTGGCCTTGGTGCCCGAAGGCAGCATGTTGGCCAAGATCTTCCGGCGCTCAGCCCGCACCCAGGCCGGGTCGAGCACCGCAACGTTCAACTCACCCTCGTAGGTCATGCCTCGGTTGTTCTTGTTGCACGAGCCCACACTCATGAACTTGTCGTCCACGATCAGCATCTTGGCGTGGACATCCATGTCGGCGTAGCGGGACTCGGTCTCGTCGATGCCGAAGCTCACCACGGTGTCGAACGCACGAAGCTGCAGCAGCATGTAGCGGCTCGGGAACTGGGACTTGAAGAGGGCGTGTGACTTGTAAGTCCAGGGGCAGCCGGGGTCGGCCCACTCGGAGATTGGCTTGGTGATCACGATCAGGCGCAGCCCCGGTACCTGTTTCATGCGCGCGACGATGGCGTCGTTGAGGATGGGAGCGCGAAAATACTGATCCTCGATGAAGATGTAGTCGTTGGCCTGGGACACTGCGTTGAGCCACGACTCCGCAATGGCGTGTTCCCAGAACGGCTGCGGGAGCGTGGCGGTGACCTGAACCTGCTTGCCATTCGGTCGTTCGGGAATGTTGCGCTCCACCGTGAAGGGTGTGCTCTTGTTCGCGTATTCGACCCCGGTGTCGAGCTGGTGTTGCCAGCGCACCTGGAACACGTCGGCCGCGTCCTGCGCCGCGGGACCCTCGATGCGCATGATGTAGTCCTTGCGCGGCCCGGTGTCGGGTAGCTTGGTCTTGTTCTTGACGGCCAGGCGATCGGCGCTCGTGGCCGCGAACTTCATGCGCCGGGGCTCGAAGACCAGGTGCTTCGACGTGTCCCAGTCAACCTCTTTCAGGTTCATGCCGCCGATGTAGGCAAGCTCGTGATCGATCACCATGAACTTCTGGTGATACGAGGCATGCTCCACCTGCACACCCACTGGCCACTGGGTGAGGTCGACGAAGCGCGGAGGAATGCTGGATGGGATGGGCGACTCGGCATCGAACTGTTGAGAGCTGGCCGCGGAGTGGGTCGCGTGCACACGGCCGCCGAAGTCGACCGCCTTCGCCTCGAACTGGAACTTGCCCTCGGTTGCGTTCCCCATGCCCATGAACTCGAAGCCATCGTTGAGGACGTCGGCGTGGTCCTTGAGCTTCGAGTCCGTGGTCAGGAACGAGAGCAGGCTGTCCTGCCCCCAGAACTGGCCGACGAGCACGCGCTTCTCGGCAGGCGAGAGGTCGAGAATTCCCAGGATCGTGTTCTTCCAGCGCTCCGTCGTGCTCTGGGTCAAGCTCAGCGTCGGGTCCCGCACCAGCTCGAAATCGGACTGCCACCACCAGGTTGCGGCGACGATGCTCTTCGATGCCCCGCCCAGGTCTTGAGCGACCGAACCCCAGGCCTGCTCGCCGTCCATCATCAGCTCGATCGCGTTGCCCCGCCGCGCCGGTCGACCTTCCGCCGAGAACCACAGGTGCCGAAGCCCGAGATAGACGCTGTGGACCGGGATGCCCGCGCCGTCCACGTTGCGCAGTTCGTGCGAAAACGAGAGTCCGCTTCCCTGGGTGCCGCCGCCATTCGCGAGCACCGCGCTCGTGAGTGCGCTCGTGCCGTCGTAGGTGAGACTGATGCTCAGCGATTGATGCTCGGGCGCCGTCAGATCGATCTGGAGCGTTCCAGCTTTGACGAGCGGAACGCTGATCACCGGCGACCCGGTCGTGTAAGCGGGCGCGCCGTCCAGCTGCACCGAGAGCTGCCGCTCGCTTTCTGGCAGGAACTGCGCCCAGATATCGAGCGGGTAGAGCTCGATGACGGCGAGGGTCTTGCCTTGTGGCGCGTCGGGACCTGCGTCGCCACCACCTCCACCTGCGCCTGCGCCTGCGCCACCCGCACCGCCCGCGCCGCCAGCTCCACCCGGGCCTCCTCCGCCGTCCGAACCTCCGCACGCCG
Source organism: Myxococcales bacterium (assembly GCA_016706225.1). NCBI lineage: Bacteria > Pseudomonadati > Myxococcota > Myxococcia > Myxococcales > Myxococcales bacterium. Next base: position 347,427 of record JADJKB010000024.1, read on the forward strand.
AAGCCCAGGCGAGTGGCAGCACCACGGCCAAGATGGCGACCGACGAGCGCGTTGCGAAGCGGTGAGGGAGAGGAAGCGCCAACATGCCTCAATCATATCCGGCCGCGCAGCGCCGCGGCTCTCAAAAAGGCCCGAGCCCCCGGGCACCATGCGGGCGCGCGTCAAGGCCTTCGCCGCGCAAGCGATGCAGCCGCTCCCGATTGACTGCTCGCGCGAGCGTGTGAGCATGGCGCCGAGGAGGTACCGATGCAGTCCACTCTGCGCCAATTCATCGTCAGCTCCACCCTCGCGGTCAGCTTGGGTACTGCAAACAACGCAGCGGCACAGGGTGACGCTCCACCGGCGCCGCCGCCCGCTGGCGATCCGGCGCCGCCTCCCGCGCCACCACCGCCCGCGCCACCACCGCCCGCTCAGCCGGCACCACCGCCTGCGGCGCAGCCGGGCTACGGAGCGCCACCGCCAGGACAAGCTGCGTATGGACAGCCCCAAGGCCAGCCCGGATATGGGGCACCGCCGCCCGCACAACCTGGCTACGGCTACGGGGCGCCGCCGCCCGGGCAGCCCGGATACGGGCCGCCGCCACTACCCGTCGGAGTGCGCGAACACGACGGTTTCTTTCTCCGCTTCGGACTCGGTTATGCGCCGGTCAGTGCCAAGGGCACGACGGAGAGCTTCGGGACACCGACCGACACCGAGATATCGGGTGGCGCTGCTAGTGCGGAGCTGCTGATCGGCGGCACGCCGGCACAAGGGCTCGTCGTCGGTGGCGGCGTAGTCACCTATGTGATCTCCGACCCGACCTTCGAAGCCGACGGTCTGGGCACGGCGCCCACCGATGACGGCCAAGCCCAGCTCAGCGGCATCGGTGTGTTCGGCCAGTACTACACCGACCCGAAGGGTGGGCTCTTTCTACAAGCGTTCCTCGGCTACGCTCAGGGCAGCTACGAGTACACCATTTCAGGCGTGAAGACCGAGAGCGAGACCGGTACGGGATTCATGCTTGCGGCTGCGGTTGGCTACGACTTCTGGGTCGCCGACCAGTGGAGCCTGGGCCCAGCCTTCCGCTTCTCTTACGCCAAGCTCACCTACGATGAGACCAGAAACGGGAACAGTTACACCGATGAGTACAGCGTCACCGCGCCGACGCTGCTCTTCGGCGTGACGTATCACTGACGCCCTTCGCACGCGGCCTGTGTGCCACGCACGAAAATTGCGTATGCTGCGGTGTGTCCGACGACGACCGCCGACGCATCCTGGAACGGCGGCAGCGCTTTCTCAGCGCTGCGGTCGGAGCGACAGCGGGTATGCTGCTCTCCGGCTGTGATCAAGGCGGCGCCGCGTGTCACTCGGCCAGGCGAAATTTGCCGCGTTCGGTCGCCCGTGCCGTGGGGTGTGTGCCCTCGGTTTGTCTGTCGATCGCCGTCGTCGATGCAGGCGCAGCTCCGGCGCCAGCTCCGGCTCCTGCGCCCCGCGACGGCGGGGGTGCGGACGGCGCCGACGGTAACGGCGAACCCTGAACGGAGCGCGCTCGCGGGCTCCAAGCACGCTATCAGCTTGGAAACGCGCGGCGGAGACAGCGTCGCGGGTAGGCGTCCGCCGCGGTAGACTGCCCGGCTCACGAATGCGCGCGACGCTGCCCTACGACCCTAGAGATCAGCCGCTTGCTCCGCGGAGCTTCACCGCGCGGCTGGGTCGGCGCGTGCTGGACCTGTGGCTGGAGTTTTCCGCTCCGCTGCACACAGCGACCGCCGCATTTCGCGCGTACTCCACGCCCGGGCACGCCGCTCACGCCGAGGTCCGGCGCATCACCCTCATGCAGATCCTGTTCACCGGGGCCCAACCCGTCGCGCTGGTGAGCCTGATCGGTCTGCTGATCGGTGGGACCATCATCATCGAGACCAACTTGATGGCACCCGCGGCGAGCGGTGAAATTCTGGGCACGATCTTGGTGGCGGTCGTGCTTCGAGAGCTCGCGCCGCTGGTCACGGCCATCATCGTCGCGAGCCGCTCGGGCACGGCGATCGCGACGGAGCTGGGGAACATGAAGGCCAACTCCGAGATCCTCGCGCTTGCTTCGCTGGGGATCGATCCGATGCGCTTCGTGGTCTTGCCGCGACTGGTCGCGTGTGTGCTCTGTGTCTTGGTGCTGACGGTCTACTTCGCGGTGGCGGCCATCGGCGGCGGTTACCTGGTGAGCCTGCTCATCACCGCGCCGAGCCTGGACGCCATCCGCTCGGGATTCGCGGGTGCGCTGCGACTGGCGGATCTCCCCTTCTTCCTGCTGAAGGGCGCCGGTCTCGGCTTGATCGTGGGCCTGCTCTGTTGTCACTATGGCCTGCAAGTGAAGAGCTCCCCCACTGAAGTTCCGCGTATGGCAAGCCAGGCCGTCGTGCGCAGTCTCTTCGGTTGTGTCGCCTACAACCTGCTCCTGACGGCCGGGTTCTACTGGCTGGTGGGACCACCGTTAAGGTGATGCGGGTTCAGCGGGCGGGGGCATGAAGGGACAGCGCGGGCTCACCCTGGAGAACGTCGCGTTTCGCTACGGCGACCTGGTCGTACTTCGGGACGAGAGCTTCCATCTCGACCGCGGCCAGGTGCTGGTCGTCACCGGTGAAAATGGCGTGGGCAAGTCCACGTTCTTGTATCTCTGCGCGGGCCTGCTCCCGGTGATGGAGGGCGAGGTGCGCCTGGACGGCCATCGCCCCGATCCCGAGCGCCCGAGCGCCCTCGTGCGCGCGGGAGTGCGTTGCGGGTTCGTGTTTCAGGACGGAGCCTTGATTCACAACCTGACCGCGCTCGCCAACGTCTCCGTCGCGCTTCGGTTTCACGCGGACGTGCTGGGCATGGACGAGAAGAGCCTCGACGCCCGCGCTCGCGCGGCGCTGATCGAGGTGGGTGTGGACCAACCCGACTTCCACGCCCTGCCCGCCCACCTGTCGTTCGGTGTGAAAAAACGCATCGCGATGGCGCGCGCGCTGGCCCTGGGACCGAACTTCGTGTTTTTCGACGACCCGGACACCGGGCTCGATCCGCGCACCCTCGGGCTCGTACACCTGGTCATCGAACGCTGCTGCGCCGACCCGGAGATCACCGTGGTGATTGCGACGAACCACGACGCCCTGGTGGAGCGGGTCGGCGTGCGACCCCACGAGATTGTGAACGGAGCGCTGCTCGAGTTGCCGCTGCCTTCGGAGCGCGTTCAGCCCGGGCATTTCTGAGCTGGGCCCCGAACCCGCGTCGGCGAAAAAAACGCCGGCCACGCCGCGCGGCCGACGGCGTATTCTGTGCGCCTTCATGCTCGGTTACCTCCGCATCCTCGCGCCTTGGTGGTTCTGCATGGTCGCGGCTTGCGCGACCAGCGAAGACGTTGGCGACGACAAGGGCGGCGGTGGCGGGGGATTCGGCGGGACTCCTTCTGGTGGCGGGGGCGCGGGGGGCACACCCTCGGGCGGTGGAGGCTCCGGCGCGACCGCCGGGCTGGGCGCGACCGGTGGCATCGGTGGCACTCCTGGTGGTGGTGCTGCGGGTACGGGTGGAACGTCGGCAGGCGGAGCCGGCGGTACGGGCGGTAGCGGCGGTAGCGTGGCAGGCGGAGGGGGCACGAGCGGCGGCGGCGGGGGCGGACCTGCGTGTGCAGTGCTCGGCTGCGCCGACGGCAACGAGAGTGGCGCGGGCTGCGCCGGTGCGCGCGTCGTGGGTAGGCTGACCGCGGCCAAGGCTGGCGGTTTTCAGGTCACGACGAACACCTGCAGCTCCGCCAACGACGTCAGCGGTTACGACGCCACGAGCTGCAAGGATCTTGGACGCGATCGCTCCTACCGGATGTATCTCAAGAAGTTCGAGAAGCTCGACGTGAAGCTGACGCAGGGAGCCAAATGCGCCAGCGCTCAAAGCTGGGAGCGCGTGTTCAAGATCTACTCCGGGAGCAACTGCACCGACCAGGCTTGTGACAAGAAGCACCTCTGCGGCAACACGGGCGCCGGAACCTGGGGCACGACCTTCGTGGCTCCGGACGACGGCTGGTACGTCATCGTCGTGGACGGGCAGAAGGCTCCCGGCGCGGGCGACGACAGTGGCGATTTCACGTTGACGTTGCAGCTGCTGTGCGTGTTTGGCGGCTGCGAGTGCTGAACGCGCGAGGCTGATCGCTCAAGGCTGGACGCCGAGCGCGCCGGGCACGTTCTCGGTTCCGGAGCCCAGCGCGAACACCCCGAGATCCACCGGGGTCTTGCCCGCCGCAAAGGCCACCTGCCTCACACCGCCGACCTCCGAGACCAGCACGTGCCCGGTCAGCCCTCCGCGACGAATTTGCACCATGTCGATGGGGAGCTGCGGCGCCGCGCCCTGATAACTCAGCGGCTTGGCCGAATACGGCGCGCTTGGCTTCGAGGCGTCGAAGCCGAGCACGATCAACGCGTCGCCGAAGCCGCTCGACACCAGCGCGGTCGAGTCGAACGGGGAGGTCTCGATGTCGGCGGGGTCCTCGATCGGTGAGAGCTCCTGCAACAAGCTCAACGTCGTCCCGTCGATGGCGACCACTGCCACGCGATTCGGCACCGACGAGAAGGCGCTGTTGTCACCCAGCAGCGCGTGCTTCTCGTCCGCGGTCACGGCGAGGCTGGAGATGATCGGCGAGTCGCCGGCGAAGATCGCCTGGCTCGCGACGACCTTGGGCGACGAGGACCAATCCAAGACGTGCAGATGCTGGCTCGACGGGCTGTCCAGGACGTCGTCTGCCGCAACCAGCGCGCGCCCCGGCGTCTTCGCAGAGAACCACAGCCCCGCCGGTAGCTTGGCGGGAGCGACCAGGCTCTCCTCCGTGAGCTTTCCATCACAGCCGATCCTCATGGAGTAGACCCCGCCGCCGATGTCGCGCCACTCGTCGTCAATCACATACAGGTGGTCGCCGTTTGGATCGACGATCAGCTTCGATGCGTAGAACCCGCCCGCGAACCCGGGATTTAGCACACTGATGTCGCCGCTTGGTTCGACGCGGAAGCTGCCGATCTTGCCCTCCTCCGTTGCGACGAAGCCGAGCTCGCCGTCCGGCGTGAACACGATCTCGCCGTAGGTGCTGCGGCCGAGCTGGAAGGTCTTCCCGGTCTTTTCTAGCTTGCCCTTCGCATCCAGAGCCAACACCTCGTAGAGATCCGACTTCTGCTGATTCGCGTCGTAGGGGTGGGAGATCACCACCTTGCGCGGCGCATCTGCCGAGCGCGGCACGCGCACACACGCGCCGCCGTCGGAGGTACCGCCGGTACTCCCGGCGTTCCCGCCGCTGCCCGAGTCGTTGGCCGCGCCGCCGCTCGAGCTGCCCGTGCCGCCCGTGCCGCCGCTCGTGCTCGGGCCACCACCACCGCCGTCGTCGCCGCACGCGACCGCGAGGGAAACGGCGCCCAGCGCCAGCGTGACAGTGAGCGAGCGAACCCAGACGATGCGGGAGTGAGCCATGTCGAGGGCGCGCATCACAAGTCGGTCGTGAGGGCGCCGTCAAGCCTCGGCCCCCGCAGAGCGCCTTCCCGCGCAGCCCGCCCTGGCAGTCCTGGAAATGAACCGAGTCGCTGCGCTACTCTGTGCACGTGCGGTTTCGCGTCACCTGGCATCGCGCGGAGGAGCTCGGCCTCGACTACGACTCACAGCTGGTGCGGGGCGGCATGGTCGTACGCGCGGAGCCCGGCGAGGTCTCGCAGTTCTCGACCGTCACCCTGGAGCTGATCGCACCCAGCGGCGAAACCCTAATCCTGGACGCGCAGGTCGTGCAGGCCTTCCCCGGCGTGGGTGTGGCGGTCGTCTTCGGTGCCACGCCCGCCCTCGCTGCCTTCGTCGAGGCGGCGCGCTCGGTGCCCGGTCGCGACCGCGAGGCCGAGCACGCTTTCCTCACCGCAGCCGAGCTCGAGTCCGAGCCCGTCGGCACAAAACAGCTGACGACCGCCTCGCGGATCGGCGCAGCGTTGCGCGGCGGTCGCGACGAACGGGCGGCGATCATGCGTGAGAATGTGCCGGCTCTGCACGGTCACGTCTTGCGCAACCCCGGCCTCCAGGTCGACGAGGTGCTCGCCATCGCAAAGTCGCGTGCCGTCTCACCGCAGATCCTCCAGCAGATCGCCGACAAACGCGAGTGGTCGCAGCGCTCGGAGATCGCCATCGCACTGATCAGAAATCCGAAGTGCCCGGTCGGGGCGGCCGTGAAGTTGCTCGACCACGTCAGCGCCACGGAGTTGCGTCAGCTGGCCAAAGATCCGAACGCACGCACACCGATCCAGCGCGCCGCTCGCCGCAAGATCGTCGGCTGAGCTCGGCGCGGCCACACGGTCACGGACCGACGGTCATCATCACTGGGCGTGTCTCGAAGCGGGCTTCGGGCTCGTAGTAAGCGTACGCGACGGACGCCGGCGCGAGCGCGCGGACCGGAAAGACCGCCCGCATGCGGAAGCCGAGCTGGACCGGAGTGCTCCTTTGGATCGCGTCGAGATAGAGCAGCACGCGCCGGCCGCCGCCGGCGTGCCGCGCGATCTTCTTCTCGTTCACCAGGCGGTCCAGGTCCTCGGACATCACCTCGAAGCCCGGAGGGACGCCGACCTCGATCAGCACCATGCCCGAAGGACGCTCGGCGTTCCAGCGCACGTCGGCACGCACGTCGAGGGTCTTGCCGGGCGCCGCGTTGCGCGAGCCGTAGTCCATCCTGAGCACGATGGGCGCCGCTGCGGCCGCGGCCGCGGCGCTCGACCATGGCAAGTAGTGCGTCCCCACGAGCTGGTACGCGATGTCCGCGCCCTTCGAGGCCTCGAGCTCGATGGTGTTCTCGCCCGGGCGCACGCTGGCCGAGAGCGACACCAGCTGATGCACGTCGAACGTACCTGGCTTGAGCTTGACCTCTTTCACCAGCTGACCATGGGCGCGCACACGGACCGTCTGTTGTCCGGCACCGGAAGGTCGCGCATCGTCGAGTAGGGCGCGCAGCGCAGCAATGGTCGCGGCGGTCGAGAGCCAAAGGCCGTTTGCATCGCGCTTGGAGACGAGCCAGCCGAGCGCCTCCTTGTGGAGCGACTTCTCGCTGTCCGCCCTGGCGAACAACTGCGCCGCGAGCCCGGTGGTCTCGATGCTCAGGCTCTCCCCGTAGCTCTCGGTGATGCCTCGGCCCACTGAATCCCAGTGTGCGAGCCCGCCGTCGCGTTTCACCTGACCGGCGAGCGCTCGGATGCGCGAGGCCGCTGCCTCCTTCCTGCCGCCGGACGAGAGAGCGTTGCCGACAAGAGCGAGCACGTACGGGTCTTCCTCGTTCGAGCGCTCTAGCCAGTCGAGCGCTCGAAGCAGGCGTGCGTCCCGATCGCCCGTCTGCGCGATCGACCAGGCAATGTAGGCGGTGGCGAGCAGATCGTGTTTTCCGAGCGCACCCGCCGAGCCGACGCCGTGGGAGGGAGCTTCCCACGAGCCATCGGTGCGCTGCGCGGAGTACAGGAACGCACGAGTGCGTTGCATCAGCTCGTCGTCCACCGGGCGAACCTTCGACATGTCGTGGAACTCGGCGAGCCCGTAGGCGGTGAGCACCGTGTTGGCCGGCCCACGCCCGAACCAATCGAAGCCGCCCCCCGAGACCTCGAAGGACAGCAGGCGCTGATACCCGTCGTCGATGTAGCCCGTCGCTTTCTGTTCGACGGCGGGGCTGGAGCTCTTCGTGCGCCGGAGGAAGTCGAGCACGAGCACGTTCGGATAGGTCGTCGACGAGGTTTGCTCGAAACAGCCGGATGGCCGCCGCAGCGCGCCGTCAAGCACCTCGACCAGCTGGCTGAACGTGCCTCCGTAGAGTTTCAACGCCAGCGAGCTGCCGCCCTCGATGGCGTCGGTCGGAATGTCGATCTTTGCTCGTGTGGTGCCCGCGAGCGCACCGTTGACGACGCTGACCACGGGCAGCCCGTCGGGTTCGATGCTGATCTTACGCTCGACCGCATCGGACAGCGCGGTGCCGGAGGCCTTCACTCGAACGAGCTTTGTCCCTGCCGAGGCAGCTCGCACGCTGAAGCTGGCGCCCCGTGTCTCGTTGGGGGCGAGCGCGAGCTCGAGCTCGGGTTTGCCGCGCACCTCGAATCCTTCAGCCTCGAGCTGCAAGCGAACCTTCTGGGGTTCGGCCAGGTAGTTGAAGACCGTGACCGGGATGGCCACCTGGTCACCCTGGGTCAATGTTGCCGGGGTGGTCACGTCGACGAAGAAGTCCTGAAACGCAACCAGGGGGAGCGACAGACTGCCGAGCTCACCCTGCTCGGACACCGCCGACAACATCGCGCGGTAGGTCGTGATGGAGTCCGCGAGAGGGATCTCGATGCGCGCGTGCCCGCTCTGGTCCGTTACGACCTCGGGCAACCACAAGAGTGTCTCCGGGAAGAAGCTGCGCACGCGGATCGGCGCCCCGCTCGGGTTGTCTGCCGGTCCCGCCACCGCGTAGCGCTTGTTCCCCATCGAGCCTTCCTCCCCCTTGGCCCGCGTGCCCATCCCGCCTTCCTTGTTGTCGGAGTCCTCCGCCGAGGCGTAGCTGCTCTCGTAGCCTTCGAAGTCATAGACCTTGTGCTTGCTGTTCCTCGCCTGGTGAACGAGCAACCCGAAGGCCACGAGCGTCAGCGGCAACCCGACGAAGCTCGCACGGCTCAGGAAGAGCCAGAGCCGGCGCCGTGCGCTGGTCAGCTCCGTCGCTGCACTTCGCAGCATCGAGAGCATGCCGAACGCCAGCTGCGCAGCGAGCACCAGCACACACGGCACCAGCAGGAACGTCTCGGTGCGGGTGATCACGGCTCGAACCCAGTTGAATCTCCCGGCCGTGCCCGCGGCGATGGCGAGCTGACACGCCAGCATACCGGCTGGTCCAAGCCACAACGCGCGTCTGAGGGCGGGCAACGCGCGCGCGACGTCGGTGTGGCCGAGCCCCTGGAGCGCGCGGACCTGGAGCACAAAACACACGACTGTCGTGGTGGCCCACGCGATGCCTGCGACGAGCAGCTGTTTGCCGTAACCCAGGCCGAAAAACTGGCCGTTTTGCGTCATCGCCGTCGCAAGAATCGCGAACACCAGCGGCAGCACGGTGCCCAGGAACCAGTAGGTCATCGAGCGACGCATGCCCACGCTGAACTCGATGCGATCGTGGAGGTTCACGTCAGGGAATGGCGGCGTGTGTTGCACGCGCCGGAGCCCGAAGCCGATGAATGCCACGACTGCTAGCAGCCCGAGCGCCGCCAGCCCGAGGATGCCGATGCCCCCGGAGCGTTCCTTTCGCTCTACTGCGACCATGGGCAGCACGCTGCGGTCGAACCAGGTGCCCGCGCGGCTTGGCCCCTGCAGACCCTCGGACAGAACCCCCAGAGCTGCAAAGCGTACGTTGTCCGAGCCGGTTCCATCGAGCACCCCCGGAAGATCAGGCGCGATTCGATCGGAGGGTCCGTACGAAATGCGCTGTCCGTCTTCATCGTAGCGGCGGCGCTGATAGGGTTCCAACTCGCGCCCAAGCGTGAGCAGGCGTTTCTCGAGGTCGGGGCGCACGTCCGCGAGCGCGAAGAACGCCTCGTCAACCGCAGACAAACCCAGCGCGACCTTCGCCGGTCCCCCCGGACCGCGCGCGAACACGTCGAGGGAGGCGGTCTCGCCCGGCGAGTACTGCTTCTTGTTCAGCTCGGCGGTGAGGACCAGCTCGCCGGCCGCGTCCGTCAGGAAGAAGCGTTGGCCTTCGAACAGCCCCTTCTCCCCGAACGATTGGGCGTGCAGTCGCACCAGGCCCCGGGCCGACGCCGGGATCTTCAGCGCGACCTCGGTCGCCTCACCGGTTGAAGCCGCGTGGCCCGTGCCGATCAGTCGATCCCCCTTCCACAACGCCAGCTGCAGCGTGCCCGGATTACCGCCCGGGACGAACACCCGGATCGGAGCCGTGCCACCGGCTGGCAGGGTGGGCTTCGCGGCCCGAAGCAACAACGGTGGCCGCGTGGGGATGGTTTCCTCGTAGCGGCCCCGCATCCGATACTGCTGCGCTCCTCTGAAGATCCTGGCTTCGCTGACGCCCGTGCGCCCCTTCTGGTCGATCGCCCGCACGACCAGCGACTCGCCAGCTCCAGGGATGACGTTGACGACGGCGATGCCGTCGACATCGGTGGCGGCGCTCGGGAGCTTCGGATCCACGCTGACCTCGGCGCTTGCCGGTCGGCCCCCGTCGCTGACCACGACGAAGAGCTGGTTCTCCACTCCGGGAATCAAGACGCCGCTCTCCGGGATGGCCTCGACCTCCAATGAAGAGCCAGCGACGCGCAGCTCGCCCTTGCCTTCGAGAGTGGTCCCGCCCTCGAGCTCGACGACGCCCACCAGCGGCCCGGTTTTTTGGGGTGGTGCGAGCTCGAATCGATACTCGCCCTTCTCGTCGGTCTTGCCCTCGGCGACTGCAGTCGGCCCGACTGCCCCGCGAAACACCCGCGCTCGGGCACCGACCACGGGCTTGCCAAAACTCCACACCGCCGAGAGCGAGCCGTGAACGATCTCAGCCCGCTGGTAGCGCTCGTGTTGGACGTTCAGCGTGAGTTTGCCCTTCGGGAGCGCGTAGCGCTTGATCAAGATCTTCTGTCGCGCCAGAGCGAACCGGCCCGACACTTCGACCGTGTACTCACCGAGCAAGATCTCGCTCGCGAGCGTGAAGTCCGCGTGAGCAATGCCGAACGGAGAGGTCTTGCGGGTCTCCTTGAAGACCTTGGTCCCGTTCGGATCGAGCACTGTGAAGAGCACCTCCTTGTCCGCGAAGGGCCGCTCCTCTGGATCGAACGCCAGCGCGCGCACGTGCACGGTCTGCCCCGGCTGGTACAGCGGCTTGTCCGTGCTGAGCGCCGTGGTCGGGGAACGTTTGCCCCACACGTCGACAGCGCGTCCGCTCGCCTCGCTGTCCCGAGGCAGGAACGCCGCAAAGGTGAGTGAGCTCCATCTCTTCTCCGGCAGGCGAGCCTCGGCGATCCACTCACCGCCCGCGTCGGTGACCCCTGCGGCGAGCGCTTGCTCTTCCTCGCGGTCGATGAACGCCAGCAGCTGGACGCTTTCGCCTGCAATGGGACGGCCGGTTCGGAGATCGTGAACCAGGATCCGGAAGCGCTCGCTGCCGCCTGGGGTCACCCGCTCCGGGGCCTCCAGTGACAGCACCCGAAACTCTCCCGGTTCGCCGTTCCCGTGGAGCTGCCATTGCCAGCCGACAAAACACGCGAAGGCAAACGCCCCGAGGGCGACCAGGGTCCAGAACCACTTGCCCCCGAGCCAGGTCGGGTCTCTCTCGACTGGCTCGACCATGGACTACCTCAGAGGGTCTGCCTTCGAGCCCCCGCGCTCGACACTCAGCTGGCTTCGCTCTTGCGCATGATGCGGTTCGAGAGCAGCACGTAGGCGCCAAAGAAGATGAGGCAAGCTGGGATCAGGAAGGGCAGGTTCTTCTTGACCATTGCCGTGCCATTATGGACGAGGTCGACGTAGCTCATCGCCGCAGTGGTCGAGCCGAAGTAGTAGCCGATCCCGGTCAGGATGGTCACCCAGATCCCTGCGCCGAGCCCGGTCCAGAGCGTGAAACTCTTTAGGTTCATGCGCGAGAGGCCCGCCGGGATCGAAATCAACTGCCGGATCGCCGGCAGCAGGCGACACACGAACGTCGCGCCGGCGCCGTAACGTCGAAATATCTCTTCGGCGCGATCCAGCTTTGGCTTCGGCAGGAAGAAGTACTTGCCGTACTTCTCCAGGAACGGCGTGCCCAATCGCGCGAACAGGAAGTAGTTCACGTAGGCGCCTGCCAGAGAGCCGCCGATGCCTGCGACGACCGCGACCGTCGCGTCGAGCATCGGAGAGCCGAACGACAGCTCACCCCGGGCAGCCAAGAACCCGGCGGGGATCATCACGACCTCGCTGGGGAACGGGATGAAGGAGCTCTCGATCGTCATGAACAGGAGGATCAAGAAGAAGCCCCAGGTCGAGGCGTGCGTGGCGATGGTCTGGATGTATTGGATCAATATTTCGGTCACGGGAGCACCCTGGTGGACGCCTCCTAGCTCAGTTCCGCGTGTGCTGCCCCATTCCGTGAATGAACCCACGGAAACAGCAAACGAGCCGGGCGCAGCTCGGGAAACAAAAATTAATGATTGCCGGCGTTTGACGACTCAGTCACTTCGCGGTCTCTGCACAGCGGAAGCCGGCGTCACCGTAGAAGTCGCCCGCCGAGAACTCGGTCTCGGTGGTTTCGTTTCGGAGTCGCCACTCACCTTTTGGATCGATGAAGGCTCCGCCGTGGCGGGCCCGCTTCACGTTTTCCGCAGCGCTGCCGAGCACTCCAGGTGGCCCCGCGTAGTTGGCGGTCTTGTTCGGAAACGGCGCCACCCACGGCTGATCCCACACCCACTCGAACACGTTCCCGACGAGATCGACGACGCCGTCCACCGTTACGCCATTCCAGGCGGCGCCGACCTGGAGTGGGATCAAGGTTCCACAGTCCTTGACGATCGCTTGCTCGCAGTTTGGTTCCGCATCGCCCCACGGGAATGCCGTCTTCGTGGTGCCGTGGTTGTTCGCGGCGAACACCCACTCGGCCTCCGTCGGCAGGCGCTTGCCGTCCCACGCGCAGAAGGCCGCCGCCTGGAACCACGACACACACGTCATCGGCAGGTCTTGTGAGTCGTGCGCCTGGCCCAGGTCCCAGGTGGTTTTTTCCAGGCCGAACGGTTCCGGCGTGAAGCAGTCGGGGTGTGCTCCGTTCGTCCGGTTGTAATGCGGTTCTGCCGCCAGCGTGTTCCACGCCGAGTCCCAGATCATCTGCTGCTCGTAGGGGCCGCCTGGATCCAGACTGCACTTGTCACACGGCATCTGCAGGCCCGACTCCACCCAGTCGCGATAACGCCGCACCGAGACCTCGTACTGATCGAGGCGAAAGTCGTGGGTGAACTCGACGCTGAAGGCGTCGACGCCGTTGTAGTTGTAGCCGAAGGTCGCGTTCGCTGCCGGGATCAGCGCGCTCGTGCCGCCCGGGCCGCCCTCCTCCACCTTGTACTCGGGAAAACAGCCCGTGACGCCGAGCGCACCGCACAAGAGACCCGCCAGTCGAAGCCGTAGCATGCGCCCACGATAGCACTGCTCGCGCCGTGAAATGCAGCGGAGAGCGGCTTCACCCGGTCCGAGACCCCGGCGGCTGCCGCAGGGTTTCCGCGCTCGGAACAGTGGATGCGGGCGGGATCCCGGGCAGCAAGTCTGCTCCGGAGACCTTCGCCCAACGACCGTTCGTCAGGTCACGACTCGCCGCTTCCATCATTCCCAGAAATGCGCTGAAGCGTTCCGACCCCGCCCACGGTCGCTCCCGCGCGTCGGGTTGCAAGACATCCGTGAGCACGACCTTCGCCATCCCAAATCGGGCCGTGAGCTCGGTCATGTTGTAGAGGCCGTTGAGGAGCACGGTGGTGAAGTGCACCTCCGAGCACAGGGGCATGCAGAACGCCTCGAGGCTACCGTCGCCCGGCGACACCAGGTGGTAGGCGTGGGTCGTGAGGGTGAACTCCGGGATGGGAGCCGTCTTTCGAGCTTGGAGCATCGCACCCGCGCCAAGCAGGAAGAGTACGCCCAGTGCGGGCAGTGCAACCACGAGCCAGTCGAAGCCGGCGTTCGCGAAGCGAGAGACTCCAGCAATGACCGCGATGGCCCCCGCGATGCCCAGCACCGCGATGCACCCGAGCTGTTCGCTCTTGAGCCCCGACTTCGTTGCTCCCGTCACGGCGACGCGGGCGAGAATTCGATCGACGTACTCCGGTGGCAGCGACCTGGTGTCGAGCTGCCGGTGAGGTGCGACGGGCTCGGCGTGCATGACTCAACCGGCCGCCGGGGGACTGGAATGAGTTGCCACGCCCTGATTCAGCCCCCCACTTGCCACGGCGAACCTACTCGAACCGCGCGGCCCTGTCACTCCGCCGACGCCCTCACGGCGTCATGGCAATGTCGGCCAGATCGGTGCCGAAGTGTTTCATGCGCTGCACCTTCAGGCGATCGGTGGCGATGGAGTACACCAGCTCGTCGAGGAACACGCTGCGCTTCACTGCCGACGTCGCGTTCGACCACCAGGTGTTGCAGTCGACGCCCTTCTTGCCGTGGTCGATGGCGCCGAGCTTCTTGAAACCGCGCTCCACGGATACGTCGTAGACCATGAGACCGCTGAACGCGAGCTCTCCGCTCCGGCCGTCGCCGCCCCCCGCACACAGCGTCATCGGGATCGCCAGGAGCCCGCGCTCGCTGAAGTAGTTGAAGGCGAGGTGATCCGTTGCGGCCTCGGAGCTCGAGCCCCGAGTCCCGATCTTCTCCTTGTGGAGCAGCTTGGGCTCCACGGGATTCTTCACATCGAAGAGCTGCAAGATGATGCCGTCGAAGAACGCAAAACTCCCGTGGTCGTCGGCGTCGAAGCCGATGGAGAGCAGGTGATCGCGGTCAATGCGGTGCATGTACGTAGAAAATCCGGGGATCTTCAGCTCACCCAGGACCTTCGGCCGCGCGGGATCGTAGAGGTCGAGCACGAACAGCGGATCGGTCTTCTTGAACGTCACGACATAGCCACGGTCGTCGTCGAAGCGCACCGCGCGGATGTCCTCGCCGGGCGCGATCTTCGCAACGGCGCCGACCCGCACCAGGTTGCCGCCTTCCCCCTCCGCCAGCACCGACACCGCGCTCTCGACCTTCGGGTCCGGGACCTTGCCCCGCGTCGTTGCGATGCGCAGGTAGCCGTACCACTCGTCCATCGAGAACTGGTTCAGCACGTGGCCTGGAACCACTCCGCTGCCGACGTAGCGGGTCTCGGTCGGGCTCGCGCCGATGCGGAACTTGTGTATTTCGCTGACCTCGTCCACCTGCGGATAGAACGAGTACCAGCTGCCGTTGCGCCCGTGCCGCCGCTGAATCACCGACAGATACAGCGCGTCCGCCGACGCGAACACCGCGCCGGGGCGGCTCTGAAGGGTGGCGGTCGTCGGTCGAGTCTGGTCGTCCTTCAAGTTGAACGAGACCAGCGTCGTGAACGACCGCCCGTCGCCGAACGCGGTACGCAGGAGGCCGCCGCACAGCGACTGCGTGGTCCCTTGCTCGCGGATGGTCGGCAGCGTGGCGCGCAGGGCTCGGATCTTCTTTTCGTTGTCCCGCTCGAGGCGAGCGAACTTCGCGCGCACGACCGACTCCGGGGTTCCGCACGTCTCGAGCTCGTCCGGCCACGTCTGATACATGGGTGCGGGACTGTCGCCGTCGGCCACGACCGTGTGCACCGCGTCGCCGATGCGCCGGGCTGCAACCAGCGAACCGGACAGCTGGAGCTCGCGCTTCTTGACGGGGTGAGCGCGATCCGAGACGTCGAACACGAGGACGCGGGTCGAGCTGCCATCCCCGGCGAACTGGCAGTCGTAACCGTAGGTGCAGCGCTTCGCGCTTCCGCGATCCGACGTGTAGACCACGGCGCGGTCGCCCAACACGAACAGCTCCCGGGCCTTTCCGCCGAGCGGCGTCGTCGATACAACGTGGGGTTTCAGCGCTTCGACGATGCGCAGCGCTCCGTTCAGGGCAAGGTAGACGAAACGGCCGTCGGTCTTGACGATGTCGGCCTCATCCACGCCCTTGACCTGGTTGTTGGTGCCGGAAGCGCTGGCTGCTCTTGCCACACCCCGACCCGAGACACTGCCCGAACCGATGCCGCCGCCGCCCTGACCAACACCGCTCAGGCCGAGCCCGCCATAACCGAAGGACGAGCCGATGCCGGAGCCCCACATCCTGCCCATGGCGTCCCTGGCTTCGCGGGCTTGCCAGCGATACTGCTCCCAGCATCCGGGTTGGGAGCGGGCCCAGTCTGCGAGCGAGGCTCGGAGCTGTGCCTTCATTTCTTTGATCCGCGCTGCAGCCAGCGTCTGCTCGAGGCGGTCCATGTCTTCGCAGGTCGCAGTGGCCAGACGCGCCTCGCTCAACGCTGCGGCGGCCGGCTCTCCCGGCATGGCGGCGGTGACCTTTTGCGGGGGCGGACGCGGCGCCGGGGCCTTGGCGGATGCCGTGGGCGATACGGCCAGGAGCAGGGGTGCCGTTGCCGGCGAGGGCGTGTTCAGTGGCTTTTGCGGCACCGACGCCGTGGGCGCGCAGCTCGCCCCGAGCGCCAGGACGAAGCAGGATTTTGTCAGGACTGAAAGCAAGGGAGTGCGAGTCACTGCCGTCTGACCACTGCGAGGCGAGAAGGTTCCTCGAAGAAATTGCGGGGCTCATCAGCGGCAGTCTTGTCCTCGCGCCCGACCCCGCTGCGCTCGACGACAATGGGCCTGTGATACTCTCCGCTGATGGATCGAAGGGTATCGCTGACCATGCTGCTCACGTTGGGCGTGCTGGCCTCCTGCGGCTCCTCCTCCAGTAGCGACGGTACCGGCGGCTCGAGCAGCGGCGGCGCCAGCACCGGGGGGAGTTCGAGCGGCGGCGCAAGCACCGGCGGCGCTGCGGGCACTGCTGCTGGCGGAGCCGCGGGCTCCACGCTCGGTGGCACGGGCGGGGGCGGTGTGGACGCAGGGAGCGACGCGAGTGATGGCGGTCCCTTCGTCCAAGACGCCGGCATGTTCGATTGTCGCGGCTGCGGGTGCGATGGCACCACGCACTACTGCGTGAACATTGCGGCGGGTGCGCAGGGGGTCAAACCCTTCGGCACGGGAGAATGTCAGGACGTGACCGACCCCGGCAAGGAGGGTTGTCATCCGCTGCCGTCGGCGTGCGCGGGCGTGCCCGCTTGTGGTTGTCTGCCCTCGCCGATGCCTGGTTATGGAGCGTGTTTCTGCGACGACGTGGGCGGCGGGCTCTCGTACAACTGCGCACTGCCCTGAGCTTGGTGACGCGGAGTCAGGCTCCGCGCGCGGCTTTCACTCGGTAGGGAACCGTTGCATCGCCGTCGCTCGTTGCTGCGTCCAGGATCGCCCGCGCCTCGTCGGGTAACGGAGTGATCCTTGCCAGCGCCCGCGCCGCGGCGAAACCGCGGTCGCGGGTCTCGGCGTCGTGGATGTCCCGACAGGGTCGCACCGCGTGCCGCGCCAGTGCCGGAGCCGCCGCCCGAACCTGCGCCTGCATGCTGCGCAGGGCGTGGCAGAGGTCAGTCCAGGCTGCCGCGATGTTGCTGTCATCGAGCAGACGGACCAGGTCAGCGCTCTCGGCGTCCCCGAGCACGCTGTCGGGCGCGATCAGACGCATCGCAGCGGACACGGCGGCGCACGCCGGCGCCGCATGTTCCTCCTGCACGGCGAACCGGAGGAGCAACGCGCGGGCGGGTGTCCCCATTGCTGCTGCGATCCGTTCGCACGCGCGCGCCCGCTCGCTGGGCGAGGGGTGCTCGAGCAACATCTCGTCGTCGAGCGCGGCGCCGCGTCGTGCAACGAGCCAGCGCAGGGCAGCGAGTCCGCGCGGGGCGGAGGCTGGCTCCGGAAACGCCGTTGTGAGCGCCTCGGTGGCGGCCTCGAGAGTCGCGACGGGGAGCGCGGCCAGGGCGCTGACGCCGACCTCGTCGAGGAAACGATCCAGGGTAACGCTGCCCACGCTCCGCGCTGCGAAGCACATCGGAAGCGTGGCGGTGGCGCCGTGCAGAGCGAGCGCCGCGGCCGCCAAGTCCGAGACGTATCGACGCTCGAGCCCCTCCGCCGCGTCGGAGTATGGATCCACGAGCTCCCGATGCTCAGTGGCGTACCTGCGATCATCGAGCGCGGCGACGAGGGCGTCCAGTGTCTGCTGCGAAAACGGCGCGTGCGCCGTCACGGCAATCAGCTGGACGACGTCGATGTGTGTCACCACCTCGCCGCCGAAAGTCGAGAGAATGAGCGAACGGCAGCTGGAGCCGTCGGGGTCGCGTTCGAGCCACGCAATCACCGAGCAACGGCTCTCGCTGCCGGCGCCCGGATCATGAGCGGCCGTCTCGCGACACACCACTCCTCCGCCGTCCGCCGACACGGACTGCGTGACCCCGCCGGCGCCCTTCGTCCACGTCGCCGACGTCCACTCAGCCATGCTCGGGCTCCGCGACCTGGTCGAGCTCAGCGTTTCTGCTGTTTGGCGAAGAACTCAGCGCCGCGCTGCTGGATGACCTCTGGTGAGAGGGCCTCCAAGAACGTCGCGAATGCCCAGGAGTTGTCGTTCGCGTCCGCGACGATCCCAACGCGCTCGCCGAAGAACATGTCGGTCGGTGGCATCTTCGATTTCGCGCCGGCGGCCGTGGCGCGCTCGTAGGCCGCATTCACGTCCGGCACGTAGACGTGGAAGAGAGCGTTCGTCGTCTCGGGATCCCGCGCGGCTCGGTCGACCGCGACGCGCGTGTCGCCGATGCAGATCTCCGCGTGCACCACCTTACCGTCCGGGCCCTCGAACCGCATGCCCGGCTCCGCGCCGAGCGTGAGCCTGGCCCAATCGATGTAGGCCTCCGGATCCTTGACGTTCAGCCCCGTGGTGACAGTGGGGTAACCGGGACGCGTGAAGCTGTTGTTCGACATGTTCTTCTCCCCGCTCGGGCTGGACCCGAACTCAGCTCGCGTAAGGCAGACTCGTCGGGAAGGGAAGGCGGACCGCTCTTGTCGCGAAATGCTCGAAGCGAACCGGCGGCAGGGTGGGTTGGTCTCGCCTCGGGGGGGGGCGTCTCCGCCACCCCGGGCCCGTCAGCGCGAGTGGTCAGCCGCGGGTGCAGCGCTTCACCAAGCCCTGACATCGACGTTCTAGATTTGAGCGCGCGGCTGCCGAAAGGCGTGAGACTGCGGCTGACTAGCGAGGCACAAACGCCGCAGTCACAGCGCTCGAAATGACATCGGTCATGACACACCGCGGGATCCCGACTCCCACTGACGTCAGTGTCAGTAGATGGCGCTACGCTGGCTCGCCATGGCAGAGCGCAGACTGGGCGGTGCGCGCTTCGTCGGTATCGACGTGGGCGCCGAGACGGTGAAAGTCGTGGAGCTCGTTCGTGAAGACGACGCGCTCGTCTGGACGCGACGTCGCAGTGTCGAGCATCACAAGGAGCCCGGGCGGGCAGTGCTCGCGGCGCTCGCCGACTTCGGCTGGGACGATCTAACGGGGGCGAGCGTCGTGGGGCGCGCGAGCCGGATCCTCGCGCTGCCCGCCGTGCCGACCAAACAGGCGCAGGCCGCGGGCGCGCGCTTCTTGACCGGTGCCGCCGAGGCGACAGTGGTGAGCATCGGAGCGCACGGCTTCTCGGTGCTCGAGCTGCGACCGAGTGGCGTCGAGGTGTTCCGGGAGAACTCGCGCTGCTCCCAGGGCACGGGGAATTTCCTGCGGCAGCTCGTCGAGCGTTTTGGCCTCGACATCGAGGCCGCGAGTGAGATGGCGGAGGGTGTGAAGGAACCAGCGCTCCTGTCCGGTCGCTGTCCGGTGATCCTCAAGACCGACATGACCCACCTCGCCAACAAGGGCGAAGGTCGTGAGCGCATCGTCGCCGGCCTCTACGACGCCGTGTGTGAGAACGTGCAGGTGCTGCTCAAGCCGGCGGTGTCTCCCAAACCCGTGCTCTTGATCGGTGGGGTGTCCCGGTCGCGGCGAGTTCAGGAGCATTTCAGCCGGTTTCTCGAGCGGAACGCCATGCATCTCTTGCCAACGACCGGGGACGACGCCGTGTATGTCGATGCCCTCGGCGCCGCGCTCGTGTCGGCGGAGCGCCCCGCGCGGCTCCCGACCTTCGATCGACTGCTCGCACCCACCTTGCACGCTCACCTCGATCGTGTGCCCGCGCTGGGGAGTCAGCTCTCGCGCATCACACGCATGGAGCGGCCGCCGCTCCCGACCCTCATCGAGGGAAAGCGAGAGGTCATCGCCGGCTTCGACATCGGGTCGACGGGGTCGAAGGTCGTCGCGCTGGACCGAGGCTCGAAGGAGATCTTGTGGGAGGGCTACATCAACACCAACGGGGATCCCGTTGGGGCCGCCCAGGCGCTGATGCGAATGCTCAGCGAGTCCCCGGTCCGTGAGCAGGACCTCGTGGCATTCGGCGCAACCGGCAGCGGGCGCGAGATCGTCGGCTCGCTGCTCTCGAGCTGCTATGGCGCCTCACGCGTCTACGTGTTGAACGAGATCGCGGCCCACGCCGAGGGCGCTCTCCACTACGACGGCAGTGTCGACACCATCTTCGAAATTGGTGGGCAAGACGCCAAGTACATTCGCCTCTCGGAGGGTCGCGTGGTCGACGCGGCGATGAACGAGGCGTGTAGCGCCGGCACCGGCTCCTTCATCGAGGAGCAAGGCAGGAAGATCGGCGGCATCGACAGTGTGGTTCAGCTCGGTGAAGAAGCGCTGCGCGCCGAGGGTGGCGTCTCGCTCGGGCAGCACTGCTCGGTGTTCATGGCCGAGATCATCGATGAGGCCGTGGCCGCAGGCGTGGACACCAGTTCCGTCGTCGCCGGCATCTACGCCTCGGTGATCCAGAACTACCTGAACCGCGTGAAGGGCGCGCGCTCGGTGGGGCAGGTGGTCTTTTGTCAGGGCATGCCCTTCGCGTCGAACGCCCTGGCCGCGGCCGTCGCTCGTGAGACTGGCAGTCGAGTCATCGTACCGCCGAACCCTGGCACCGTCGGGGCGCTCGGCATTGCGTTGCTCACCCGGAAGGCGGTTGGAGCGGAGGTGGCCGGCGGCGTCGACCCCGAGCGCCTGCTCTCCGCCAAGGTCGTTCGTCGTGACACCTTCGTCTGTCAGAGCAAGAAGGGCTGCGGCGAGCCAGGCAACAAGTGCCGCATCGATCGCGTGGGGACGGTCGTCGAGGAAAAACCCGGCCGCTTCACCTGGGGCGGGAGCTGCTCACTCTGGGATCGGGGCACCGGCAAGAAGAAGCTGCCGGATCTCGCGCCGGATCCCTTCCGCGATCGCGAGGCGCTGATTGCTCGCATCGTCGAACGGGTGAGCGTCGACCGGGGCGGGACCAAGATCGCGGTCACCGACGAGTTCCAGCTCAAGGGCCTGTTCCCGTTCTTCTCGACGTTCTTGTTCGAGCTCGGTTTCGACGTCGTGTACGAGCGGAGCGCCGGTTCGAAGACCCTCAAGCGCGGCATCGAGGAAGCCAATGTACCCTGGTGCGCGCCGATGCAGCTCTATCACGGCATCGTCAGCGCGATGGCCGACCGCGAAGTGAGCTTCATCTTCGCGCCCATGCTGCGAGAGATGCAGCACGTTGCCCAAGAGCCACACGCCGTTGCGTGTCCCGTGGTGCAGGCCAGCCCTGACGTGCTGCGCCTCGACCTCGGGGAAAAGCGTGGTGCGCGCCTGCTCTCGCCAGTCGTGGATTTTGGTCCGGAAGGCTACGAATCCAAGGAATTCCTGCGCAGTTGCCAGAGGGTCGCGGAGTCCCTGGGGGTTGGCGGTCTGACTTGGCTGCGGGCGTACCAGCGCGCAAAACGCGAGCAGGCGAGCTTCGAACGCGAGTGTCTCGAGCTCGGACGCCAAGCGCTGCGGTTCTGCCGGGAGAACGACGTCTTGCCCGTGGTCGTGCTCGGGAGGCCGTACACCATCTACAACTCGGTGCTGAACTCCAACGTGCCCCCGCTCATGCGCGAGCAAGGCGCGATTGCCATCCCCATCGACTGCTACGAGGTCGCTGCGGACGTGCCGACCTTCAACGGAGTGTACTGGGGTCACGGACAGCGCAACTTGCGCGCCGCCCACCAGATCCGCCGCACGCCGGGGTTGTATGCCATCTGGTGCAGCAACTACTCGTGTGGTCCCGACAGCTTCAATCTGCACTTCTTCGCCTACGCCATGGCGGGCAGGCCGTTTGCGGTGATCGAGACCGACGGCCACTCCGGGGACGCCGGCACCAAGACACGCATCGAGGCGTTCTTGCACTGCGTGCGCGAGGACCTCGCGCGCGAACCGACATACGAGGTCGAGAATGACCTGACCCGAGTTGCGCGGCAAAGTCACACACTCGCGGACATTCGCGCCTCCGGTGAGCGCCTCCTGGTGCCCCGCATGGGCGAAGGCTCGGAGGCAATGGTTGCGTGTCTGCGGGGGGTCGGCGTCGAGGCGGAGGTCTTGCCGCGGCCCGATCGGGAGGCGCTCCGCCTCGGACGCCGCCAGACCTCGGGCAAAGAGTGTGTGCCGATGACGATCACGCTGGGCAGCCTGCTCCAGCGTGTGGAGCGTGAGCCGAATCCGGAGCAGCGCTTCGCGTTTTTCATGCCGACTGCGGAGGGGCCCTGTCGCTTTGGCGTGTACAACATGCTGCATCGCCTGGTGCTCGAGCGGCTCGGCTCCGCCGATCGAGTGCGGATCTGGTCGCCGGCCGACAAGGACTACTTTGCCGGCGTGGCTGCGGGATTCTCCGCGCTGGTGATGGTCGGTTTTGCGGCGCACGACATGCTGGAAGCCGCGCTCCTCGACGTGCGGCCGCGCGAGGCCGAACGCGGTCTGGCCGACGCGATCTTTCGGCGTTACCAGCGTGAGCTCTTGGACCGGCTGGAGCAGGCTGGCGGCGAGGATCTGAGTGTGCCGCGAGCGCTCTTTCAGGTGGCGTCGGGACGCCTCTTCGGCTGCACCGACATTCTCCGGCGCGCCGCCGCCGAGCTCGCGGGTGTGCGGACGGAGCGCGAGATGCCGACGGTGCTCGTCGTGGGCGAGATCTACGTGCGCTGCGACCCCTTCTCCAACGACTTCGTGATCGAGAAGCTGGAGCAACGCGGCGTTCGCGCGCGCTTCGCGCCTTTCTCGGAGTGGCTCGAGTACACGGACTACATTCACACGCTGCACGGCACCAAGTCCGGCGTGGCGGCCAAGCTGTCGTCGATGGTGCAGCAGCGCATCCTCGAACACACTTACTCCGTGGCCGGCGAAATCCTCGGTTGGCCAGCGCGCATCGACGTGCGTCAGACCATCAACGCCGCGAAACCCTACGTGCGCGACGACCTTGCCGGCGAGGCCGTGCTGACCGTCGGCGGACCCGTGCACGAGTGGCACGAAGGCCTCATCGATGGGGTCGTGAGTGTCGGGCCGCTCGAGTGCATGCCGAACAAGATCTCGGAGGCACAGTTCTTCCACGTGGCGGAGCGCGAGGGCCTACCGTCGCTCACGCTCGCCCTGAACGGCGATCCGGTGGACCCCGCGGTGCTCGACGGTTTTGCGTTCGAGGTGCACGAGACCGCGCGCCGCCGCCGCGACGGGCTCGCGCCCGAGCCCATTCGCCACAAACGCCGGCTGCGCGTGCTCACCGGCGAGGGTCGCGCCCAGGACGTACCTCGCGGGTGCTCCTTGCCCGCCGAGTGACGAAACGGGCGAGGCTTTCCTCCCCGCACTTGCCGTGACAATGCTGGTGTGGATGAAACCCTGGGCCATGGGTTTGTTGCTGGTCGCGTGCAACAGTCGAACCCCGAGCACGCAACCGAGCACAGCCCCGCTCGAGCCGACCGCGTCGGCCCCCGTCGACGCGCCGAAGCCGTCCGCTTCGGTGGCCCCCGCTGGCGAGGAGGCCGGTGCCGACGCGATTGATCGACTCGTGCGCCGGCTCGCCGCACAACCGCTGTGGACGAACGGCGTCTCTCCGCAGTTGAAGCTACCCAAGACCACACCCGTGGCGGAGGTCGTAGCGCAGGTGCTTTTGATCGTGAGCTTCAACCCGGGCAAGGTGAAGACCCACGAGGTCATCTCTACGCGCAGCGTGGTCATTGGCTCCGAGCCCGAGCCGTACCAAGCCGCGCTCGTCGACACCGATCAGGGGCGCAAGATCGTCCTGCTCCGCTACGAGCCGCCGGATTTCGGCTGGTGGAGCCGGGTCTTCGACGTTCCCGCTCGGGAGTGAAGCGATGTCACGAGCAGGCTCCGAACCCGCCAACTGGGACGCCGTGGAGACGGCGGCGCGCATCCGCAGCGGCGAGGTCAGCGCGCGCGAAATACTGCGGGGTGCCATCGCGAGAGCAGAGAGTGCTAGCCCCCTCGGGGCACTGGTCACGCCGACCTTCGAACGGGCGCTCGAAGCTGCAGAAACGCTGGGGAGCGGAGCGCTTGCAGGAGTCCCGAGCGCATTGAAAGATCTGCTCCAGGTCGCGGGCGTTCGCACCACCTGGGGCTCCCAGGCCATCGGCGACTATGTGTCCAAGAAGTCGGACCCGTTCGTGCGTCGTTTCGAGGACGCGGGGCTCGTCAGTCTTGGCAAGACCGCGACGCCCGAGTTCGGCCTCACTGCGACAACTGAACCACTCGGCCGCGATCCGTGCCGTAATCCGTGGGATCCGCGGCGAATCACCGGCGGCTCGTCCGGTGGCTCGGCGGCGCTCGTGGCCGCCGGGGTGATCCCCATTGCGAGCGCCAGTGACGGCGGGGGCTCCATCCGCATTCCCGCGGCGTGCTGCGGGCTCGTGGGCTTCAAACCGTCGCGCCTCCGCTCCGACATGCTGGGCTCCAACTTGTTGCCCGTGAACATCGCCTGCGACGGAGTGCTCACGCGTAGCGTGCGTGACACCATCGCGTTCTTCGATGCCGTCGAGTCCGGGCGGCCGCCGAGGAAGATCGATGCGATCGGCGCGGTCCGCGCAAAGCCAGCGCGTCGCATTCGGGTCGGCGTGTTCGTGAACGCTCCCCTCGGTCTCCCGGTGCATCCAGAGGTCCAGGCGGCCGTTCGGGCGGCGGCGGCCACCTGCGCGGCCCTTGGGCACCACGTCGAGGAGATCGACGTTCCGTTCGCCGCGTCGGTGGTCGAAGACTTTCAGAGGTACTGGGCCTACGTGGCGTGGGCGCAGGTCCGATTTGGCAAAATCGCGACGCATCGCGGGTTCGACGCCCGCCGCGTCGAGCCATGGACCGCTGCGATGGCCGCGGCTTTCACCGGGGCCCGCTGGGCGGCGTTTGGCGCCATCCGAAGACTTCGCCGCTTCGGCGAAGTGTACGACGCGGTTCTGCAAGACTACCCAGTGCTCGTGTGCCCCACCGTCGCCGCGCCCGCGCCCGTCATCGGGCATCTCGCTACCGATCTGCCCTTCGAGTTGGTGTTCGGTCGCGTCGAGGCGTTCGCCGGGTTCACCTGCATCCAGAACGTCGCCGGCGCGCCCGCGATTTCTCTCCCGCTCGGGCAGAGCACCGAAGGGCTCCCGATCGGAGTTCAGTTTGCGACGGCGCGCGGCGAGGATCGCCTGTTGCTCGAATTGGCGCGAGAGCTGGAGAGCGCGGCGCCCTGGCAGCCGACAGCGCCGTCTGATCGCTGGCGCTCTGCCGTCTGAACCGCGCGCCCGGGGATTGTGAGCTTGTCCGCGACGAGGTCTCGCGGGATCATCGCGACGATGCAGGAAGCGGCCGGCACTCGGCTCGAGTCGGACGCGGTCCGTTGGTTCGCTCACGAGCGAATCAGACGCAGAGCCCGCAACGTGAAGTGGGGCGCGGTCGCTGCCTACCTCCTGAGTCTGGGAGGCGTGGGCACGATTCCGCTGCTCGGCTGGGCGGCGGCCCTGGCAGCCGTGGTCGCGGGGGTCGCCTGGCTGCTGCAAGCCGCGAAGCCGGGCCAGTTCACCGAAGGCGAGTCCGAGCCTGGCACGCTCGTGCTCGACGGCCACACACTGGTCATCCAGTCCGGCGAGAGAACCGAGTCCATCGGGGCTAAAGAGGTCGATTGTGGTTGGGTCGAGGAGCCGGACTACGTCGTGCTGGTGCTGCACGATGGCCGCAGTGTGTCGGCGCGCGTGTCCAGTCGAAAAGCGCGGCTCGCGGTGCTCTCCGCCCTGGGAGTGAGTGCCGCCGATCGCGTGCTGAGCGTCCCGATCTACAGCCGCATCGGGAGCGTCCCGGGTGGGGAGCTCATGGCGGCAGTTGCAGGTGTGATCCTGCTGCCGCTGGCGGCCTTGGGCTGGAGCGGCGCCAGCTTCGCGATGTGGGAGGCCCTCACTGGTCAGCTCGCGCTGGGTGCGGGCTTGATCACCTTGGCGGGCATGCTCTTGCTGATCGCAGTCACCACACTCCCGGCGTGGCTGCTCCTGGCCGCGCTCCGGAGCCGCCGTGCCGTGATCGGGACGGACGGGATCGTGATCGAGGGTGCGTGGCGAACGGTGATCCCGTTCTCCGAGGTCGAATCGGTGACCCTGAACGCAACGGGTGCCGAGATCGAGCGCAAGAACGGCACACGGGTGCGCTTGCCCACGGGACGCAGTGATCCGCTCTACCCCACCCCGCAAGGGGAAGAGGAGCTCAAGCGGGCGCAGCGGCTGATCGAGCGCGCGAACGAGGCGATGGGCGCGGCTGGCGGGAGCGGACTGCTCGAACAGAAGGCCGCGTGGCTCGAGAGTGGTGGGCGCAGCCTGGAAGAGTGGCGGCACGCGCTCGAGGTGCTGGGTGAGCGCACTGGGGACTATCGGCGTCCAGGGATCACGAACGACGAGCTGCTCGAGATTGCGCGGGACGCGGCCCGCAGCCAGGAGCAGCGCCTGGCCGCGATGTTCTTGATCGCGAAGCGCGGCGCCGACATCAAGGCAGCGGAGGCGAGCCTCGAAGCCTGCGCGGACAAGGATCTAGCGGCGCTGCTCCGCGCGGGCCTGGGCGGTACGCTCAGAAAGTGCGCGAGCGAGCAAGCCGCCGTCCTCCCAAGGCTGCGTGTCGCCGAAACCGATACTGGCGCCGCCGACGAGGAAGCGGAAGCCAGCGTGGACGCCGAGCGCGAAGATGCCGCCGATCGGCGGTCGCGTCGCGAAGCCTCGAGCTAGAGCGCCGAACAGGTTGAACGTCGTTTGTTTTCAGCGACTTGCAATGTGTTCGGCGCTCGCGCGCGGAGCGCGCACGGCCGAAGGCCGGGGGTTTGGGGCGCAGCCCCAACGTAAGTGTCCTAGAACACGAGCAGCGCAAGCCGATCGGTGTTCTAGGCGCGCGCGAGCTCAGTGCTCGACGATTGCCTCGATGAAGACGTCGCCGACGGGAAGCTTCGCCTCCGTGAAGGTGGTCCACTTGGTCGTCCACCCGACGTGATCGTCCGGGTGATCGAGCGTGTCGTCCGTCGTCGTGTAGAACGAACCGGCTCCCTGATCCAAGGCGAGCGGGGGTGGTTTCCACTCCACCGCGACCCACACCGCACCGGACTTGATCTCCGTGTCCGGCACGTCGATCTCCAGGAAGCCGTCCACCTGGTCCTTCGCGACGGGTTGCGGCGCCGCCGTGAAGAGGATGGTGTCCGTTGGCAGGGTTCCGTCGTCCCCGTAGCCACGCACGTCGAACGGGAGATCTTCACCGGCGGTGGGGTTGTAGACCCACAGCCGAACCTTGGTCAGCGTGGACGGGTAGGTCGTTGGGGTGAACCGCACCGCGATTTCGGACCTGTCGTTCAGATCCATCACCCACGGACTGAAGCTGCCCACCTGGGTTGCACCATGATGAGAGAGCGTCTCGCTGGTGGTTCCGGCGCTGCCACCCGTAGCACCTCCGGTGCCCGTGCCGCTGCTGCCACCTGCGCCGCTCGCGCCTCCCGTTGCGCCTCCAGTGCCGCCGGTGCCGTTCGAAGCCGGGTCGTCGTCACTTCCACAAGCCGTCACGCCGAGCAGTAGAACCAAGGTCAGTATGGAAATGGTTCGCATGTGGACCTCCTGGAAGTTCGAAACAATTCAAGCGCCGGGCTGGAACTCGTAGGCTCCCAGATCTGCACACGCGGCACCGCACGCAGGCCCGTTTGGCGTCGACGGATCGTCGACTCGGGGTTTCCCATCCAGGTCCGTGGCCGGGGCCAGCTTCCCGTCGGCCACGTCGATGCAGATCGAGCCGGCGCTCAGGTGAAGATTGCCTGCGGCGAGATCCACGAACGTGGGGTTCTTGTCGAGGTTGCCCGTGCCGGCGTGCCCGCCGCTGATGGCGGTATAGGTGACGGCCAGGGATTTCCCGCCGCTGTTGTCGATCTCGTTCGGCAGGTTGGCCCAGAGGATGCTGTTGACGATGCTGAGCTCCTCGGCGTTCACGACCGCGCCGCCGGCGTTTTCTGCCGTGTTCCCCGCAAGAGTGCAGTTGAGAAGCGAGAGCAGCCCTGCGCTGCCCGCTTCGATCGCGCCGCCGTTGGGCGCGGAGTTGGAGAAGAATGCGCTCGTCTGCAGCGAGACGCTCGCGCCCATTCCCATCGCCAGAGCACCCCCGAAGGTCCCGGTCTTGTTGCCGCCGAGCCAGCAGCCCGAGAACTCCGCACTGCCTGCGAGCTTGGTCACGGCGCCGCCCTGGGTTCCCGACGAATTCTCGGTGAACTTGCTGGTTTTGACGCTCAGCTTTCCGTCGTCTCCGTGGATGGCACCGCCGCTGGTTCCGGCCTTGCCGTTCTCGAAGACCGAATCGTCGATCTGAAGCTCGCTCTGACCGAACCAGATCGCGCCTCCGGCCTGGGCGATGGCCTCGTTGCCGGTGAACGTGCTCGCTTCGACGCTGACCGTGGCTTTCCAGGCGCTCAGAGCCCCACCGTAGTCGGCCTGGTTGCCGGTGAACGTGGCCCCCTTCACGGAGCTGGGGAGCGTACCGCCCAGCTTCAACGCCCCGCCGGACTCGGCAGCGACGTTCTTGGTGAACGTGTCGTTCAGCAGCGTGACAACACCCTCTGCAGCAAGCGCGCCCCCCTCCGCCCATTTGTCCTCGTCCGAGACCACCGCTTGGTTCTCCTCGAAGCTCGAGCCGGTGACCTTGGCGGAGCCGCCCGACACGTGAATCCCGCCGCCCGCGTGGGCCACGTTCTTCGTGAATGTCGAGTCGACCACGACGAGCTCGCTCGAGGTAGTCCCGATGCCACCACCGCTGCTCACCGCCGTGTTGTTCTCGAAGTGGGAGCTCTCCACCTCGGGCGCGCTCCCTGAGCTGCTCATGCCACCGCCGAACTTGGACGCGGCGTTTCCGTCGAACGTGCAGTCGGAGATGGTCGGGTTGCTGCCTGCGAAGTTCGCCATGCCCGCTCCGCTGGCACCCGCCTCGTTGTCGACGAACGAACAAGCCGTCACGGTCGGAGAGCTCCCGAAGTTCATCATCCCGGCGCCGTGCTCGCTCGCGTAGTTCGAGCGGAAGGAGCAGTTCTTCACGGTCGGGGAGCTGTTCAGGTTGCCCATCCCCGCGCCGTTACGATTGAGCTGCTCGAGGTCGTCATCGGCGCGGCCGCCGGTGATCGTGAACCCGTCGAGCAGGGCGTCGTCAGCGCCCGTGACCACGTGAAAGACGTGATTTGCGCCGTCCGGACCGTCCCGCCCGTCGAGGACCGTCTCGTTAGCCGAGAAATCGCGCGCGTCGAGTGAAGACTCGTTGCCGACGAATCCCCCGTAGACATCCACTCCCGCTCGCAGACGCACGGTGTTCAGGCGGCAGTTCTGATGGAGGTAGTGGCTGCCGCGTTTCACCCAGACCTGCCAGCGATCACAACTCGAGTTCGTGAGCGCGCCACAACGCGCGCGCTCGATGCCTTCGTTCAAGCTGCGAACCGCGCTCTTCCACGACCAGCCGTCGCCGGACGCCGTTGCCTCGCCGTCGACGTACTGAACACACTGACCTTCGGGGTAGGTGGCCTCACACTTTGCGGGATCGAAGCTGTCGTCCATGCTGCAAGTGGGCGTGCCACCCGTGCCGCCGGTGCCGCCGACCCCTCCGGTTCCGCCGGTTCCCGCGCTGTCATCGTCGCCACCACTACAGCCCAGTGCACTGAGTGCGACCACCAGGGTCAGCGGTCCAATCGAGAGCGAACGCATTGAGCACCTCCCGTGCCACGCGCACGCAATTAGTATGCCTTCAAATGATTCTGACCGCTTAGCGGGCCAGGCGGCGGCGCAGCGCTGAAAATCCTGCGGAAGTGTTTTTGGAAACGGCACTCCGTGCGGGCACCGCTGGTCTCAGCCGGCGCCCAAAGCTCCGCGGCGGTGGCGCGGCCCGTGTGCCGTGCTGGCGCAGCCTGGCGCGGGGGGCCAGTTTCGCGAGCGGGCGAGGGGAGCCGAAGCGCCTGCTCGGTCGAAGATCACGACCGATGGGCAGCCGCAATGGACGCGCCCTCTCCGTCATGCTCGGCTGCGCCCGGAGGCCGCTCTTGATCGTCGTCACCAATCGCATCCCTGTCGCCGAAGGACATGAAATCGATTTCGAGGATCGCTTTCGCAAGCGCGTGCATCTCGTCGACCAAGCGCCGGGCTTCGTGCGCAACGAAGTCCACCGGCCGAAGCCGATGAAATTCGACCACGAGGCGGGTGGCTTCGTGCCCGACCCCGAGAAACAGGGCCACTACGAGGTCAAGACCTGGTGGCGCCGCTTCGAGGACTTCGAAGCCTGGACCAAGAGCCCCGCCTTCGGCGAAGCGCACAAGAACCGCGCCCCGAAGGAGATGTTCGCGGGGCCGAGTGTGCTCGAGGTGCACGAGGTCTTCCTCAGCACGGATCTCGCGGAGCTCGACGGCTGAGCGGCCCGCTCAACGCAGTGTCGCGCGCGCCCCCAGCGTGGCGGGGTTCTTCGACGGCGGGAACGCCCGCAGTAACTCGCGAAAAGCGCGGCGTGAGCCCTCGACCTGGAGGTGTCCCGAGGCTTCGAGCGCGGCGGGGGAGCGCTGCAAGAACAAGAGAGCGAAGATCGTGTCGACGCTGCCGCGAAGCGTGACCTGCGCGCCAGCGGGGTCACCTTCGGTGATGCGCACGCGGTCCGGGCTCACTTCGATGTCGAAACCACGCTCCCCGGCCCAGAGCGCGACCCGAAGCTGCATGTTCCCGATGTAGCGGCGTTTCATCGACAGTAGCGCCCAGCCAATGTCCACGCGGTCGTCGGGTCGCGGCTGGTCGAGATATCGACCGCCAAAGCGTGCCAGCTCCATCAGAGCGGGCTCGAGCGCCGCTCCAGTTTCGGACAAACCGTACACCGTTGCTCCGCTCGGTTTGCCCAGCTTGCGTTTTGCGATCAGGCCTTCGTGCTCCAGGCTCTTCAGGCGCTGCGCGAGCAGGTTGGTGGTGATGCCCGGCAGCTCATCGAGCAAATCGGAATAGCGACGTGGCCCGAGCAGCAGGTTCCGGACGATGAGCAACGTCCAGCGCTCGCCCAGCACGTCCAGCGCCCGCGCTAGCCCGCAGAACTGGTGATAAGAGCGCCGCGGCGTCGAGGCTTTAGTTTTGGCACTTGCCACTATTAAAAAATAAAGTATAGCTCTTGGCATGTCGAGTCAATTCGCCCTCGCCCCGGCCCCTGCGCTGGTGTTGTTCGGCATTCCGGCCCTGGCGGTGGCGATGGCGGTGTTGTTCGTGCTCGGGGTCCGTCACGCGGCCCAGTTGGGTGGAGCCACGCCAGCGGTTACCCGTCGGCAGGTGGGCCTGGCCTCGCTTGGCGTTGCTACGTGGATGGCGCTGACGGCGGCGGCGGCTCTCTCTGGCCAGCTCCAGCGCTTCGATCTGCGCCCTCCGCCGATGGTCGTCATGTTGCTGCTCATCCTGGGCGGTGGCGTAGCCCTTGGCCTGTCGCGCGTCGGCAAGCTCTTCGCCACGTTGCCGCTCTGGCTGCTGGTCGGAGCGCAGGGCCTGCGGTTCCCGCTCGAGCTCGTGATGCACGAAGCCGCGCGCAGCGGCGTCATGCCGGTGCAGATGTCCTTTTCGGGGTACAACTTCGACATCGTGACGGGAGCCGGCGCGCTCTTCTTGGCGGCGTTCCTGAAGCGCGGAGACGTCCCGCGCGCAGTGGTCGTCTTCTGGAACGTACTCGGCCTGTGCGCGCTCAGCGTGATCGCCGTGGTTGCCCTGGCAACGTCGCCCATGCTGCGCGCCTTCGGCGATGGGTCGCTGAATACCTGGGTGTTGTTCTTCCCGTACGTGTGGCTCCCCGCCGTCATGGTGACCGCTGCCGTTGCGGGGCACGTGGTGGTGTTTCGCCACCTGGCCCAGCGGCGTTCGGCGCCGGCCCCCGCGCTCAAAGACTTCGCTGGTTGACGCGTTTCGACAGCTCTTCGGCGCTCTCTTTGCGCTCGCTGTAGCGGTCCGTGAGGTACCCGCTTCGGTCTCGCAGCAGCAGCGTAAATTTCATCAGCTCCTCCATGACGTCGACGATTCGGTCATAATACGCCGAGGGTTTCATGCGACCGTCGTCCTCGAACTCCAGAAACGCCTTGGGCACCGACGACTGGTTGGGGATGGTGAACATGCGCATCCAGCGTCCGAGAATTCGGAGCTGATTGACCGCGTTGAAGCTCTGCGAGCCGCCGCACACTTGCATGAGCGCGAGGGTCTTGCCTTGTGTGGGGCGCACCGCTCCCAGGGCCAGAGGGATCCAGTCGATCTGCGCTTTCATCACGCCGGTCATGGCGCCGTGCCGCTCGGGCGTGGACCAGACCATCCCTTCTGACCAGGTCGCGAGCTGCCTGAGCTCGGCGACCTTCGGGTGGCTTGCGTCCGCGTCGTCCGGCAGCGGTAGACCGCTCGGATCGAACGTGCGCGTTTCGGCGCCGAGCCGGCGGAGAATGCGCACCGCTTCTTCGCCTGCCAGACGACTGTAGGAGCGCTTTCGCAGTGACCCAGAGAGCAGCAATATGCGCGGCGGGTGTGTGCTCGGCGCGCCGCCGAACAGCTTGTTGTCGTCGATGGGCTGAAAGGAGTCTTCGGCCAGGTTCGGCCAGGTATCACTCGGGTGGGGCACGTGGCTCTCCGTTGCTGGGCCTGCTCTAGTCCGGAGTCCCGCTCGAGTCCCGCTCCAGCAGCAGCCGCTCTTCGACCACACTCTGGACGTTCTTGACCAGGTCGCGCTTCGACTCGTCTTTCCAGTCCGACTCTGGCTTGCCCTCGAACCACTTGAGCTCGTCGGAGTTGGTGATGCCCAAGAGGTAACGCCCGACGATTTCGCCGCTCGCGAGGTCGAAGAGCAGCAGATCGCCATCCAGCTGCCCCGGCTCGAAGGTCTTGGTCGCCATCTTGACGACCGGCAAGATGATCCGGCGCGAGCGCACCACCGCGACGTGCTCCCAATTCAGGCACTCGTCGAAGTATTTCAGGTCATCGTCCTTTGGTTCCGCCTTGTCCAGGGCGTAGCCACACAGCGAGAGTGTGGTGTTGTCGAGATCGATCTCTCCGGTAGCGGGTTCGTAGTGGACGTTGTCCAGCCACTTCTCCCCGATCACGATGAACTTTTCCTTGTCGAGCTTGGTCTTCAAAGGCCGCTCTTTGCGCACCTTGGGCTCGGACTTGGCCTTCAGCGCCATGGCAGCGAGTTTGTCGATGCGCGCTTTCATCTTGGGTTTGAGCTCGCTCGCCCGGGCCGCAGTGGTCGACACCGTGGGCGGGCTGGGGCTGGTGTCGGGCGGCGGTTTCTTCTTGCACGCCAGGAGCGGCAGGAGGACCAGCGCCGCAGTGGCGACGAGCTCCCGAGCGGAGCGACACGGCATTTCACGCATGCTCACTCGATCTTCACTCCCTTCCGCCACTCGGCCCACCACACGTCGACCTCGGCCTGGTCGTAGGGCCCCATGTCTTCTTTCACGTCCTTCCAGAACTGTAGGTCGCAGCGCTGGGACATGACGGCTGCGCTCGAGACCGGCGCCGGGTTCCCGGAGGCGGATGGCGACGACGAAACAGACGCGGCGGCTGCCGGGGCGGGGCGGCTGCTAGCCGAAGCGGACGGGGGGCTCGCCGAAACAGACGGAGCGGAAATGAGCATCTTGCGGAGCTTCTCGCAGCGCACGAACTCTTCGCGATGTTTTTCGAACACCTGCAGCGCCTCTTCACGGTTCTTGTGGCGCGGAGCCGTCTCTTGCGGTGGCGGCGCTTTGTCCTTGCAGCCGAGCGGGACGGTCAAGAGCAGGAGCAGGGGGAGTCTCGTGAAATTGTTCAACCTTCGAGCGCCTTTCGATCGGAGCTTCTAGCGTCCGCGGAGGGCTGTCAATTCTGGGCTCGGTCTCGGCTCTACGGGTACTCGCGCTCGTTACCTTCCGCGTCGGCGATGACGATGCGGTAGCCGTCGACCTGATCCCACGCGCTCGCGGCCAGGGCGCAGGCAGCGGCGACCGTCTCGACGGGCTCACCCTCGTCCACCAGGATGTGAAGCTCCACTACGTCGCTTCCCATCTCGAAGCCCAGCACGTCCGCCACGCTCCCGATGTTTCGCTCGAGCGCCTCCGTGAAGTCATCGAGCGCGCGAGTGCTCGGCTTCTTGGTCGTGGTCGTGAAACAGAGCTTGAGTATGGTTCCGGAATCGTCGTCGTCGTCGCCGGCCGACACTCCGTCGAAGCGACCCTGATACTCCGCGAGCGCCGCGTCGAACTGGCTCTTCACGACCGGCGTGAGGGTCTGCGACCCGCGTCCGGCGGCGAAGAACCCGGGCCGAACCTGCTGCGCTCGGCCCTCGTGGATCAACGACGCCAGGCTCTCGTTTAGCTCATCCAGCGTGAGCACCAGACGCTGCCGCGCGTCGACGGCCCGCAAGATGTCGGAGATACCGACCGGGTCTGCGGGGCGCGAGCCGCGGAGCGCTGCGAAGACATCTTCATCGTACATGGGCTGCCTCGAACGCGTGCGCGGCTGCCCACATGATGCGTCGGATCCCCAGGCAGCGCGCCGCGCGCCTGATTCTCCACGTGTGAGTCGCCGTTCGCTTCGTCACTTCGGAACGTTGACCGTCGCACAGCCGAACAAAACGTCAATCAGTGCGCTCGAATCGGCCTGGATGGCCGAGCAGGTTGCCGGGCACACCAGCACCTTCTTCGGGCTCACGTTGTCGTCGTAGTACCAGCCGCCGGCGGCGGTGCAGTCCGCGGCCTTGTCCACGTGAAAAATGGGCTGTGCGGTCCCCGTGCCGCCGGCCGTGTAGTTCACGTTGACCATGTTCGGGTTGAAGGTCTGGCCAGCCGGCGCGGGCGGGATGTCCCAGGCGCAGTCGACGGTCTTGTTCGACACCACGGCCTGCGACATGGCGGTAAAGACGGGGCTGAAGTTCTGGTTGTTGCCGCACAGATCGCCAGTGACACCCTTGGTCTGGTTGACGAGATCTTTGTAGACGTTGCCTGTCGCCGCGCAGGCCAGGAACACGCCGCAGCTCCCCGTGCAGTAGATGCCGAAGACCTTCCACTCGTCGAACCACCCGGGGTCGAGGCCATTGACCGACTGGGTGAACGCCGCGGCAGAGTTGTTCGGGCCATCCTTGGCCTCGTCATCGCTGAGCACGACGAAGTACTTCACCGAGTTCTGGCGCAGAGTCTTCTTGTAGGTCGGGTACGTCTCGATGAGCTTGTTCAGCGCGTTGTTGCTGCCGACGCTGACCTCGACGTGCTGATAGAGCGGCGGTTTCGAGCCGCCTGGACAGGCTCCGGTGCCAAGCGGCGGATCCATGCATACGCCCGGGTCCGGGTTGAAGATCGAACCATCAGTCGGGTTGCCGGGTTTCGCGATCAGCACGATGTGCACGTCGATGCCGCTCTGGACAATGGCGTTGGCGAACGTGTTCATGTTCGCTTCGACTTGCTGCAGTTCGCCCACCATGCTGTCGGAGGTGTCGAGCGCCCAGATGATGTCGACCGGGCGCAGCTTGTTGTCGGCGGTCTGCGACACCGAGTTGCAGACCTGCCCGTCGGTGAGTCCGCCGCCGCCGCCGCCGAGGCCGCTGTCCAGGTTGATGCCCCCGCCGGTCCCGGAGTTGCCACCGTTGCCACCGGCGCCCGTGCCCGAACCGCCGGCTCCGCCGGCCCCGCCCCCGCCCGCGCCCGCCGCCGAGTCGCCGCCCGAGCTCGCAGAGCAGGAGCCGAGCAAGACACTGCAGCCGAAACCGAATGCGATCGCTGTGAGGAACCTCGACCGAAGTTGCATCTGCATCCCCTCTGCCTGTCTAGACGCCCCGCCCAGGGAGAGCTTGCGACTTTCCGCGGGCCCGGGCAAATCGGGTCCGGTGGCGCGCGGGCTCGTGGTCCGCAAATTCTCGCGGCTCTGCGCCGGTTTTGCGTCGTCCGTCGTTGCCGGCCCACCAGGTGGCCTTTGCTTCGGGAGCGCGCGCATCCGGTGCAGCCTGCCACGCACGCGCAGCAAGCTGGCTGACTTCACCGCCGTCGGGCAGCGACGCGCTGCGAAGCGCACGTGGGCCCGCACTCGCCAGCGCCACGGCGGGTGGCGACCTCGCGCACATCATGGAAGTATCGAGCCTGGCGGGCCGTATCACGGCGTGCCCGTGCTGTTCTGGAGGTTGTCATGAAAGTGTCGTTTGCTCGTGTCTCCGCCGCTGCCCTGCTGGCTGCAGTCGCAGGTTGTTCTTCAGGAGGAGATAGCGGTGAAGGGGGCGGCAGCGACAAAACGGGCACGCTTGTTCCGCCGGGCAAAGCCGACAACTACTTCAGCACCAACGCGCAGGAGTACACGGTCACCGGTACGACCATCGCCAGCATC
This sequence comes from Myxococcales bacterium, assembly GCA_016706225.1. Lineage (NCBI taxonomy): Bacteria > Pseudomonadati > Myxococcota > Myxococcia > Myxococcales > Myxococcales bacterium. The sequence goes on from JADJKB010000024.1 coordinate 383,726, forward strand.
GAGCCCGACTGCCTCGCCCGCCACGCCGGTGAGCCGGACGCCCAGAAGGTGTGCTCGCTCGAGTCGATCACCCTCAAGAACTTCTCCATCGCCTGGTTCTTGAATCAGTACGTGATCGCCAAGCACGACGCGGCCAACGAAGACTGGGGTGGTTTCACCGCCATGACTCGTCCCGAGAGTTACGAAGCTCTCGAGGTGTCTGCGCCAGATCAGGACGGGAAGTTCAGCTATCGTTTCACGAGTGAGCTCTCGGGCCCGCTCGACCTCTTGAAACAGATCCCGACCCAGGCTTGTGGCGAGGACAAGTGTTTCACCCTCGACGTGCCGGTGTTGCCGAATTCGACGCTGGGCCAGCTGACGACCGGCAGTGAGTGGTACCGCAAGGCACCGTTCAACGCCTACAAACCCGAGACCTACACCGGCGAGAAAGAAACGCTCGAGCTCACCATCAAACCCTACCCACGCTCGAACGACGCCTACCTCGAGTACGCGAAGCTGTTTGCTCCCGATCAGCTGGCCAAGGCGGGCGGCGCGCTCCGCGTCGGCATCTACGTCGGCTGGGACTACAACGACGGGCGTTTCGATCTGCAGACTGCCAAAGAGCTCTACCGTTGGCTCACCCAGGACGAGGGGTTCAAGAGCCCGGTCGGCAGCTACGACGAGCTGAAGCTCGATTCCGGGGAGTTCACGAAGACCATCAAGGTGAACGGGAAAGAGCTGCCCGTTGCCGTGCTCTTGGTTCACCCGGGCCAGGGCGACCCCACCAACGAGACATTTGCAGGTCAGCTGAAGGCTTCGATGATCAAGGCCTTTGGTGAGCGGCAGATCGTGATCTACGAGGGCCACGCTGGGCCGCTGTACGGGTTCTCGCTCTCGGACTGGAACAAGACCGTCACGGGTGAGCTCGACGATACCGAGCTGCCGGGTCTCAGCATTCCGGAGAATTTCTACCAGGTCGTGCTCGCGAGCGGCTGCGACACTTACATGGTGGCCGATTCGCTGTACCAGAACCCGGTCAAACAAGGGCGCATGGATCTGGACGTGATCACGACCACCAGCTTCTCGAACGCCGCCGGTAAGGGACGCACCAGCAAGGTCCTGCTCGACGCGGTGATGAACCAGGACAACGCAGGTCAGCTGAAGCCGAAGATGTTCGGCGAGATCCTGCGCAACCTGAACAACGAGTACTGGATGACGCCCCTCTACGGCGTACACGGAATCGACGACAACCCGCGGGTAAACCCGTTCGCGGACTTCTCGAAGCTGTGTGAGCCCTGCGCGGCGGCGAGTGAGTGCGGCGGCTTCGACACCCAGTGTGTGGACTACGGCGGCGGCAGCAAGCACTGCGCCACCAAGTGCGAGAGCAATAACGACTGCCCGACGGGCTACAACTGCTTCGACATCCGCTTCAGCGACACCATCACTACGAAGGCGTGCGCGCCGAAGACGCTGGCCTGCGGTGCGCAGCCGCCCGCAGCGCCCGTCGTCTGGATCAACGAAATCCACTACGACAACGCGGGCACGGATGTGGGTGAAGGCGTCGAGATCGCGGGCACGGCCGGTGCCGACCTCACCGGTTTCAGCCTGGCGCTCTACAACGGCAAGGCCGGACAGCTCCGCACGTACAAGAGTGTCTCACTCGAGGGCAAACTGCCGAGCCAGCAAGGTGGTTTTGGTGTCGTCTGGCTGCCGATCGCGGGTCTGCAAAACGGCGGCGCCGATGGCGTCGGCGAGCCGGACGGTGTCGCGCTGGTCGATGCCCAGGGCAAGGTCGTACAGTTCCTGTCCTACGAGGGGGCGTTCACGCCGACGAACGGCCCCGCCGTTGGCCTTGCCTCGACGGACATTGGTGTCTCGCAACCGTCGACGTCGGCGGTCGGCACATCGCTCTCGCTCACCGGTCCGGGACACGAGTTCGTTGCGTTCAGCTGGAACGCGACCGCCATGGCAAGTCCGGGACAACCGAATCCGGGTCAGACGCTCGAGTGACGCGCGAATGAGCGCGCGCTGACCGCAGAACTTGCACTCTTCGCAGGGTCTGTCCGGACGCGGTGCATTCGAGCGGCCGTTGCCAACTGCGACAGGACGTGTCGCACGAAGTTGCACCGTTCGCGAAGCGTAAAGTGCCCTTGCGGCCTACGCCGACGCGCCCCATTCTAATGCGGCTCGTGACCCGGCGGGGGGAAGCGATCCCGCAACTACTCAGTCGCAGCAACGACGCGCTTCGGCGCGGGCAGGTGTTCAGATGAGGGACGACACACGCAAGACTTCGGCCGGTGGCCGGCGCGAGCCATCGCGGGTGCACAGAGGTGATCCGGATGAAGTTCCCACGCTGACCGAAGCCCTTGGCAACGCCGACGCGGATCGTCCGGCACGGGACCACCCGTCGCTCACCCTCATGAGCGGAGACGACACAGGTAAGCTGGTCCGTATCGGCGACGGGGAGCTGAGCGTTGGCCGTGGCGCCGACGCGGACCTCCGGCTGACCGAAGAGTCGGTTTCGCTGCGGCATGCGAGGTTCTTCCGCATCGATGAGCAAGTCTATGTCCAGGACCTTCAGAGCCGGAATGGCACCTGGGTCGGCGGCAAGCGAATCGAGTCCCCGCTTCGGCTGCAGGACGGCGATCACGTCAGAATCGGGTCGGACAGCGAGCTCATGTTCAATCTCAAGTCGGCAGCCGAAGAAGAGGCAGCGGAACAGCTCTACGAGTCCGCGGTTCGAGATCCGACCAGCGGAGCCTACAATCGTCGCCACTTCGAGCATCGGTTTGAAGCGGAGCGCGCGCTGGCGCAGCGGCGCGGGTATCCCTTCGTGCTCTTATTGCTGGACATCGACGAATTCAAGGCGATGAACGACGCCCACGGGCACGTGTTCGGCGACGTGGTGTTGCGAATCGTGACCTCCAACGTACAGCGCCTGCTCAGACCGGAGGACACTCTGGTGCGCTTCGGTGGCGATGAGTTCGTCGTGTTCTGTCGCGACATGACCCTGCGGAACGGTCTGATCCTCGCCGAGCGCATCCGGATGAGCGTCGACCGGCTCCCGCTCTCCGTGCGCGGGAACGACGTGCATGTCACGGTTAGCGTGGGTGTTGCGGCGGCAGGAAACGACGATGCTGCCTGGGACTCCTTGCTCGAGTCCGCCGACCACGCCCTGTACGCCGCGAAACACGCGGGCCGCAACCTGGTTTCTCGCGCTGGGTGAAGGGCCCGTCGTGCGGCAGCCTTGCCGTGTGTCACGGCTCGATGCGTGCGTGTCGACAGCGCTCAGCGCAGCTGCCTGCGCTCGGCTTTCTCGCGTTCGGCTCGCGCGGCGCGGCGCGCCGCTGCCCAGGGCTCCGGGCTCGCGATGACACACTCGAGGTACCCATTTTCGTCGAACGCTCTCGGTGAGAATTTCCCAGCCGGTTTGTTGTTGTAGGTGAAACACTCGCGATGGTGTTTGTCGAAGCGTGCGTCACATTCGGCCTCCGACCCGAGCCGGGCGATGCAGCCGGGCATCGCTCCCCGCACGGCCGCGCGATCTTCGGCCCGCTTGCGCCACCAGACGACGGTCATCACGATGCACACCGCCAGCACTGCCCCGACGACAGCTCGTACAACCCTGTCCGTTTCACCGCGTGCGCCCACGCCGGCAGCATACCGAACCGCGGTCGCGCTGGGGCGCTCGTCGATCCGACCGGTGGGGAGCAAGCGTTCTCCGTAGCTGGGATGAACAACGGCGGCTCTATCGCCGCGCGTCGGCGCTGCGTATCGCGGCCTGCGAGCACGGAAGTTGGGCAGCCTGTCGGGCGGCTTCCTCCGCAATCCCGTGACGGCGCGCGTGCGGAGCGCCGCCAAACGGGCAGCCCCCCCTCGCGCGCGCGTGCGACGTGGACTCAGCCCGGCGGCGTGCGCGCAAGGACGGGTCAACCGTGTCGCCGTGCGGTCCTGCCGGGGGGAGCCCGCCGATGCCGGGCGCAGCGCCCGCTTGGAGTCTTGTTGGCCGGCGTCGAGCGCGTGCAAAACTTAACCCCGAGGCTACAACTCGTGTAGGTGGAGGCTGCTCCGCACGCGGGAACGGCGCCGGTATAGCCGGCGGTTCCCGAGCAGTAGCAGAACACCCCACTGCACTGATAGGTGCAGGTCGCGCTCGTGGAGACGTACCCCACGGTGTAGCGTTTCTCCTCGTTCCCGTCGCAGTTGTAGTCGTAGTCGACCGCAGTGGTTGCACCGGGAATGGGTTTCGTGCTCCAGGCCGCGTTGCTCTCCGCCGTCGTCATGGGATGCACCGCAGCGTTGGTGTCGAAACAGTCCGTGGCGCCGGGGCCGGGGGCCTTGGCCGTCCAGCCGCCTCCGGGGCAGGTCGGCGGTGCGGTCGCCGGGGCGGTGCAGCCCTGGACGCCCGTCGCGCCTCCGGGGGGGAAGGTGTCTTTGTCGCAATCCGGGTACCAGAGGGGCGCGATCTCGTCCGTCTTGCCGTCGCAGTTGTTGTCCTTGCTGTCACACAGCTCAGCCGCGCCCGTGTAGATGGTCTTGTCGTTGTCGTTGCAGTCATCACCACAACTACCGAGGCTCGTGGCGGCGTGACCGTCGCCGTCCTGGTCGATCAGCGAGTACTGGCAGCCGCTGGTCTTGTCGCACTCGTTCTTGGTGCAGTCGTTCTTGTCGTCGCAGCTGAGTGGCGTGCCGGACTGGCAGGTCTTGGTCGTCGGGTTGCACGTCTCCTTGCCTGTGCAGACATCGTTGTCGTCGCAGTCGGCGTCGTCCTTGCACGTTGCACGACACTCGCCGCCCATGCAGTTGTAACTGACGCCGGAGTCGGCCACGCCGCCGTCCGCGACGAGCGCACAGGGCGTGCCGTCGGCCAGGTTGGTTCCGGCCTTGCACACGTTGCCTGCACAGGTCTCGCTGCCGTTGCAGGCGAGCCCGTCGTCGCACTCGGCCGCTCCCGAGCAGGTCTTGCCGCCGTCGCTCGAGCCACCCGTGCCGGCCGTGCCGCCGGTGCCGGCGCTCGCGTCGCTGCCGGCCGCACCGCCGCTGCCGCTGCTACCGCCCGTCGCGCTGCTGCCACCGGTGTTTGCCCCGCCGCTCCCCGCCGCGGATCCGCCGGTACCGCCCGTCGAGTTCGAGAAGGTTCGATCGTCTCCGCCCCCGCAGGCGATGGGGAACATTGCGAAGACACCGAGAGCTAGAGCACTACGGGCGATATTACGAAGCATGAGCCGTCCCTTCTCGAAAAGCAGGACATACCATGACACAACCTGTCGGGCGTGTGCACCTCCAGCGGATTTCCGCTGTGGTTTAGGTGTAGCAGCCGACCTTCGCGCAGACTCGGTGCCCGTCCTGGACAGTGCATGCCTCGTTGTTCGGGCAATCGGTGGAGGACGCACACTCGTCGCTGCCCTTCTGACAGGTGAACACGATGAACCCACAGGCTGGCATCGTGTCGACGGACCCGCAGAGGTTGCCTGCGCCGCAGTCGGCGTCCGTCGCGCACCTCGCTTCGTAGCAAGAGCCCATCACGCCATCACATGCGCAGAGGTTGCCTGCGCCGCAATCAGAGTCCTTCGTGCAGCCCGTGACACACTCACATGCGCCGGGGGGCACGAAATTGCAGTAGCTGTTGGGTGTGCCGGCGCAGTCCGCGTCCGTGGTGCAGCCGGAGGGCCCGCCGCTGTTGTTGCAGGAGTAGTCGGCCCTCGGCACGGCGGTCTGGCATTCGACGGCTGCAGTTCGATGCGACCAGTGACCCTCGCAGGTCACCATGCCGCTGTCGTAGGCGTTGTTCGCGGGAGTGGGGTTCTTGCATGCATAGCTCGACGGTTGGTCGTCGGACGAGGACGAGCCACAGGCACTGACCGCCAGGCCGAGCGCAAGCACACAGCCGAGCCATCGAGTCGAGGTTCTTAGGAGCGATTGCATGCAGTCTCCGGAAGCAAGGCGCATTCCTGCGAGTCTGGCACAGAGTGGCGCGCGGGGCTCGGCGGCGGGACCCGTATCGCTTATGCTGCGGCGGCTCCTTCATGCGCGCCGCCAAGCTCTTCTTCGCAGCATCGTGCACCTCGCTGGCTGCCTGCGGATTCCTCTTGGGTCGCAATGGCTTGGTGACCTTGGAGAAGGCGGAGGTTCGCAGCATGGGGGTCGACATCCGCCGCGATCAGAAGACGATCTGTCCGCGCGAGCCGGTGCAGGTGGCGGTGTTTGCCGATGTGGTGCTCGAGGGTGAGCAGAAGCTCGAGAAGCTCGAGACTTGGCGAGCTGGCAGCCCAAGGCAGAGGAATCTCGACTTCGCAGAGTTCACATTTCAGAGTGACGCCGGCCGGTTCGATGAAAACGGGTGGCTGTCGCCCAACAGAAATCTGCTCGCGACGGTCGCCCGCGAGTTTCACATCAAGACGGTGTTCCGTCGGCGTCCGGACAAGTTCACTTTCATCACGAACTACAAACCCGACTACGACTGCATCAAACAAGCGGGACGCGACGGTGCACCGGGAAGTTCGGGCTCCCTGGGAGCGCAGGGCTCGAGCGGTAGCCCCGGTAGTGCTGGGCTCACCACGACGAAGACCGTGCCGGCTACCTCGCCGGGTGGCTTCTCGACCACGAGGACGGAACAGGGCCCGGGCGGCGCGGGCGGCAATGGCTCACCCGGTGGGCCGGGTGGCAATGGAACCCCCGGCGGGCCGGGGGCTCGCTTCGCAGTGTACCTGACGCTGGTGAAGACGCCGTTTTACGACAAGCTCGTGGCCGCGCGCATCGTCGGCGACATCGACGACTTTTTGTTATTTCCGCCCGAGCGCGCCCTGCTCTTGCACGCGAACGGAGGCCCGGGTGGCAGCGGTGGGCCCGGAGGTCAGGGAGGAGCGGGCGGGCCCGGCGGCAGCGGAAGTCCGCCGGGGGCTCAAGGACAGCGCGGGACAGATGGCCCGGGTGGAAGCGGTGGCAGGGGAGGACCGGGCGGCAGCATCGACATCTTCTTCGACGGCAGGTTCGAGGAGGAGCTCTCCACTGCCATCAACGCGCAGGCCAACGCCGGGCGGGGCGGCCCGGGCGGCGCGGGGGGCGGAGCGATGGGCTCGCCAGGCGCACGAGGTCGGGTGACTCGCACCCCCGCGGACGTTCACGAGCGCTTCGCGGCGCTCGATGGAGTGACGGTGCTCTGATGCTCACGCGCCGCGCCTTCGTGCAAGCACTGAGTGTGGTCTCGGTATCCGCGGCCGCGTGCACTCGGCCGGCGAAGACGCCGCTCTCACACCTCCGGGGTGAGCAGTGGGTTGCCGGTGTGTACGAGCTGCATGCTCAACGGTACCTCGACGTGCAGATGGGCGCAGAGACCTCCAGCCACGGGGTGTATCGGGTGCTCGCGCAAAAAGGAGTGTCCGCGCTTGGAGGGTTGCAGGCTCGCGAGGTCCCATTCTTCGTGCGGGTCAGCCCCGCGACGAATGCATTCGAGATCGACCGAACGATCCCTGACCGCCTCACGTTCAGCGCGGAGATGACGGAGCAGGACCGCCTGACTGCCACCGCGGCGTGGAACAAGGCGCGGGAGCACATCCATACCGACTACTTCGAGATCCACCGCTTGAACTGGTCCTTGACGACCCTGCTGCAGCAGCTCGTTCGCATTCACTCGGCCATGGAGCAGGCGGAGATCGAAGAGTTCAAGATCGTCCGCGAGCTCGGCGAGCTACGCGGGGGTGCGCCGACGCCGTATCAGCTGCCAGAGCGCGTGACCCGCGACGACTACGACAGCGTGCTGCTCTTGTTGCTCGCCCGGTTGGAGGGCGATCGCCGTCGGTTGGGGGTCATCGAGGCCTCGATTGCGGCGGTGGGCCTGTGCGCGCGGTCGACGGATGCGGGTTCGGGCAGCCTGTCGGCGAACATCCATCAGGTGATGTTGTCGGTGATTCACGACGCGGACGCAACGACGCCGGTCTCGCCGAAGTTTCCGCAAGTCGACACGACCCGACGCGAGCGTCTCGCGCTCGGCAAACAGCTGGCGGCTGGCATCGAGGCGAGCCCCGAGTACCTGGCCTGGAAAAAACACGAGGAGACCGCTGCGCTCGAGCAGATAGGGGTCCTCTTCACTGCCATCGACGCGGTCACGCACCTCCCGACGTCAGCGCTGTTCCACGCCGTGATCGACATCTGGCGAGGCGAGGGGGACTACCTCACTTACCTCGAGGCCCTCGCCAACATCGTGCCCGGCGGCGGGGAGCTGTCGAAGACGGTCACCCAGGGTATCGAGACGACACGGCGGGTCCGCGGTGTCGTGCGCAAGGTCCGCGCGGCGGGCTCGCGCGAGCGCATCCAGGCGGAGGTGTTGGGCGAGGCCCGCGCGCTGCTCAACACTTCGACCGAGTTTGGGCGGGCGCGCGTCGGGAAGCAGCTTGCGTTTTTTGCCGACCAGACAGAGCTGTCCCAGGTGCGTGAGAAGATTGCCGCCACGGAGCTCTTGACCGCGCCGATGCCGGAGATCCCGGGGCTGCGCCCCGCGGCGAAGTGATGGCGATCGCTCGCCGAGGACCGTCGGCTGCCGGCCCGAGCTCGATGTTGGGCGCGGGCGTCGTGATGTTCGCGTTGGGCTCGAACGCGATGGCCCAGCCCGCGGTCCACCCCGAGCCTCCGCCGGCTCGCGGGGACGTGGCGACCGAGGTCCCGGGTGTCGTTGAACTGTCACAGCCTCAACCACTCGTGATCGCCAGCGGGGAAGTCACTCCCCCTGCCGACGTACCGCCGTATGTCCCGCCGCCCTTCGACGCCTGGCATGATGGAGTCGCCGTTGGCGTCGCGTTCGGTGCGATCTGGGTGCGGGGCATCGACCGCGGTTACTACGGGCGTGTCGAGGCCGGCGGCTACGACATCCAGCGGCGGCGCGGCGGCCTGATCGCCGGCATGTTGATGGGCGTCGAGGGTTGGGCCGCGCCCGCGTCCGGTGACCGGCTGAATTGGGGAGGGGGCCTGCCCGTGATCTTCTACGGGGGGCTCCAGTCCGACGCGGCGTTTGGTGTGCTCGGACTTGGGTTCGACGTGGCGCTCGTGGATCGCATCGAACAGGAAACGGGTGTTGGTTTCTTCGCGCCCGAGGCCGCGGCCAACGTCGGCCTGGATCTCGAAGGAGTGCGGTTCCTGGTCGACGCGCGCGCCAGTTATCGCTGGCAATTCAGCGCGCCGGACCGCGCCGCAGTCCGGTTGGGTGGTGCCATTCAGCTGACCACGGACTAACTGCGCTCGGGGTCGAGGCGCGAGTTGACTTCGCCGAGGCGCTTGGCGACTTTACGATCATGGCCGTGCACGCTGGCTCTGCGTTCTCGAGGAACCTCTTGCGAGCGTGGCTGCGGCTCAGAGTCAGTGCGGGCGGTCGCGCGCTGGAGTTGTTGCTCTCGCAAGACGGCGTGCGGCGGCGCTTGGCGCGGAGCCGCAGCGCGCCGGTGGAAGGGCAGCTCGTCGATGAACACCTGGCCGCGATGCTCCGCATCGACGACCTCATCAACGACTCCGCGGTCGAGCGAAATGAGCCGGAGGCGGCGCGTCGTGCGCTCCGGGTCAGTGTTGCTTCCGTCGACTCGCCTCCGAGTAGAAACATCGACACCCGCGAGCTCTGGTGGGACGGCCCCGGCGGCAGGCAGCGCGCGCGGCTGTACGCGCCGCCCGGCCTCGCCAAGCCTTCCCCGGCGATCGTGTATTTTCACGGCGGCGGCTGGGTCGTAGGTGATCTCGAGACCCACGACAGCCTGTGCCGGCGCCTCGCCGACAGCGGGAACCTGCGGGTGGTGGCCATCGAGTACCGCCTCGCGCCGGAGCAGCCGTTTCCCGCGGCCGCGGAAGATGCGGTGGCAGCGTTTCGTTGGTGCGTGGAGCACGCGGTGGCGCTCGAGATCGATCCGGCGCGGGTTGCGGTGGCGGGCGACAGCGCCGGAGGAAATTTGAGCGCCGTCGTGGCGCGACACTCCGCGTCTCACGCGCTGAAACCGGCGCTGGCCGTGCTTCTGTACCCCGGGCTGGATGCCACCCTCAGCCAGCCGTCGCATCGAACGCTCGGCGACCGCTGGATGCTCACGAGTGAATCCATCGCCTGGTATCACCGGCACTACTTCGGTGACTCCGAGGAGGTGCGCCGGCATCCCGACGCCTCGCCGGTGCTCGCCGAGGATCTGACGGGGATCTGTTCAACCTGGATCTACGCCTGTCACTTCGACCCGCTGCGGGACGAGGCGGTCCTGTATGCCGAGCGGCTGAAGCAGGCCGGCGTGGTCGTGAAGCTGAGCGTCGTGCCAACGATGATCCATGGATTCCTCCTGATGACACGGGCGTCACCTACGGCGCGGGAGCTCACCGAGCGCATCGCTCGCGACATCGGCGACGCACTGCGGGCGTGACCGATGCGGCGCGTGCCGCCTGCGTGCGCATGGCCCGCTGGACTCCGGGCACTCACCTGGGCGAGAGTAGCTCCAGATGACCGCGCGCGCGTTCTACGACGAGAGTGCGGAGAGTGAGGTCGCTCGCGCCGTCGAGCGCATCGAGCGACGGAGCGGAGCGGAGGTCGTGGTGGCGGTGCGCGCCATCTCCGGCCACTACGCTGGCGAAGACTCCATCCTCGGTTTCCTCTTTGCCTACGCGGGGCTGATGTTGTTTCTATTTCACCCGGCGCCCATTCGCATCGAGGGCTTTGTGCTCGAGTTTCCGTTGCTGTTTGGCATCGGCATGGCGCTCTCGATGTGGGTGCCACCGGTCCGACGTCTGCTCACCTCCCGCGAGCGCCTCGAGGGCAACGCGAGCACGGCCGCTCGTGCGGCCTTCGTCGAGCTCGGCGTGGGTCGAACTCGTGCCCGGACCGGGCTACTCGTGTTCGTTTCGATGTTCGAGCGCCAGGTGGTCGTCGTGACCGACCTCGGGATCGACCGACCAGGCCTCGGCGACGCGCTCGTACGACTGGAGACCGTGCTCGACGGGCGGGCCGAGCTGCCCGCCTTCGTCGCGGCGCTCGACGGGCTCGCTGCACCCCTCTCCGAGCTCTGCCCACGCGCAGCGGATGACGAGAACGAGCTGTCCGACGCTGTGAGGCTGACATGATGAGCCGCACCAACCAACGACGGATCCTCGCTCTGTCGCTGGTTCTCTGGATTGGGCTGCTGGCGCTGCCGCTGATTGCACGACCCGGCGGGGGGCAGACCTACAGCGGTAGCTCGTCGAGCCAAAGCTCCAGCAGCAGGAGCAGCAGCAGCAGCGGCACGTCACGCAGTGGCTCATCGACCGGCTGGTCGTCGAGCGGTTCCTCATCGAGCGGGGGAGGCGGGGACATCGGCGGGTTGGTCGTGCTCTTGTTCGAGAATCCGCTGCTGGGCCTGCTCGTGATTGGGGGCGTCGTGGGTTACACGCTGCTCGTCCGAAGCCGAGAAGGTTCGGGGCAGGCTCGCGACTGGGGCACTCCGGCCCGGGAGTTTGGCACCGGGGCGGATGCCCTTCGGGAAAAGATGGAGGCGGCGGCGGCCGAGCTCGAGACGAGCCGGGTCAAGGGGCAGCGCCAGAGCGAGATGCGCGTTGCGATGGAAGGCATCACCAAGCTGGACCCGAACTTCTCCATCGTGCTGTTCGAGGACTTCGTGTACGCGCTCTACGCCCAGGCGCACACCGCTCGTGGCAACGGAACCCTGGCGGAGCTGGGTCCGTGGATCTCGGGGGATGCACATCGGTCTCTGGCCGAGCTCGGCTCTGGGACGGAAGTGAACGGCATCGTGATCGGTGCCCTCCGCTACCTCTCCATCAACGGCGTGAAGAGTGACGCCGAGAGCGTCAGCGTCACGCTGGAGTTCGAGAGCAACTACTCCGAGCGCGGCGAGAAGAAGGAACGACGCTGGTACGCCGTCGAGCGCTGGACGCTCTCGCGAAAGAAGGGCGTTCTCTCCAAACCCAAAGACAAGGCCCGGACGCTAGAGTGTCCCAGCTGCGGAGCGCCGCTCGAGGCCCTGCGCGGCCGTAGCTGCTCTTATTGCAAGCAGGTCGTTGCCGGCGGGGACTTCGACTGGGAGGTGCGCGAGCTCAAGAGCGTGACACGCGAGCCCCGCGCACCCGGTCTTGCGGGTCACGCCGAGGAGCGGGGAACCGATCTGCCGACCGTGCTCGATCCGAAGGCGAAGGCTCGCTGGGCCAAGCTCGTACTTCGGGATCCCGAGATGAGCTGGCCAAAATTCCAGGCGCGGCTCGAGCTGGTGTTCAACGAGCTGTCACGGGGCTGGAACCGGCAAGATCTCGCCGCGGCGCGGGCCTACCTGAGTGACGGGCTCCACGCGAGCTTCTCGTACTGGATCGAGGCGTACCAGGCGCAGCACCTGCGGAACTACACCGAGGATGCGCGCATCGTCTCGGTGCAGATGGCGCGAGTGACCGGCGACGCAGTCTACGACGCCGTGACGGTGCGAGTGTTCGCGACCGGCTTCGACTTCACCCTGGACGGCGAGGGCAACGTGGTCGGCGGCAGTCGTGATCGGGAGCGGCAATACAGCGAGTACTGGACTCTGATCCGCGGCGCCGGCAAGCGCGGCGCGCCGCGCACCGATCCGGAGTGCCCGAGCTGCGGCGCCCCGCTCGCGATCGAGATGACGGGCCACTGCAGTCACTGCCGGGTCAAGGTCACGAGCGGTGACTTCGACTGGGTGCTTTCACGGGTCGAGCAGGACGAATCGTACTGAGCGGGGCCGAGGTCGCGCCGCGTCGGTCGCGGAGCCAGGACAAGAGCTCGACGATGCCCATGCCATTCCGAGCCGAGACCGCGATCATCATCGGTGCAGGCATGACCTTCTCGAGGGCGTCCTGGAGCGCGGTCAGGTCGAACTCGAGGTGGGGCAACAAGTCCACCTTGGTGAGGACCACCAGGTCCGCCTTCAGGAACATGACCGGGTACTTCAACGGTTTGTCCTCGCCCTCGGTGACCGAGAGCACCACCACGTTGGCGGCTTGCCCCAGGTCGTAAATGGCCGGACACACCAGATTGCCGACGTTCTCGATGAAGAACAGATCGGTGTCCCGCCAGGGAAAATCGTGCAGCGCGCGGTGCACGAGCCGCGCGTCGAGATGACAGGCGGAGCCCGTCGTGATGCCAACCGACGGGATGCCGGCCGCCCGCAGGCGCTCCGCGTCGCGGTCCGTGGCGAGGTCTCCACTCACCGCGCCGAGCCTGACCGACGTGCCCACCGCCCGCGCCAACGCCTCGAGCAGCGCGGTCTTGCCCGAGCCCGGGGAGCCCATCAGGTTGATGGCGAGCACGCCCGCTTCTTCGAAGTGCTCGCGGTTGTGGCGTGCGGTCCGATCATTTTCCGCCAAGAGTTGCCGACTCAGCTCCACCGGAACCAACTCGGGATCTCCACAGCCGCAGGTCTCACACATCGGGTACCTCCATCTCGAGTCGTTCGAGCATGATCTCGTCACCCTGGCGCAGCTCCGCTGGGTGCCCGCAGCCCTCACACTGCAGCCGGCTCCCAGCGACCAGATCTTGGGTGCAGTTGGGGCAGCGCCAGAGCGCCGGCACCGCGCGGATGCTGAGCTCGGCGTCGGCGCAGACAGTCTGCGCGCGAAAAGTCTCGAAGGCGAGCGCGAGCAACTCCGGGTCGACGCCGGACAGCTCGCCGATGCCGAGGTGCACGCGGCCGACGCGATTCGCCCGGTGGTTGGCTGCTTCCAGCTCTACCTGTCGAATCAGCGCGGAGACGATCGAGTATTCGTGCATCGCTCACTCGCTCTCGAATTGGGGTGGGCGTTTTTCGAAGAACGCACTGATGCCCTCGGCGAAGTTTGCCCCGTTGGCGCTGCGCTCCAGCTCTGCGAGCTCCGCATCCAGGTGTTGATCCAGACGGTCCATACCGGAGGCGCGGTTGATCAGTGCCTTGGCGGAGGCGATCGCCGCCGTGGGCGCTGCGGCCAGGCGTTGACCGAGCTCGCGTACTTTTGTGTCGAGCTCGGCGTCCGGTACGACGTCGTTGATCAAGCCGAGCGCGAGCGCCTCGCGGGCCGACAGCCGTGGGCTCGTGAGCGCGAGCTCCATCGCCTTGTGAAAACCTACCAGGCGCGGCAGGAAGAACGTCGAGCTCTCGGCGCCGGACAGGCCGGTCTTGAAGTAGGCCCACTCGAACCACGCCCGCTCCGACGCGATGACCAGGTCGCATGAAAGCGCGATGCCGAGCCCCCCGGCGGCCGCTGCGCCGTCGACGGCCGCGATGAAGGGTTTGGGCGCGCGGCGGATCTCGGAGATGGTGCTGTGGATGTACTCGAGGATTTGTTTGAAGATCGGGCCGTAGCCGCCGCCGTGTGCGCCGGGAGCGAGGTAGTCGAGATCGGCTTCGGCGCCGCCAGCGAAGATGTACTTCAGGTCTGCACCGCTCGAGAACATGCCGCCTTCACCGGTCAGGATCACGGCGCGCACGGCCTTGTCGCGTGCGAGCTCCAGGCCGGCCTTGCGAAAGTCCCGCGCCGTCTCCACGTCGAGGGAGTTCATGCGCTCGCGGCGGGCAATGGTCAGCACCGCCAAGCTGCCGTCTCGCTCGATGTGGATGTGACTCATGCGTGAACCTCAACAGATGCGGGGCAGGAGCACGCCGTCGGGCTCCGAGAGCAGGCGTCGTCCAAAACCGGTGTCGAGCACGACACGGCCGGGTTTCTCGCTCACACACTCGCCGATCAGCGCGGCGTCACGCCCGAGGGGATGGGAGCGCACCGCGTCGAGCACGGCATCGGCCACGTTTGCAGAGAGGCCGATGACCGCCTTGCCTTCGTTGGCGACCAAGAGCGGGTCGATGCCCAAGAGCTCGGCGACCGCGCGGACCTCGCGTCGCACCGGGATCGCCGGCTCGTCGATCAGCATGCCGACCCCGCTCTTTTCGGCCATTTCGTGGAGCGCGCTCGAGAGCCCGCCGCGGGTGGGATCCTTGAGCGCGACGACTCCCTCCCCACCAACCTCGAGCACGCGCCGGACGAGATCGTTCAGCGGCGCCACGTCGGAGAAGATCGGGGCTTCGAGGTCCAGCTGGTTGCGCGCAGCCATGATCGCGAGTCCGTGGTCCCCCATGCTGCCCGTGACCAAGATGCGGTCGCCGGCTGAGAGCCCGGAGTCTGGGACGACCCGCCGTGTGAGCCCCACCCCCGTGGTGTTGATCACGATGCCGTCGATTTCACCCTTGCCCATCACCTTGGTGTCACCCGTGACGATGGTGGTGCCCGCGCTCTCGCATGCCGCCCGCATCGAGGCCCAGATGCGCTCGAGCACGACCCGCTGAAACCCCTCTTCGATCACCACGGCCGAGGTCAGCGCGAGCGGTGTCGTCACGCCCATCATGGCCAGATCGTTGACGGTGCCGGCGATGGCCAGCCGGCCGATGTCCCCGCCGGGGAACTCGATCGGGTGCACGACGTGGGAGTCGGTGGTGATGACGAGCCACTGATCACCGAGGCGGAGCGCCGCGCCGTCATCCATGGCCTCGAGGCCGATGCCGTCGATGCGAGCGAACCCGGGGACGAAGATTTGTTCGATCAGGCTGCGCATGGCGTTGCCGCCCGCGCCGTAGCTGAGTGTGATGCGCTCTTCGACGAGACCCTGATTGCGGGTCATGACGCCCTCCGCCGGATGTTTCGCAGATCCGGGTGTCCGCCGTAGGTGAGCCAGATCTTGCAGGTGCCCTCGGAGCTCACCATGCACGCCCCCACCGGCGCGTCCGAAGTGCACTCCTTGCCGAACAGCTCACAGTCCGTCGGCGAGGCGATGCCCGCCATGATGTCACCGCACTGACACTTCTGCACCAGCTTGGGCGGTGCGTAGTCCCAGAGCGACGAAACATCGATGTCGAAGCGTCGCCGGGCGTCGAAGTCTGCGAAGTCGTCCCTGAGCCGGAGGTTGCCGTTCGGCACATGAGCGATCCCGCGCCAGCGGCCGCCGATGGGCCGAAAGACTCGCCACAAGAGCTCCTGCGCTCGCCGGTTTCCCTCGCGCGTCACACAGCGGGGATAGGTGTTCACGACCTTCGGCACTCCCGAGCGAATCGCCCGCACGAGCTCGAGCAGCCCGGCGAGCACGTCGAGCGGTTCGAACCCCGCTACGACCACCGGCATTCGGTGCCGCTCCACGAAGGGCTCGAACACCCCGTAACCGGTGATGGTCGCGGCGTGTCCCGCGGCCAGGAATCCTTCGACCTTTGCCCCGGGCATCTCCGCCACGATCTCCATCACGGGCGGGATGTATTTGTGCGCGGAGAGCACGCTGAAGTTCGCCGGAGGGTCGTCGAGCAGCGCCGCCGCGGTTGCGACGGCGGTGGTCTCGAACCCCGACGCGAAGAAGACGACGGGCTCCCGGATCTCCCGCGCGAGCGCGACCGCTTGGCTCACGCCGTACACGACGTCCACCTTGGCTCCGTCGGCGCGCGCGTCCCCGAGAGACTGCACCGTGCCGCGCACCCGCAGCATGTCGCCGTAGGTCGAGACTCGGATGCCCGAGCGCGCCAGGGCCACGGCTTCGTCCACCTCTGGCACGTCCGTCACACACACGGGACAGCCGGGGCCCATGATCACGTCCAGCCCCTCGGGAAATGCCGCGCGCAGACCGAAGCGAGCGATGGCCTGCTCGTGGCTGCCGCAGACGTGCATCACCGTCACGGGGTCCCGCCCCAAGGCGTGCACCTCCTCTTCGAGGCGCGCCGAGAGTGCGCGCGCGCGCGCCGGATCGCGGAACGTGAGCTCAGCGTCCACGGCGACCTCCTGCAGCTTCGAGCTCGCTCTTCACGTCCGCGCTCATCAAGTCCTGGTCCTCGGCGCGGAGCAGCTCGTCGTAGAGCGCCAGGGTCTGCTCGGCTTCTTCGGCCGGAATGCGCCGGATCGCGTAGCCGACGTGGTTGAGCACGTAGTCTCCCGGGGAGACACTCTGATCGACGACGTCCAGCCGGATGTCCTTCTGCACGCCCCAAAAATCCACCCTGGCAACGAGGCCATCGATGCTGACGACACGACCGGGGACTCCGAGGCACATCTCAGCTCCTCCCTCGCAAGACTGCGTCCGCCACGAGCACCTGTCCCAGAGCGACGCCGCCGTCACCGCAGGGCACTTCGCTGTGCAGAAGGACGTCGAACTCGGGGCTCAGCTCGGCTAGCACACCCTCAGCCAAACGGGCGTTCTGGAAGACGCCGCCGGTGAGCACGATGGGCATGCGACCGACTTCACGGAGCGCGGCTCGCACCATCGCGACGGTCGCCGAGACGAGCGTGTCGACGAAGCGGGTTGCGATCAGCTCTCTGGAACGACCGGCGAGCAGATCAGCCACCACGCCGCGGACGATGGGTCGTGTATCGAGCTCCCGGGGCATCTCGTTCGACAGCGAGAACGGGTAGCTCACCGCTCTCGGGCCGACAGCAAGCTCGTCGCAGAGGACCGCGACCTGACCCTCGTAGCTCGCGGTCGGGCGGCTGAGCAGCAAGGAGCCGA
Source organism: Myxococcales bacterium (assembly GCA_016706225.1). Lineage (NCBI taxonomy): Bacteria > Pseudomonadati > Myxococcota > Myxococcia > Myxococcales > Myxococcales bacterium. Next base: position 401,163 of record JADJKB010000024.1, read on the forward strand.
CGGCGTCGAACAAACGACCCACGCCGCGGGCTTGGGGTGCATTCAGGTCCCGCGAGAGCATCTGGCGCACGACGCGGAGCTCCTGGGGAGCTACCGCGGAAAATAGCGCGAGCTCTCCGATGGGGGCGTCGTCCGCGTAGGCATCGAGCAACACCGCGAGGGCGATGCGCCAGACGTCACGGATAGCGCGCTCTCCGCCGGCCAGGCGGATCGGGCGGAACGTCGCCAGGCGCTCGAACCCGTCGAGGCGGGTGAACAAAAGCTCTCCGCCCCAGGCAGTGCCGTCGGTTCCCCAACCCGTTCCGTCGTAGGCCACGCCCAGCACCGGACCCGAGAGTCCATGCTCCGCCATCGCACTCACCACATGGGCGTGGTGGTGTTGCACGCCCACCTTCGCTGCTGCCGGGCGCGCCAGCGCGTAGCGTGTCGAAGCGTAACCGGGGTGCAGATCGTGAGCGACGACCTCGGGGTGGATGTGCACCAGCGTCTCGAGCCGCGAGATGGCGAGCTCGTAGAAGTCCAGAGTTGCGATGCTGTCGAGATCACCGACGTGCGGTCCGAGGTAGGCGCTGTCACCGCTGGCCAAACAAAAGGTATTCTTGAGGTGAGCGCCGCAGCCGAGCACGGAATGCTCGACGCCTCGAGCGAGCGCGATGGGGTGGGGCACGTGGCCCCGCGAGCGCCTGAACAGGCTCGGTTGTCCGGCGATCACGGCCGCGACCGAGTCGTCGCAGCGAGTCGCGATCTCGCGGTCGTGGGTCAGGAGTGCGTCGGCGATGCCCCGCAGGCGGTGCCGCGCCTCAGCGTCGTCCCGACAGATGGGTTCGTCCGCCGGGTTGGCGGAGGTCATGACGAGCGGACGACCGACGGCACGCAGCAGCAGGTGATGCAGCGGTGTGTAGGGCAAAAATAGCCCCACACGCTGGCTGCCCGGTGCAACCCCGGCGGCGAGCCGACCCCCTGTCTGCGCACGGGTCAGCACGATGGGTCGCTCGGCGCTCTCCAGCAGCCGGGCTTCGGCGTGGGAGAGCACGGCCAGGGCCTGCGCGGCGGCCGGCGAGGTGACCATCACCGCGAAGGGTTTTTCGTCGCGGTGTTTGCGCGCTCGGAGCGCAGCGACCGTATCCTCGCGTGTGGCGTCGCAGGCCAGGTGAAAGCCGCCCAGTCCCTTGATGGCAACGATGGCGCCGTCCGAGAGGAGCTCCACCGTCTTGGACAACGCCGCGCCCGCCGTCGCCATCGGCTGGCCTGCGAGATCGACGAGGGTGAGCTGTGGACCGCAGTCGGGGCACGCGTTGGTCTGCGCGTGAAACCGCCGGTCGCCGACGTCGTCGTACTCGCGCTGGCAAACGTCGCACATCACGAACGGCGCCATCGTCGTCGTCGGGCGATCGTAGGGGATCCCCGTCGTGATGGTGAAACGCGGCCCGCACGCGGTGCAGCTGGTGAAGGGGTAACCGAAGTGTCGGTCCTCGGGGTCGAGGATCTCGGCCAGGCAATACGGGCAAGTGGCCAGGTCCGGCGGAAGGGAGAGCGCCCACTGGTCGCCATCCGTGCTGGGGGCGATGCTGAATGTCTTGGTTGGCTCAGGCGGGATGGAGGTCACCGCGACCTCGCGCACGCGGATGTTGCCCGGCGGCTGCCCTCGCAATCGCTGCACGAGCTGGTCCACGGCGCCCGCTCGCCCGAAGGCCTCGATGGTCACACCGCGAGCTTGGTTGAAGACGCTCCCGCCCAGTCGGAGCTCGCGTGCGACCCGGTAGACCCAGGGCCGGAAGCCGACGCCCTGGACGACTCCGCGTACCTCGATGCGCGCGCCCGCCCGGGCAGACAGATCGCCGCCCGCGCTGGCTGGCGATTCGACGCGCCGCTCAAAGTCCGAGGACACGGGCCGCACGCGCTCGACTCCCTTCCTCCGGGCACTGGCGCCGGCGCAGCTCGAAGCCCCTGCCACGAAGCTCGTCGGCCACCCGCTCGACCAGGGCTGGCAGACTCGCTGCGACCCGCGGAGTGCGAGCAAGTCCGAGCTCGATGCTCTCGGGGACGACGCCCAGCACGATCACGCGCTTCGGGTAGCACTCCACGAACTGTGCGGCCGAGAGCAGATCGAGCACACCGACCTGGTGCGCCGACAGACGCTCGCTGATGACCGGCACGACCTCGTCACCCTCGACCACCACCAAGCTGCCCGGCGGGGCGCCGGCTTGCACGGCGTCGACCAACACCAGCTCGTCGGCGTCAGCGACGACCGACAACAACGACATGCCCAGCGTACCGCCGTCGAGCACCTGCACGCCTTCGGGGACCTCGTACTGGTCCAGGAATTGATGCACCGCAGCGACCCCCGCGCCGTCATCACTGCAGAGCACGTTACCCAATCCCAGGACGAGCAGCCGAGGTCTCTCCGTCATGGGTCCTGCCGATCCTGGAGCAGGGACTTGGGCAGGTACTTGTACCCGCTGACGATCGAGTCGACGGTGCCGTTCTTCTCGACCCGGGACACCAGGAGCGCCGAAAACACGTGGTGCACGGAGAAGCCGATCAGCAGCCACATCACCACGTGGTGGAGCCAGCGCGCGCCGGCCGCCCCGCCGAACAGGGGCAACAGCTCGCCCCAGACCTTCATGTAGGAGGTGTGCGCGCTGACCGAGTAGAGGGCGAGCCCGCTGAAGATCATCACCAGGTACAGGGCGAAGACCGCCACGTACGTCGCGCCAGCCATCGGGTTGTGTCCAACCGTCGGCGGCGGGGTCGGCCGGAGCAGGATGTAGAACAAGAAGGTCCCGAGCATGTCCCGCAGGCGCTGGCGTGTCGTCGGCACGAACTGGTCGAAGCGCGCCCAGCGCGGGCCGGTGAACATCCAGATCAGCCGGGCGCCGACGCTCAACGAAAACACGATGGCGGCGTAGAAGTGGACGACCTTGAACCAGCCCATCACGAAGGTGTTCGAGGCGGGTCCCGGAGAGGTCAAGAACGGCCTTCCGAGGTAGATCCCCGTCACCGTGAGCACGACCATCGAGAAGACGATCAACCAGTGCGTGCTGCGGACGACGAGATCCCACACGTAGACGGGTTCGAGGGACTCCGCGGCCTCAGCGTGCGCGACGCGGTCTCGCTCGTGATCGACCGTCGAGCTGGTCATCGGACGACCACCTTCGAGAGCTCTCTGCCGGTGGCGTCGAGCACATGGACGCCGCACGCCATGCAAGGGTCGAACGAGTGCACGGTGCGCAGGATCTCCAGCGGCTTCTCCGGATCGGCGATCGGCGTACCGAGCAGCGCAGCCTCGTAAGGGCCTGGTTTGTCGGCGGAGTCCCGGGGTCCGGCGTTCCAAGTGCTGGGTACGACGCACTGATACCTGTCGATCAGGCCGTCCTTGATGTGGACCCAGTGACCGAGCGCTCCTCGCGGCGCCTCGTGAAAGCCCGCGCCGGTCGCGTCCTTGGGCCACGACGCGGGATCCCACTTCGAGCTGTCGTGGATGCGCAGCTCACCCCGCCCCATGTTCTTGGCCAGCTCGTCCACCCAGTCGCCGATCTTCTCGACCAGGACCTGCGTCTCGATGCCGCGGGCCGCCACTCGACCGAGCGTCGAGAACAAGACCTCGGGCCCGACCTCGAGCTTGGCGAGCACGGCACCCACCAGCTCTTTCACCCTTCCATGCCCAGAGGCGTAGGCGACCAACATGCGAGCCAGCGGACCCACCTCCATCGGCAAGCCGTCGTAGCGAGGTGATTTCAGCCAGCTGTACTTCTGGCTGGTGTCCAGGCGATCGAACGGCGGTTTGGGGCCCGTGTAGTTCGGCTGGGTCTCACCCTGCCGTGGGTGCAGTCCTTGGTCGTCGCCACCCGCATAGGTGTACCAGGAGTGTTTGATATGCTCCGTGATCTTGTCCGGATTGAACGCCTCCACCTGCTTCAGGTTCTTGTCGCGGATCACTCCCGATGGGATGTACAGCTTGGCGTTTGCGCCATCCGTCTCCGGGTACTCGCCGTAGACCAGGAAGTTGCCCACGCCGCCGCCGTAGCTCGCCCAATCCTTGTAGAACCCGGCCACCGCCAAGAGGTCGGGCAGATACACCCGCGTGACGAAGTCGCGCGCTTCGGCGATCAGCTTCTGCATGTTGGCAATCGTTCCGATGTTGATGGACGCCTGCTGGTTCGGGTCCACCGGGGTCGCCATGCCGCCGACCAAGAAACCCTGCAGATGCGGGTTTTTTCCGCCCAAAATGGCGTGGATCTTGATGAACGAGCGTTGCCAGTCCAGCGCCTCGAGGTAGTGAGCCACCGCCAGCAGATTCGCCGCGGGCGGCAGCTTGTAAGCCGAGTGACCCCAGTACGCGTTGGCGAAGGGGCCGAGCTGTCCGCGGTCGACGAACCCCTTGAGGCGAGCCTTGACGCCCTCGAAGTACTTGCGGCTCGATTTGGGCCAGTCGGAGATGCTCTGAGCGAGCTCGGAGGTCGCGCCGGGATCGGCCTCCAGCGCCGAGACGATGTCGACCCAGTCGAGGGCGTGCAGGTGATAGAAATGCACCACGTGGTCCTGCACGCACTGCGAGGCCATGATCAGGTTGCGCAGGAGCCGCGCATTCGGCGGCGGCTCGGCGCCGATGGCGTTTTCGACCGCGCGGATCGACGCGATTGCGTGAACGGTCGTGCACACGCCGCAGATGCGCTGAGTGAAGGCCCAGGCGTCACGAGGGTCGCGCCCCTTCAGGATCATCTCGATGCCGCGGAACATCGTGGAGCTCGACCAAGCGTTCGCGACCTTGCCGTCCTCGACCTCGGCCTCGATGCGCAGGTGGCCTTCGATGCGAGTGACCGGATCGACGACGATGTGGGTCATGACTGGCTCTCCTCGGACTCATCGTCCGCGTCGGGTTTGGAGTCGGCGGCCGCCGGCGGGGGTTCGGTCGGGGTCGTCTTTGGGCGGTTCCGGACCATGCGTGCTCCCAGCTGAGCCAGCGAGTGTGCGGTGAACGCCGCGCCGACACCGAGGGTGGCGAGGAGGCCGACCTTGTCGATGCTCGAGGCGGCGCTGAAGCCCGGAATTCCCGGCAAATGTTCGTAGAATGGCGTCATGCGGTCCCAGAAGTGCGGCTCCGCGCAGCCCAGGCACGGGTGCCCGCAGCCGATCGGCCAGTTGGTCCCTTCGTTCCAGCGCACGTTCGGACAGTTCTGGAACGTGACGGGGCCCTTGCAGCCCATCTTGTACAGGCAGTAGCCGACGCGATGCCCCTCGTCGCCGAACTGCTCGACGTACTGGCCCGCGTCGAAGTGCGCACGGCGCTCGCAAGCATCGTGAATGGACTTGCCGTAGGCGAACAGCGGGCGCTTCAGGTTGTCGGTGGGCGGCCAGTTGCCATAGGTCAGGAACCAAACCAGCACAGCCGTCAGGTTCTCGGCGTTCACTGGACACGCGGGGAGATTGATCAGGGTCTTCAGATGCGGGACGGCGTCCGCGACACTGACGGCACCGGTCGGGTTCGGGGAGGCGGCGGGCAGACCGCCAAATGCGGCGCAGGTGCCGACGGCGATCGTGGCCAGCGCTCCGCCGCAAACCTCGCGGGCGATCTGGAGCGCGGACTTTCCGCCGATAGTGCAGTAGGCGCCGCCTGCCCCGGTTGGGATCGAACCCTCGACGACGACGATGTACTGGCCCTTGTGTCCCTGCACGGTGGCATCGAGGGCCGACTCGGCCTGGTGACCCGCCGCGGCCATGATGGTCTCGTGGTAGTCCACCGAGAGCACGTCCAGCACGACGTCGGCGGCCGACGGTTTGCTCGAGCGCAGGAACGACTCCGTGTTGCCGGCGCAGTCCTGAAACTCGAGCCAGACCAGGATGGGTTTCTGCTTCTTTTCCAGCACTTCGGCGATCTGCGCGCTGGCCGACGCCGGCAGTCCGAGTGTCACCGCGACCGCGGAGCAGAAGGCGAGAAACTCCCTACGACCGACCCCGTGAGCCTCGAGCTCGTCACCGAAACTCCAAGTCCTCACTCCCATGTTGAACCTCCTGGAGTGAAAAAGAGCGAGCAGGGACCGTGCCAGGCGTACCCGGCTCGGATTGGGGCTCCAGGCGCAGGCTTCCGGCAATCTCGTCGTCCTCCGAGATAACCCATGCAGCGATTGCAGCGATGAGCCTGCGCTCGACTGCCGCCGCAACGGTGAAATCCGCTCGCGTCCACGCTGGCACGCCCTTCGCTCTTCAGCTCGCAGAGCGCCAGGCCACGGAGTCAGCGGCGCAACATCTGCGTCGCTCGCATCCGAACTAGGCACGAGGTTGCGATGACCCTGCTCCCGATCCCACCGACCTGTTCCCAGGGCAGTCAGCTGCACTACGACGTGATCGTCGTGGGCAGCGGCATCGGTGGCTCGGTGGCTGCGGGCGTGCTGGCGCAGCGCGGCCGCCGCGTGCTCGTGCTCGAGAAGAACCACGCGCTGGGTGGCATCCTCGCGTCATACACCCGCGACGGATTCAAGATCGACGTTGGCAGTCATCTGATCTCTCGTGGAGAGAAGGGCCCGATCGGGCACGTGCTCTCCGAACTGGGTCTGGCAAAGCCCCGCTTCATCACCCACCGCATCCCCGTGCGCTCGCGCGGCATGTTCGAGCTGGCGGCGCCGGAGAAGCGCCTTCAGCTTCCCGCGTACGCCCTGGAGGCGGCGCGCAAACTGGGCCTTTCTGCGGCAGAAATGGCCAGTCTCGCGCGCATGTTGTTCCAGGTCTTTACCCTCACCGAGCCCGAGCTGCGGCGCTGGGATGGGCGCACGCTCGACGAGTTCGTGCGCGAACACACCGAGCACCCCGGCGCCTACTTCTTGTTCAGTTTCCTCGCCAGCATCTTCTTCGTGCTTCCACCCTGGCAGGTGTCTGCGGGCGAAGCGGTGCGCTGTCTGCGCTGGGTGATCCGCGCCTACAGCCTCTCGTACGTCGAGGGCGGGATGGACAGCATCATCCACGCGCTGCTCGGCCTCGTGCCGGCAGGCGACGGAGAGATCGTCACCGAAGCGCGGGTTGTCTCCATCGCGGAGCACCGAGGGGGGCTCTCGGTGGCGACGGAGGATGGCACCGAGTATCGCTCGCCCGTGGTGGTGTGCAATTTGGCTCCGCGCGACAGCTTGCCGTTGCTCGAGGGGATGAGCCTGCCGAAGGACTGGGTGAGCCAGGTGGAGGGCGTGCAAGGTTCCGGCAACGCACACCAGATCAAGTTTGCGCTGCGACGCCCGCTGATCGAAGAGGGATGTTTGATTGCCGGCGTCTCACTCGGTGGACACACCCTCGCCGACCTCAGTCTCGAATTGATGAGGGACACCGTGGCCGCGATCGACGACGGGCGGGTCTCCGATCCGATGGCCATCTACGCGCCAGTACCGACGAATTACGATCCGTCCCTGGGTCCCGACGGGAAGCAGCTCGTCGTCGCCAGCATCTACGGCCCGGTGCGGAGCGACCCCGCCGATCCTCCGGAGCGCTGGCGTGAGCGGATTCTGGCGGCTTTTGCCAGCATTTTGCCCGGATTTTGGGACGAGCTCGAATGGGTCGAGTGGAGCCCGGTGCCCGAGGTTGGCCTCTGGATGGGCAAGAGCAACAACGCCGCGATCTCGAATGGTCAACGGCCGGGTCAAGTGGGTGCCGAGCGACTCCCGGTGGTGACGCCCGTTCCGGGGTTGTTCTTCGCGGGCGACGGCGCCGGCGGTCGCGGCATCGGGACCGAGCTCGCCACCGTCTCGGCGCTCGAAGCAGTGGCGGCGATCGAGTCCCTCGCGTCGGCGCGGAGGGCAGCATGAACGACCTCATCGCTGCCCTGATTGCGGTCGGCGTCCTCGCGATGGGGCTGGGCGGGTGCGTGCTCGTACATCACCTCGGTCTCGCGACGACCTACGTGCGCGATCTCCTGCACGTCGGCACCGGCGTCTGGGTGTTCGCGTGGCCGTGGTTCGATGGACGAGTCGCGCCGCTGGCGATCGTGGCCTTGGCGGCGCTGCTGACCGTCAGTGTACCGCTCGTGGCCGGTCGAAGCGGCTGGGCGCAGCGGGTACACGATACCTTCGCCGGTGGTGACGAGCACTGGCGTGGTCTCTCGCTCTACACTCTCGCCTACGCCGTCTTCACTCTGCTCGGTTTCGTGAGGGCGCCGTTCCCAGCAGCGGCGGGCCTCTTGGCGTTGTCGTTGGGCGACGGGGTGGGGGGCCTGGTGGGTCGCCGCTTCGGGAAGCGGAGGTTTCGCGCGCCGGGTGGCAAACAGAAGAGCTTCGAAGGCTCGCTGGTCGTGCTGGTCGCATCCACCCTCGGCGTGCTGCTCGCTGGCTGGTATTTCGGCGCGAAAGTCGAGCTCTCGAAGGCCGCAGGGCTTGGCTTGGGGGCTGCGCTGGCGGAGGCCCTCTCGCCCCGCGGCAGCGACAACCTGATCGTGCCCACGGTGGTGTGGGCGCTGGCGGAGGTGTGGTCATGAGCACGAACACGGCAGCGGAAAGTCCCGGGCTTGCCCGACGCGACAACATTCTCGCCGGCATCTGGCGGGTCGCGGATCCCAAGATCACTCTCGCTTCAGTGGCGGCCATGATCCTCGGCGGCAGCATCGCGGCGTGGCAAGGGCCCCTGTCCGCGGGTTGGCTCGCCGTCACCGTGCTCGGCATCTTCTGCATCGAGGCGGCGAAGAACGCGTCGGGAGAGATCTTCGATTGGGACTCGGGCGCGGATCAAGGACTGAAACAAGACGAACGCACCCCGTTCAGCGGCGGCAAGCGGGTCTTGGTCGACGGGCTGATGACCCGCCGTCAGTGCGCGATCATGGCTGCGGTCTTCTACGCTCTGGGCATTGGCGCCGGGCTCGCCATCGTCCTTTTGCGTGAGCCGAGCGTGATGGCGCTGGGAGTCGTGGGAGTCGCGCTTGCATATTTCTATCACGCGCCGCCGTTTTCCCTCTCCTACCGAGGGCTGGGTGAGGCCGCGGTTGCGCTCGCGTACGGACCCGTCATCGCGTGCGGCACCTATCTGGTGCAGCGGCACGATGTCTCGCTCGCGGTCATGGTCGCGTCGTTGCCCCTGGGGCTCGCCATCATGGGGTTCCTGTGGATCAACGAGTTCCCGGACGCGCGGGCGGACGCCGAGGCCGGCAAGCGCACGCTCGTCGTGCGGCTGGGGCGGGCGAGAGCTGCGCGGGTGTTTGCCGGTCTGGTCGGGGTCACGTATCTCGGCGTCGCGCTCTTGCCGTTGCTCGGCCTGCCGTTGGGCGTGCTGGGCGGGTTCTTGGGGCTGCCGCTCTCCGTGCGCGCGGCCATGCGGCTGGCAAAGCACCACGATCATCCGCAGGAGATCGTGCCTGCCCAGGGCTGGACGCTGCTGTCCTTCGTGCTCCTTTCGCTGGGCGCCGGCGCAGGGATCTCGATCTTTGGCTGAGCGTCTCCACTTCGTGCTCGGCAAAGGCGGTGTTGGCAAGTCGACCGTCGCTGCTGCGCTCGCCCTGGCGAAGCGCGAGCAAGGCGCGCGCGTGCTCTGCATCGAGCTCGATGCACCCGGCGGAACGAGCAGTGCTCTCGGCGAGGCGTTGACCACTCCCGGCGCGCTGGTGCACAGCCGTTCCGGAGTGGTCCTGACCTACTTCGATGGCGCGGCCGCCCTGTCCGAGTACCTCCGGCGCAAGGTGCACCTCGGGCGCCTGACGGATGTCGTGCTCGAGCACCCGCTGTATGCGGCGTTCGTCCAAGCAGCCCCAGGAGTGAGGGAGCTCCTGGCGATCGGCAAAGTACGCGACGAGCTGGTGCTGCAGAAACGCTGGGACGTCGTCGTGGTCGATGGCGGGGCAAGCGGCAGTGCGCTCGAGCACCTGCGTATGCCCGGCGCCGCGGCACACGCCTTTCGGCGCGGGCGGGTGCAGCGCGAGGCGCGGCGGGTGCATGGTGTGCTGGCCGACCCGAAGACGACGTCGATTCACGTCGTGGCGACGGCGGAGGAGATGCCAATCTTGGAGGCGGCCGAGACCAGTCGGCGCATCCGGTACGAGCTCGGCCTGCCGCTCGGTCGGGTGATCGTCAACCGCTGTCTGTCGCCAGCACCCGAGGGCGTGGAGGCTTGCCTCTCGCGATTGGAACACACCCCCGGGTCGGCCGGGCTCGTGACCGCGGCTCGACGAGCGCTCGGGTGGGAGCGCATCCAAGAGCGAGCCATCCAGCGGCTCGAACGCGCCTGCGGTCTGGTGGCACTTCGCCTCCCGCGCCTGGTCACGGACGGATTCGGAGTGAACGAGCTCAGAACGCTGGGCCGCCTCCTCGTGGAGGGCACGTGAGCTTCCGCGCGCTGCTCGCGCAACACCGATTGGTCGTGTGCATCGGCACCGGCGGTGTGGGCAAGACGAGCTTGTCGGCCGCCATCGCCCTCGCCGGTGCGGTGGCCGGCCGCAAGGCTGCGGTGCTGACCATCGATCCCGCGCGGGCCCTTGGCCGAGCGCTGGGCATTGGAGAGCTCACGGGTGAGCTGGCCCGCGTCGACGCCGAGCGCTCCAGCAGCCTGGAATTTTCACCCGGCGGAGAGCTGTCGGCGGGCATGCTGGAGCCAGCCCGCGCGTGGGACGCCTTCGTCGAGCGGCACGCTCCAGCCGGCGGCGTGGCCCGTGCGATCCTGAGCAACGGCTTCTACAAGCAACTCTCCCGCAGCTTCTCGGGCTCGACCGAGTACGTTGCCATCGAGGAGCTGTGTCGGCTCCACGAGTCAGGGCGCTACGACCTGATCGTGCTCGACACGCCGCCTGCTGCCCACGCCCTCGACTTCGTGCGTGCCCCGTCGCGCATCGACCGTTTGCTGGACCCGGAGGTGCTGGGAGTGCTCGTTCGTCCGCCGCCGATCGCTTCGCGGATTTTGCGCATGCTGCGGCGTGCCGCTGGAGCCGGAACTCTCGACGAGGTGTCGACGTTGGCGTCGTCGTTCGAGGGGTTGTTCGGGGCCGTGCGGCGGCGGTCCCGCGAGTCACGGGCGCTGCTCTCGAGTGACACCACGGCCTTCGTATTGGTCGCTGGCCCGGAGCCCGAGCTGCTCGTTGGAGCCCGCGCGCTGGGCGCTTCGCTGGAGGAGCTCGGCATGACCCTGAGCGCCGTCGTTCAGAATCGAGTCCATCCCTTGGTCGAAGTGGGGAACGGTGCCGAGGCGGAGGCGTCGTTAGCGAGGCTTGCGGCCGACGGGTTCGATGCGGAGTGCATCCGCTGGCTTCGTCGCACGCACGGCGACGCGGTTCGCACTGCACACGCCGAGGCGCGAGACTGGGCGGCTTTTCAGCAGCAACTACCCCCAGATTTGCTGCGCGTTCGCGTGGACGAGCTCGACCACGACGTGCACTCCATCGCGGATCTCGTGGAGCTGTCGGCCCGCCTGGTCGCGCCCTGAGCCGACGCAGGCAGTGCGCGGTTTTCCTTCGTCTCGGCAAGCCGTGCAGGGTGCCCGACTCGTAGAGCGAGAGATTGCCTGGGAATGAGCCTTGCACACCACCGCGACATGCTCGAAGCCGCATTGAAGAAGCTGCTCGCCGAGAACGCCAGCATCAAGCTGGGGTCGGTCAGTGAAGAAGGGGCGCCCTGGTTGGCGACGGCCTACTTCGCGGCGGCCGACCCGTTCAAGTTGACGGTGCTGATCGAGGCCACCGGCCGTACCCTCGCCAACCTGCGCGCCAACCCGCGCGTGGCGGTCATGATCGAACACGGCGACGCCATGGCGTTGTTTGCCCAGGCCGAAGGCGTGGCCAGGCTCGTCGATGAACGGCACGCTGCCATCCGCGATGCGATCGCCGAGAAGACGCCCGCGGCGGCGCCGTTGGTCGCCCTACCCAACCTGGTCGGAGTAGAGCTCGACATCTCGCGCTGGCGTTTGACCGACGTGCCTGCGGGCTGGCTGCCCGGGAGGGAGCTGTCGCGTCCGTGAAGGGGTGAGGGGCGGGGCCCAGCTGTGGGGAAAGGAGCGAAAGCTACGCACGGGCGTCGTCTGCCTGCGCTGGGCGAGCGTGGGCGGTCGGGGTCGAAGCGTTTGCCCCCTCGCCGGAGCCCGAGCCTTCGTCTAGCCTCGCGCTCGGGGGCGGCACCCATTTCGTCCCCAAGGACATCGCATGCAAGCTCCCGGCTTCGTCCAGCAACCCTGTTCGGGTTGTGGAACCATGGTCTACATCGCCCAGGCAACCGGCATGGGGATCTGCCCCTCGTGCCACCGGCAGAACAACTTGGTCGGTGGTCCCCAAGTAGCGGCGCCTCAAGGTTACGGAGCGCCGCAGGGTCAGCCAGGTTATCCGATGCCGCAGCAATCGTACGCCATGCCTCAGATGGCGACGGGTGGCATGCCCATTGGCAAGATCTTCGGTGCGTTCGGCGGCGCGCTCGCGCTCGGTGTGCTCTCCATCGGCGGCTGGTACGTGAAGTCACATTTCCTCGGCGGCGGTGGCAAGGGCAAGGCGGGTTACGGCGCGATCGGCATCGATCCCAAGGCGGCCGATGGCGACAAGATGATCACGTCCATCGGCGGCTACGCGACCAAGTGGAAGAAGGATGCAGTCTGGTGGTCCGTGAATTACCAGGCAGTGCGAGCCGACGGCACGGTGGTGCTCGGTGAGGGCGCGCAGGTCGAATACGTGTCCCCGAGCAAGGTGCAGAGCGCGAGCAAGAAGGTCCGCGAGGACAGCATCAAGAAGTTCAGCTTCGGTCCCTCCGGCGTCGACTTCTCGAAGCAGTGGGACGCGACCAATCAGTGGAAGAACGTCATCCCACCGGTGACCCCGGCGTGCAGCATCAAACGCGTCGTCGGCGCGCTCGCGGCCAAGGGCCTGACCGGCACGAAGACCGTGCGCGTGACGTTCGATCCACAATTCCAGAACGTCAACGTCCCGACCTGGCACGTCATCGGTAAGGATCCACAGATCGACGCCTACTATTCGATGGCCGATTGCTCGGAAGTGCCCAAGTAGCCTCGGGCCGCGCAGCCACGCGCCGTGCGACAGCACCCCGAGGCGCGGCTCTCAGGGCGAGGCCGGCCGCGGGGCGGTGCAGGCCAACAACGATCGGCGCAGCGACTTTTCGGGTGGGGGCGTCCGCACGATCGGCTCAGGTCTTCAGCCAGTGCGCCGCCCCGACGCCGGCAGCCAGCTCCTCGGGCGTGATGCGCCCGTCGCCGTCGCGGTCCAGTGCGTCGAAGACCGCTCGGGTGCCGGCCCACTCCTCGCGGGTGATGGCGCCGTCGCCGTCGAGATCGTAGATGCCAAACAGGTCCCGGGCGACGCCCGAGAGGCGAGTCTCGTTCGCCGTGGTTTGCAGGCGCGCCTCCAGGAGTTTTTCCAGGGCCTCGATGGCTTTGGAAAATCCCTCGATGCCCTCCGCAAGTTTCTCCCGGGCCATGGTGTCTTCGGCGTGCATGCGCTCGAAACTCGGCTTGTCCACCGTGATGCGCTCGACCTTCTGATCTCGCGCCAGCGCGGGGTCCAGCTTTCGCGGGAGCGGGCGCTCCGCCGCTTTGAGCTCGTCCAGCAGCTTCGGCGCAATGGTCAACAAGTCACAGCCTGCGAGCTCTTCGATCTCGCCGATGTTGCGGAAACTCGCGCCCATCACCTCGGTCGTGTACCCGAAATGTTTGTAATACTCGTAGATGCGCGTGACGCTGATGACGCCTGGATCTGCGGCGCCGACGTAGTCCTTGCCCGTGGCCTTCTTGTGCCAATCCATGATGCGACCGACGAACGGGGAGATCAGCGTGACCTTGGCTTCGGCGCACGCCACCGCTTGGTGCATGCCAAAGAGCAGCGTCAGGTTGCAGTGGATCCCCTCGCGCTCGAGCTCCTCGGCCGCGCGAATGCCCTCCCAGGTCGAGGCGATCTTGATCAGCACTCGCTCCCGTGACGCCCCGGCAGCCTCGTACTGCGCAATCAGCTGGTGAGCCTTGGCGATCGTGCCGGTCGTGTCGAACGAGAGTCGCGCGTCGACCTCCGTCGAGACTCGGCCGGGCACGATCCCGAGGATACGCAGCCCGAACTCGACGCTCAGGCGATCGATTGCGTGGGCGACGATGGCGCGAGGTGAGGCACCCGCGCCGGCTTCCCGACGCGCGAACTCGAGGGCGTCGTCCACCACTTCCGCGTACTCCTTCATCTGCGCCGCTGCAGTGATGAGAGACGGATTCGTGGTGGCGTCGCGCGGTTTGAACTTCTCAATCGACGCGAGGTCACCGGTGTCGGCGACCACGACGGTCATCTTGCGGAGCTGGTCGAACAATGAATCGGGCACGCTGCGCCGAGTATGCACGAGCGATGCGGCCAAGCAAACCCCGCCGGTCCATCCGGCGTGCGGGCCGTGCCGGCTCAGTCGGCGGACTTTTCGGCAGGCTTGTGTCCGAGCAGCACCTGGTACAGGCCGCCCTCGATCAGATCCGCGAGCACGTCGCGCTGTTCGGTGGAGAGCACGCCGAGCACGCTGTCGGTGCGCTCGCCGGCTTCCGCAATGCGCGCGCGGAGGATTTTCGCCTTCTTCGCGCGGAAGCTCTCCAGCCTGGCGCTGAAGTCCTCGCCCTCGAAGGCGTCGACGAGTTGATCCAGCTCCTCGCGGCTGGGACGCAGCTGCTGTTTTTCGCCGATCAGCTCCTTCTTCATCGCCTGGAGTTTGTCGATCTGCAAGCGTGACAGGACGAGCTTCTTGGCCAAGCGCCCGAAACCATCATGTTTGTACTGTGCGTCGTCGCGCTTGGCGCCGAACTTCTCATCGATGCGCGCGCGCAGGGCCACGGCGACGGCCTTGCGTTGATCGGTGAGCAGCACCGCGTGGACCTCGTCGAGCGCGTCGACGCTCCGCTGCATGCGCTCCGCGATCGCGCCGGTGGCGAGCGCCACGGATTGATCGAAGTCGTTGGAGTCTGCGCTGCCGGAGCGCACGACGGCCACGGCCGACGCCCGCAGTTTGTCGCCCAGCTCGCGTCGGCCTCCGAGATCGTCCTTCAGGTCCGCCTCGATGGCGGCCAGGCGGACAGCCTGCTCGGCGCTCAGGTTGCCCCGCGCCCGGACCGTATCGAGGACCACCCCGACGTAGCCCCGATGCCCCTGCCCAGCCCGCGCCCGCAGCTCTTTGGCGGTGATCTCGCGTTTCTGTTGGGCACCGTCGTCCACTGTGGTAGCGCACGCAACGGTTCCGACCACAAAGGCCGAAGCGCAGACGAGCGGTAGAAGGTAGCGGAGGCCTCTCCGGTCCTTGGTTGAGTTCAGCATGGCAAGAAGAGCTTAGGACCCGACGGCGCGAGTGCACGGAAATGATCGCTTGACCCCCAAATTGTGGCGCCGACCGCCAGCGCCGCGCCGCTCCGACGCATGAAATACTCCAACAGCATCCGCCTCGTCGCCAGCTTCGACCTGCTCGAGTCGCTGAAGTCGCGCAAGGCCGTGGTGCTGCTCTCGCTCTACATGGTTGGCGCGCTGGGCGCGTCCGGCATCTTCATTCGCCTGCTCGGAATCGTGCGAGAGCGCCTGGCGGAAGAGGTCGGGCAGGCGATCGACACCAAGATGTTGATGGAGAACCCCGGCATGGCGCGGCTGCTCGGGTCCCTCACGGGCGACGCGGAGGTCGGGCGGGCCGTCGCTTCGATTCCGCCCATCGCAATCTTCTATGGCTGGCTCGCGATGAACTTCGTGCCGCTGTTGGTCTTGTTTACCTCGGCAGACGCGATCTCGGGCGATGTGGCGAGTGGCGCGGTGCGCTACTCGTTGTTCCGCACCGACCGGCTGAGCTGGGCGATCGGCAAGTTGATTGGCCAGACCTGCCTGATGGCGCTCGGAGTGCTCGTGGGAGCCCTCGCGTGCTGGGCGACCGGCATGATCTGGCTCGATGGCATGCCCCCAGTCGACTCCGCTGTGTGGCTGCTCCGAATATCCGGGCGCGCCATCATCTACAGCTTTGCCTACCTCGGAATGGTGATGTGTGCGTCGCAGCTCACCCGCACCAACGCCCGCGCTGGCGGACTCGCGCTCTTGCTCACCTTCGTCTCCTCCCTCGCAGGCAGCATCTTTCAGGCGGACCTGGTCGTCGAGCAGGCGCCGGGATTGTTTCGAGTCCTCTCCAAGCTCGTTCCAGCGGGGCACCACCTGGCGCTCTGGCACCCGGGCCTCGTCCAGAGCGGCTCCGCCATGTTTGGGCTCATCAGCATCGGCCTCGCGTTTTTTGCCTTGGGGTTCTGGCGCTTCTCGACGAGGGACGCATGACCGACGCGCTCGCGATTCGCGGCCTCAGGAAGGCGTACGGCCGCACGGTCGCCCTCGACGGACTCGAGCTCAGTGTGCCCAAGGGTGTGATCTGCGGCTTCATTGGTCCGAACGGGGCGGGCAAGACGACCACCTTCGGTGTCACCGGCGGTCTGATCCGGGCGGACTCCGGCGAGGTCGATGTGCTCGGCCATGGCCCACTGAAGCCCCACACTCGGCCGGGGCTCTTGACCATGTTGCCGCAGGACTGCGAGCTCTCCCCCCACGTTTCGCTGCGGCAGCTGCTCACGCACTACGCCGAGCTCCAGGGGCTCACCCGAGGCGAGGCCACGCGCGACGTGGACGCGCGGCTCGAAGAGGTTGCCCTCGTGGATCGCGCCGAAGCGCGCATCAAGAGTCTGTCGCACGGCATGCGGCGGCGGGTGGGCATCGCGCAGGCGCTGCTCGGGTCGCCTGCGCTAGTACTGCTCGACGAGCCGACCAGCGGACTCGATCCCGAGCTGGTGGTCCGCATGCGCGATGTCTTTGCTTCGCACCGCGGCCAACGCACGCTGGTCGTGAGCTCACACAACCTGCTCGAGCTCGAGGCGCTCTGCGACCACGTGATCTTCATCGAGCGCGGGCGCTGTATGCGCAGCGGTTCGATGGCCGAGGTCACCGAGCAAGGTCTAGTCATGCGCTACGCGGTCGAAGCAGCGGTCGATCTGCGGGCCCTCGAAACAGCGCATCCGGAGCTCGAAATGACCTGGGAAGGCAAGACGCTGATCGCACGGGGTTCGGGCAGCTGGACAGCGGCCACCATCAACACCGCGATCATCCCGTATCTCTTGCACATGAACGCCGGCTTGCTCGAGATCCGGCGTGGCAAGTCGCTGGAGGACGCCTACCTCGCCGGCAAGGCCGAGGCCGACGCGGAGGCCGAAGCCGAAGCCGAAGCCGCCAGCGAAGACGACGAAGAGGACGACGGCTGAGGCCGTCATTGGTGCACGAGTCAGGCGCGCGCCCCGGCGGCCACGCCGACGCGGGGTGTGCGGCCTGTCACTTGTAGTTGATGGCGGTGTACGGGCTGCCAGTGCTGAAGCCGCAGGCGGCCATCGTGAATGCAGGGCTGACCAGTGCCAGGTAGTGTCCGCAAGTCGGATTCGACGCGGTGACCTGGCAGTTGGGGCACTTGCCCGCGAAGCCGTCGTTCAAGCTCGGGCATTGGTCGCAGCCGGAGCAAATTGCCTGATTCTTCTCGGCCCACATCAGGTCGATGCAGTTTGTCACCGAGCTGGGACCGCTACCCGGACACTCTCCTTGTCCGTACGCCCCGCAGTTGTTGCCGCCGATGAAGGCAGCGTGAGGGCCGTGCGTCGAGTCGTAGGTCGCCTCGTCGTCGACACACGACTCTGCAGAAGTCCAGCGTGTGTACGGGTTGCGCCCCTTGCCAGCGCGCAACTCGTTGATGTGGTCGATGCAAGCCTGGCGTGCAGCCGCGTTCGGATCCGAGCCGCCGCCACCACCGGTTGCGGTCGTGCCACCGGTCGAAGTCGTGCCGCCAGTCGCGGTCGTTCCACCCGTTGCGGTGGTGCCGCCGGTTGAAGTCGTGCCGCCAGTCGCGGTCGTGCCACCCGTCGCAGCAACGGCGCCCGAGCCTCCGCCGCCAGAGGCAGAGCCTCCGGTCCCGCCGCCGTCGTCGGATGAACCACACCCGGAGAGGAGCGCGAGGCACAAACCCCCGAGCCAGGATGCTCGACACGATCCAGACGGCGTCTTCACACGCTCATGCGACGGCATTCTCGCGTGAAGGTCAAGCGGCGCCGCCCGCAAGCCAGTCTTGATCGGATCTCCCCGAGCCGAGCGCTGCGTTGGCAGCGCCTCCTCGAAGCGTGATTGCCGATCGTGTCCAGACAACTCGCCGAGTCGATGCGCTTTCCTTCGCGACACCAAGCGCTGAAACGCTGCTGGCACGCCCCCCCTGCAAATGGGGCGTGCGCGGAATGCCCTTGGTGGTCTTTGCCAGCAGCAGCGCTGTGGGCGCACGACCGCGCTTCGCCGTTGCGGTCGACCTGACGCCAGTTGTCGGTGGCCGCAGCGGCTCGGACCGGCTATTCTTTGGTTCATGCGCCGCCTGATGGTCAGCCTCTCGGTTCTCTGCGCGCTGTCCGCACTGACTGCGTGTGGTGTCGACGAAGAGGGCAGCTTGTTTACGGGCGGTGCTGCAGGCTCCGATGGCGGCGTGTCGGGCGGCAGTGGAGGAAGCGGCGGGAGCGTGCAGGTTGGCGGTACCTCGAGTGGGGGCGGTGGCGGTGCTGCCGGCGGAGGCGGCACGACCGGCAGCGGGGGCATCGCCGGCAGCGGGGGAGCAGCGGGCAGCGGGGGAGCAGCAGGCACCGGAGGCACGACAGCGTCAGGTGGCGCAGCCGGCGGCGGCGGCACGACCGCGACGGGTGGAACGACTTCAACCGGCGGCACGACTTCAACCGGCGGCACGACCGCAACGGGCGGCACGACCGCAACGGGCGGCACGACCGCAACGGGTGGCACGACCGCAACTGGCGGCACGACCGCAACTGGCGGCACGACTCAACCGGCGGCACCACCGCAACGGGTGGAACGACTTCAACCGGCGGCACAGGCGGCACCACCTCCAGTCCTTGCCCCGGGAGCCAACCCTCGAACTACAGCGGCTGCAGCGCAACGGGTGCGGTCTGCAAATACTCCAGTGGCGCGAACCAGTGCACGTGCTGGGGCGGCCAGTGGCATTGCAATGCCTGTCCCGGGGGCCAGCCCTCCGAAGGCGGCAGTTGTTCGAGCAGCGGTTCGTCGTGCAACTACGCCGGTAATGCCTGCGGCTGCGCCTGGGCCGGCGTCTCTTCCGGTTACGATTGGCATTGCGTGAGCTGTCCGAGCCCGAAGCCTGCTGACGAAGCCGGCTGCAGCGATGAAAACGCCGTCTGCCCCTACGCGGGTAACTACTGTCGCTGCCGATACCGCGGTTACCCAGTGTTCGGACTGCGTTGGGATTGCCCGTAACGACTGAACCAACGGTTATTTTGGGGTTGAGCGACGCAACCGACCGCTTGTCCGCGGTGACCTTCCACGGCAGTGTCGCGCCGTGACGGAAGACGACACGCTTCTCGGGGCCACTGAAGCTCCGACGCTGGTCAGGCCCACCGTCGACGCGCTGCGGGAGGCTCGCGAGGGTTCGACGGACGTCGACGAAACGGTGCTGGCCGACGAGGAGATGCGCACACGCAAAGGCGCGCTGCGAGCGTTATTCATCGCGCTGGTCATCTACGTCGTCTCGACCACGGCGATTCCGGAAAAGACGACCTTCGGTTGGGTGATCATCGCGGTCTACTGCGCCGCCGCGATTGTCATTGGCACCCTGCTCGCTCTCAGCGGCACGTACGCCTACGGCGTGCGGGTCTCCACGGTGATTGGCGTCACCGTCATATTGCTCGCTCTGGGTTCGTGCCTGTATTTCGGGGTCATTGGCGGACCGATCATCGTCCTGCCGACCGTCGTCTATTACTACGGGCTCGGGGACTCGAAGGCGCGGCGACGCTGGGTTGCCGGAACTGCAATCGGCGGGCATGCCCTGCTCACGCTGCTGGCCGCCGCGGGTGTCGTTCGTCCTACCGGACTGATCCCCGCCGACGCTCTCGCTGGAAGTGTCTACATTCTGGTCTCGGGGTTCTGTATCGCGACGCTGCTCGGGATGACTTACTGGTTGTCGCATCGAAGCCGCGTATCCACGCTGCAAGCCATGTCCGCGCTGGACCGCGCACGGCGCGAGCTACGCCAACGCGACGTGCTCTTGGACGAAGCACGGGAAGATCTGGACCGCGTAGTGGCCGGCGCGCGCGCCGGGCGCCTGACCGGGCGCCGGGTCGACAACCTGCGGGTGCTCAACCTGATCGGCCGCGGCGCCATGGGCGAGGTGTACCGCGCCGCCCGGGTGGACTCCGAAGAGCCCGTCGCGCTCAAGGTACTTCACCCGCACCTCGCCGAATCCGAGGGCCAGGTGACGCGTTTCCTGCGCGAAGCGCAGATCATCGGCGGGCTGAAGTCGCCCTACATCCCGACCCTGTTTGGCTCTGGAACGGACGCGGATGGTTCTCCCTATTTGGTAATGGAGCTGCTGGAGGGTCTGGATCTGGCAGCGGATCTGCGTCTGCGCGCTTCCCTACCGCTCGGCGAAATCGATCAGCTGGTCGAAGAGGCTTGCCTCGCGCTGCACGCCGCTCACGAGGCCTCCGTCGTGCATCGCGACATCAAACCGCAGAACTTGTTTCTGACGGTCAAGCCTCGCGTCAGCTGGAAGGTGCTCGACTTCGGCGTGTCGATGATCATGAGCAACTCCGGCACACTGACCCAGGGTGGCGCCATCGGAACGCCGGCGTACATGGCTCCAGAGCAGGCGCTTGGCTCGAGCGTCGATCGCCGCGCTGACGTGTTTTCCCTTGGCGCCGTCGTTTATCGCGCGCTGACCGGACGCCCGGCGTTCCAGGGGACCTCCGGCCCCGCGACAGTATACGCGGCGCTTCGATACCAGCCCGTGCGACCCGGAGAGCTGGTGCCCGTGGACTCGGACGTGGAATCGGTGCTCGCGCTCGCGCTGGCAAAAAAGGCGGACCTGAGGCTCGCGTCGGCCAAGGAGCTTGCAGTGGCGTGGAGGGCCGCGAGAAAACACGAGCTCAGCGCGGAGCTGCGCCTCCGGGCGGAACGATTGCTGACGGCGCACGCGTGGGGAACCGACTATTCCGTGAAGTGAGTGGCTGGAGCGGGAGTCATGCCGAGGGTCGAACACGAAGAGGTGCGCGCGCGACTCGACGCGGTAATCGAGGCGATGAAGCACGCCGGTGTCTGGGACGTCGAGGAGCCGTCCGGCGCAGCCTACGGCGACATGGGGCCGTTCGGCATGAACACCATGGCCTTCGTCCAGTGGCTGCGTTGGGTCTTCGTGCCGAACGTCGAGGCCTTGATCGAGAAGCAGGGGCCTTGGCCGCGCTCGAGCTCGGTCTCCGTCCAAGCAGCGCGCGAGGGCGACACGGATCCCGCAGTGGACTCGCTGGTGGACGCTCTCTCCCGGTTCGACGATCTGTTCGGCGAGACCGACGCACGTTGACCGCCGAAACCCGGGCATCGATTTGCGCTCAGGGCGGGAGTTGTTTGAGCGGTGGCGTCAGGCGATCCGTGAACCAGCGCGTCAGCCCCGGGAACATTCGCGCCAGCGCGTAGCTCCGCGGGTAGATCACCCGCGCGCGCCGCCTCTCGACCGCAGCCATCACCAGGCGGGCCAGGCTGTCGGAGTTGCCGGTGGGAGTGAGGCTGACGGCGGTGGAAGGTTCGAATGCTGCTCTGCCCGCCGCTTCCATCGCGCTGGTCACCGGTCCGGGGTACACCGTCACGACGTGCACGCCATGGCGTCGTGCTTCTACGCACAACCCCTCCGACGCCCCTGCCAAACCGCCCTTCGCTGCGTTGTAGAAGAACATCCCGGGAGTCGGCGCCAGCGCGGCCATGGAAGCAATGTCCACGATGGTGCCGCGCCGCCGCGGGATCATGCGCCGCAGTGCCTCCTGGGTGAGCCGCAGCGGTGCCAGCAGATCGACCGTCAACACCGCCGCTCCGCGCTCCCAGCTCGTCTCGTGTGCCGGCTCGACGATCTGGACGCCAGCGTTGTTCACCAGCACGTCGCACGGCCCGAGTGCTTGCTCGGCCTCGTCGAACAGCGCGCCGGGTGAGAAGTCTTGCGAGAGATCCGCGACGATCACGTGACTGCGCTCCGGAGCCGTACTTGCCAGCGCCAAGAGCGGGCTCTCGCGGCGGGCCAGGAGCGTGACCGCCGCACCCGCTGCGAGCCATGCTCGGGCCATGGATTCACCGATGCCGCTCGAGGCGCCGGTAAGAAACACGTGAGGTCGATCAGCCATGGGACCGCAGGCTAATGCGGAACCGCTTCGCCGGGGGTCCCGGTCGGCTCGGCAGCTCCAGCGAATGGCAGTATGCTGCTTCAATGCGCTGGTCAGGGATCTTGCTTGCGCCGCTGGCGCTCTCGGCCACCGCGTGCTCGAGCTGGTTCAGGGCGGGGCCTCAGGTGCGAATGGTCGAGCAGCGGGCGGTCGTGGAGGGCAAGGCGACGATCTCCGGCGGCATCGAACAAATCACCTTTCCCCTCACGCTCAGCGCCGGAGCGCACCCGGACAACGGCCAGTCCATCGTCGCGCTCGAGACGGGCGGGGATTACATGCAAGTGGACTCCGACTCGGGGTGGGGATACGTCGCCGGTCCGCGCCTGGGATTTCTGGTCAGTGGCCTGACGGGCTCGTACCTGGGCATGAACGGCGGCCCAGCGTTCGCCTTCGAGTCGGCGCTCTCGGACGACGCCACCACGCTCACCCTGGAGCTGTTCGCGGGCGGAGGGCTGGGTGGCGACGTTCGAGGCGGTTTCATCGGCGGAGCCTCGTTGTGTCTGGGGGCGTATCGCGAAGGGCGATTCACCGTGCCTCACGGTCGCGTGCTGTGGTCGAACGGCTGCGCCTCGTTCGCCGCGGTCGTGACCGGGGACGCCTGGTGCGAGGCACGCGAGGTCGACGGTCGCGGTGCGAGCCCTGAGCGACTTCAGGCGTTGGGTGAACACTGGTTGAAGGCGGGCTTCGATGAGCACGCGTCCGTCGCCGCCTTTGCCCGGCTCACGCTCGAGCTGCTCACACTCGGGGCGCCCCTCGAATTGGTCGAGGCCGCAGGGCGCGCGGCGATGGACGAGATCCAGCACGCCCGCAGCTGTTTTGGGCTCGCGGCCGCGTACCTCGGATACGCCCAGGGCCCCGGGGTCTTACCGTCGGTCGAGCGTTCCGCCCCCGTGTCATTGTCGACGCTGGCGAAGGAGGCGGTACTTGACGGATGTTTCGGCGAAGGCGTCGCCGCCGAGCTCGCAGCGCTGCGGGCCGCGGTGGAGACGGACCCGGTCGTGCACACGGTGTTGCATATGATCGCGGGCGACGAGACGCGGCACGCGGAGCTCGGTTGGGCCACGCTCCGCTGGTGCCTCGAACGAGGCGGTGATGCGGTGAGGCACGCGGCGTTCGAAGCGTTCGCGGAGTGTCAGGAGCTGGTGCTCGCAGCCGAAGACGACGTGTTCGTGAGCGACGCGCGGCGGAACTTGCAGGCCAGACTGGCGCCGCGGCTGAAGGCCTTGCTGGTCGGAGCGCCGGCGCGTTCGCTGGCACGTGCCGCGTGAATCAGCAGCAGGCGGCGGCTCTCACTTCGCCTCGTGTACGACCCATCGGATCTGGGCGGCGCGTGCGTTCAAGCTGAGCTCGGCGAACCCCTGCGCCGGCAGTGGGACAACGCCCACGACGCGGGGGCCTCGAGCCGGTGAAGTGATGAACGCATGCTCGCCGGGTCCGAGAGCGAGCGTGACGGTCTTGGTCCCGAGCCGCAGCTGCCTGCCGGCGATCACGAGCTCGAGCGGGCCCTCGCTCCCGATCTCGAGCTTACCGTCGCGCTCGCTTTCGACGTCGGTTCGCCCCACCCGAGCTCGGTCGACGTTCGCGCGCAACTCTCGTTCGGGGAGCATCAACACGAACCGGTCACTGCCCTCGACCGGGAAGAGCACGGGTTCGCCGAGGCGGATGCGCGCCGCCAGAAGCACTTCCAGCGAGCCGGGCTCACTGCGCCCGCCGAGCACCACGATCGCCGTGACGCCAGCGTCGGTCGGCAGAAACCGCCGGATCCCGTCGCTCTCGACATGGCGAGCGCCCCACAACATAGCGACGGTCGCAGGGGCGTTTCGTGCGTGCAGCCGCTCTCCCAGTGCCAACGCGCAGTGAAGCTCCCGCAGCCGCTCCACGCTGGCGTCGCCGAGAGGGCGGATGCGGGCCTGGAGCAACGACGGCATGTCACACGCGCCCAGCTCGACGTTGCTGGCGCGCAGCGCCGCGCTCGAAGCCGCGAACTCCTCGAGATAGTCATACTTCCACGCGGTGTGGTTGTGATCGCGCTGCGTGGCCAGCAATTCTTCGAGCGCGACGCGGTCACCTCGCCGGTGAAACCTCTCGACGGTCGACGAGTCGCCGCGCTGAACGTCGAAGCTGAGACCACCCCAGTGACCGTCGGCCTGGAACTGCTCGAGCACCGCGTCCGTGGCGCCGAACCCCAGCACCCCCGCGAGCTGTCGGAAAGCGGCGATCTGGACCGGCGCGTCGTGCAGCGTGCCGAAGAGGACGAAGCTCGAGCGGCCCGCCGTGAAGGACTTCCGCGCGCGTTCCCGGAGCATTGCCGAGATGGCGCTCCACCCCGCCCGAAGCTCGTTCTTCCCCGCGGCGCGGGCGAGCGCGAGCTCCACCCGATCCGCTGTCAGCGCGGACTCCGGCACCGGGGCTCTTGTCGTGTGTTTCTCGACGAGCGCCCGAGCGTCGTCGAGCTCGGTCGGCAATGCTGGCCAGGGCTTCGCCCGAGCGTCGCCCGCTGGAGGGCCTGCGTCGGAAGGGCGCTGGGCAGCGCTGCTGGTGGATGCCCCGTCGACACTTTCGATGGCGGCAGGCGCTGGCTCTTTCGAGCAGCCGCCTGCCGCGAGGGTCAAGAGCAGGACTGCGAGAGCTTCACGCATGGGGTCTCGGGTAGGTTAGCGCGGGTCTGAATCTCGATTCCGGGTGACGTGCTCTCGAGCACCGGAACGGGGGGCGCGAACGCGCAAGCTCTGCGGACTTTCGCGCGCGTGAACGCCACGATCTGCCCGGCGCGGGCCAGCCGGAGTGCTAAAGGTTCGGCCGTGACCAGCACGCCCCGCCTCGGTTCAGCGGAACGCCCCGTTCGAGTGGCGGTGGTCGGCGCCGGCCCGGCCGGATTCTTCACCGCGGAGTTCTTGCTTCGCTCCGAGTCTCCCAGTTTCGCCGTGGATGTGTTCGAGCGTCTGCCCACGCCGTTCGGCCTGGTTCGCGCTGGAGTCGCCCCGGATCATCAAAAGATCAAGGCCGTCACCAAGACCTTCGAGCGCACTGCGAAGAACCAGCGCTTTCGTTATTTCGGCAACGTGGAGATCGGCAAGGACCTCTCCGTCGCGGAGCTCCAAGAGCACTACGATCAGATCGTCTTTGCGGTCGGTAGTGCGAGTGACCGGCGTCTGGGCATCCCCGGTGAAGAGCTCGGCGGTTGTCACGCCGCGACGGCGTTCGTTGGCTGGTACAACGCTCACCCGGACTTCCGAGATTTTCCCTTCGATCTTGCTGCCGAAAGGGCGGTGGTCGTTGGCGTCGGAAATGTCGCCCTCGACATCTCTCGGATCCTCCTCAGGAGCCCAGACGAGCTTGCCAAGACGGACATAGCCGATCATGCGCTGACCGCGCTCCGGGCGAGCCGTGTGCGCGAGGTCGTGCTGCTCGCCCGGCGCGGTCCAGCGCAGGTTGCGTTCGAACCGCGTGAGCTCGAGGACATCGCGGGGCTCACGGGTGTACGGGTGAACGTCGACGCCGCGCCGGTCGAGGACGAACTCTCCGGATCGGGCGGGCTGGATGCGCGGCAGAAGCGCAACCTGGAGCTGATGCTGGAGCTCGCTCGGGCCAAGCCGCAGTCGGCGGAGCGGGTGCTCAGGCTCGAGTTCAACGCCGCGCCGGTCGAACTGTTCGGGGACGAAGCTGGACGTGTGCGCGCCGTGCGCATCGAACGAACGGGACTGGTCCCCGGGACGGATGGGCGTCTGCGTGCGGTTGGCACCGGCGAGTTCCACGAGCTCGAAGCCGGGCTCGTGTTTCGCTCGATCGGCTACCTGGGTATGCCGCTCGTCGGCGCGCCGTTCGACCAAACCAAGGGTGTCATTCCCAATCTGGATGGCCGGGTCACGAGCGGTGCCGGCAACGAGATCTTGCCGGGCACCTACGCAGTCGGCTGGATTCGCCGGGGACCCATTGGGGTCATCGGAACCAACAAGGCGGACGCCCAGGCGGTTGCGGAGCGGATGACCGAAGACGTTGCGACCCTGCCTGCCCCGGGGCCCGAGGCCGCACGCGATGCCATCGACACGTTGCTCGGGCGACGCGGAATCAGCGTGACCACCTACGCCGATTGGAGTCGAATCGATGCGCTCGAAGTCGACGCAGGTCGAGCGACCGGTAAGGTCCGCGAGAAGTTCGCGACCGTGGAGCAAATGATGAGCGGGCTGCTGCGTGCCGCGCCCCGCGATGTCGAGTGAGACAGCGCGCGCGGCGCGATGCGCGCCCCGAGAGCGTCAGGTCAGTCAGCGGACCTGCTTGTGCTTCGAGACGGATGCCGAAGCTCCGTCCGACCGTCGGTCCTGGCGGCTCCGGGGGCCGTTCGGCAGCGGTGGCGGTGCCGCTTGCCCGGGGAGGCGACGCTGTCCGCGGGGCCCGGTCGGCCACAAAACGACGTGTAAACGCGGATTTCGGAGCCGCTCCCCGAGTCCCCGCCAGCTGCGGGAGCGGGTTTGCGGGGGGCCTGTTCTGACCCTCTAGCTGCGCCCGCGGAGCGTGCTAGGGTCGCCCCCCGGTGACCCTCGAGAGAAACTACCCGTTCCTGTCGATCGCTGTCACGACTCAATACAGGAAAGGTTGGAATGCATGTCTGAAGGCACCATCAAGCGTTTGACGGATAAGGGTTTTGGCTTCATCGAGACCGGCTCGGGGAAAGACTTGTTCTTTCACATGTCGGCGGTCGAAGGCGTTCGTTTCGAGGACCTGCAGCAGGGTCAGCGAGTCTCGTTCACTGAGGGCCAGGGCCCGAAGGGACCGAGAGCCGAGAACGTCAAGGTGATCTGAACCTTGGGTGTGCGGGCGAGCGCCTGTCGTCGAGACGGGCGCTCTCGCCCAACACCACCCGGTGTTCTTTTGGAGGGACCCGCTGACGCTCATACCGCGCGGCGGGACAGTGTGCCCCAGAGCACACAAGCGGCAAGCGTGGGGGCGAGACAAGCAACGAAGAGCAACAGCGCGTCGGTTGGACGTTGCAGTCGCTCCACGTTGTAGCTCAACACCTCGATCGCGGTGACTACTGCGTCCGCCGTGATGACCAAGGCGAGAACCTTCGCGAGCGAGTGGCGGTAACGGCGCGCCAGCAGGACCAGCCCGAGCGCCAGCAGGCAGTCGAAGGCGAGCCAGGCGTCTCTCACCCACGGCGCCGGAAACCAGCGCGCATCCATCAGCCCCAGGCCCAGCGTCCAGGGTACCAACGCCAGACCGAGTGCCCACAACACCGGAGTGGGACCCCTGAGGAGCGTGCGCAGACCAAAACGCAGCAGGCTTCCGTGTGCAAACGCGCGGAATGACTCGAGCAGGCCGATGAGGAGGGAGCTCCTCCGTTCCACGACCAGGTAGACAGGCTCCCAGCGCGCCGGGTGCAGCTTGGCCTTGAATGCAGCGACCCCGGAGAAATCGTAGAGCGGTCGCGCAGCGGATCGCGTGCGTTGCATCCAGGGCTCCACTGGACCGCGGAGCGGCGCGAGGCCCAACGTGACGAACTGGGCTCCTTCGCCGCCGACGCTGCGCATGGCGAAGTCGATCAACAGCTCGGCCGTGCCGTTCGGCGAAGCCGGTTTACGCAACAGATCCTCGAAGAACCAGCCCGCCCTTCCGTAGGCTGGAACCGCGGCAAGAAATCCCAGGGTTCTGCCGTCGCGCTCGGCGACGAAATAGCGCCGCTCCGCCCGGTGCTCGAACGGTTGAACATCGACCAGAAAACCCATGGGGGCCATGCTGCGCGAGGACAACCAGAGAGTGATGAGCCTCTCGATGGCCAGTCTGAGTGGCGAGCCCGCGTCGAGCTCGCTGGGGTCGACGGCACGGACACTGACGCCTTTGCGGGTGGCGCGCCGCAGCTGGTATCGGAGTGAGGGGTGTGCGGCCAGGACATCGTTCCAGCATGACGGGTCCCAGACGGGTTGTTCGCCAACGAGCAGGTGTTTCAGACCTGGATCGGCGTGCAGCGCCGGACTCTCGGACGCAAAAAAACATGCGCGCTTTCCGGCTCGGCGCGCGCGGGCGAAAAACAAGCTGGCGATCTCCGCCGCGCGCGCTTCCGCAGCCACGGGATCACCCGCGCCGACCCAGGCGGAACCCGTGTCCACGTACGCCACGCACGCGTCAGGGTCGACGAACCAGTAACAAAACCCGCGCTCCAGCAGCTGAAATGACGTCGCGTTCCGCCCGAACCGTCGCAGTAGGTCGAGCACTCGCGCGTGCTCGTCGTCTGGCGTGGATTCGGGCTCACCCTGCTCCATCGAAAACTTCGGGAGGGCTCGCCCCGCAGTCGCGGCGGACGGCGGGCCGCTCAGTTGTCGATGACCTCGACCGGGGCGTCCCCCTCGGTGCCAACGATGCGCTGCAGATCTTCCAGGAAGCCCCCGAACACGTCGCCCAGCGTTTCTGCTCCGTGTGCCATGGGGAGATCGATTCCCCACTCTGAAGCGGGACGGGTCGCGACGTCGTCCGGCATGGGCCAGCGGTGGGAAATGACCGCGACGGTACGCGCGCTGAGTGCGAGGTCGGAGGCAGGCCGGGCACACAGCGCCTGTGCGCGCTCGATCTCTTGCCGGAGTGCTTTCGACGAAACCGTTGCCTTCACCGAGCTGAGTGCGTCGGCGAGGGCGTGAATCGTGGGGAACTTGCTGCCCGGTTCACCGTCTTCGAGGTGATGCTGCAAGTTGTCGCGCAGGAGTGCGTAGGTGATCCAGCGTCGCTCGGTGGAGCCTCCGGGACCGCTGAAGATTAGGCTCATTTCTGAAACTCCTGGAGGTGCCGACGCCGAGACGCAGAGACGCAGAGACGCAGGGTGCGGGGGAAAGATTCGCTTGGGGCGGGGGAGATGTCAAAGTCCGGCGGGGGCCCGCCCGCGCTCCGCGTCAGACGTACGTGTTCTTGGTTGGGGGCGCCTCGATCGTTGTGGGATCGGGGGCGTACTCCGGGGGTGGCATCCGGAACAGCAACCCCGGGACCAGCGTGGTGATGACGGTGTAGACGATGACGGCCCCGGTCAGCGTCGGCGACGCACCGAAGTCGTCCCGCAGGATGCCAGCGATGACCAGCCCGAAGACCAAGGTGGGCAAGAGTGCTACCGCCACGCGCACCGCCTTGTCGGCAGGCTCACGCATCGCGGTCCTTCTGTGCACCGCTACCAGGAAGACACGAAGCGGAATGAACAGGAGGCAAAACCCACCGCCGAGGAGCAGCGCGCCGAGACCGAAGTCCGCCTTCTCGAGCCGCAGCCCCGCAGCAAAGAAGTAAAAAGGGATGAACACCGAACCGAATAGCTCGACGGCGTTCAACATCTGTTCCGAGGCCATCGCCGGGAGCTGCTTGCGGAAACGCTGCGCGGCGACACCAACCAGAAACGCACCGACCAGGTAGTAGACGCCGAGTTTCTTGGTCAAGAACGCGCACACGACGGCGAGCATGAGCAAGAACGCGAACTCGCTCTTGGGGGCAAACGGCGCGATCTTCTGGGCGAAGAATCGGAACGCCATCGGCAGGACGACGATCATCGCCGTGAGCGCGACGACCGACACCGCGAAACGAGCCAGCGTAGTGGTTTGAATCACCACGAACATCGTACCGAGCGCCAAGAGCTCGGCGGCGATCGCTTTCAGCTTGACCCAGAACCGCTCCTCCTCGGACAGGTCGAAGCGGCTGATCGCCTGAAAAATGAAGCCGGTCGACGGGGTCAAGAGCGCGAGCGCAAACAGCGCCGCGGGCCGCAGTCCGAGCTCGAGCCACACGGCCAGCGCTCCCGCCGTCGCACCCAGGAGTGCAGTCCTCACCAGCAGGTGCACACTGAGCACCGAGAGCCCCTTGCGGAGCGCCGCCGAGTCGAGCTCGAGGCCGGCGAACAAGAACAGCGAGGCGATCCCCAGGGTCGACAGCATTCGGATCGTGGGATCCTGTCGGAAGAGATCGAACCCGATGCCGAAGAGCGCGCCGACGGCCAGGCTAGTCACCGGTGCAGGAATGCGGAACCGCTCCAGTGCACGCGGCACCACGAACAGGCCCAAGAGTAGGCCGATGTAGTGCAGTTCGGACATTCAAAGTTGGGTGCAGCTACGCACCAGGGACCTTGGTGTGTTGCACGAGGAGCGTCAGGTAGCCATTCATTCCCGGTCGCACGGCGTGCCTCGTTCGCGATGCGAAAGAGAGCATCGTCCTTGGTCCAATGCGCAGGACCTCTCCGGACGCGAGCTTCAGCGTCCCACTGCCGTGCAGCGCCTGGATGGTGACCGGCGAGGCGTAGGAGCGCTCTGGAAGCTCGGCTCCTCTGCGCAGCGTGATGGTGGCAACCTTGGTGTACGGCGTCTCGAGCAGGAGCGTTTCCTCGACGGGATCGCCGGCGCCGGGTCGGCTCGGCAGCCGGACCTGCTGGTACCCGCCGCCGGGAACCTGGGCCTCGCTCGTCCCTGCGAGGCCCGAGATCAGAACCAGGAGCGTGCCTGTCTGGACCAATGACCGGAGGGTTTTCATGCGCCGGAGTCTAGTCGATAAACCTCGCGCTGCCTCGACCGGGGCCCGAGTTCGGGTAAGCAAGTCGAGCGGGCTTCGACAACGCGCGCGCTTGCCCTAGAGTTTCCGGGTGACGACGAGCACGAACTTGGTCGAGACCCTGACGGCGGCGAAGGGTGAGAAGTTGGTCGTGTTGCTCAGCGGGCACCCGGATCCGGACTCCATCGGTTCGGCGCTGGCGCATCGACGGATCTGCGAGCACGTCGGCGTCGAGGCGACCCTGGCACACGCCCACCCGGTGTCCCGGCTCGAGAACCGCGCACTCGTGAAGCTGCTCGGGGTCGAGATGCTGCGGGTGAGCTCTCCGCGCGAGCTCGAATCGTTTCGATATGTTTCGCTGGTGGACACCTCCGTCCCGGAGGCCTCCATTCCGCTGCCCGCTGGCCTCGAGATCTTGACCATCGTCGATCACCACCGCGGGGCCGCGGCCGAGGCGCGTTTCAAGGACATCCGCCCCAGCTTGGGTGCGACTGCGACCATCTACGCTCAGTACTTCGAGAACGGAGTCGTCCCATTTGGCGGGACCTCACGCGACGATTCCCTCGTGGCAACCGCGCTGCTCTGCGGAATTCGCGCGGACACGGACGACTTCATCTTCGCGACACCGGAGGACTTCCAGGCCGCGGCGTACCTGAAGTCGCTGGCGGACATGAGTGTGCTCCGGCGCTTGGGGCGCCGCGTGGTGGCCGCCGTCAGCATGGACACCCTGTCGCGCGCGCTTGGGGATCTGGAGATCGTCAGGGACTTTGCCCTCTCCGGCGTCGGGGCCGTGGCGCCGGGCGATCGCGATGCGATCGGCGAGGCGGCTGATTTCATCCTGCGCCGCGAGGACATCGACACGGTGCTGGTCTACGGAATCGTCGGAGATCACGTGGACGGGTCACTGCGTACGTCGAGCCCCAGTGTGGACCCGGCGTCGTTTCTCGAGAACGCCTTCGGCTGTGATCCGAGCGGTCGCCCGTATGGTGGCGGGCGCTCCGACAAAGGAGGGTTCAAGCTGCCTCTGGGACTGCTGGCGGAGGCCGAAGACCGCACAGCGATCTGGCAGCACGTTCGCGACATCGTGCGTGCGCGGGTGGGGCGAGTGGTGCCGGGACTGGGTTGAGGCGGCGTCAGCGTGACGCGGCCAGCGGAAATAGCTGCGTGATTGCGCTCCCGGCGCGAGCGGACCGATCCTCCGAGAGCCCAGGGAGCGGCCGCAGCGACGGCACGAGGTCACGGAGTCTGCGTGTCTGGCTCGTGCTTCGCCCTTTCGGGCGAAACACGAGGGCTCCAGGGGTCAGGCTCCAGGCCTGGAGTGCACGGACGAGCTCGTCGTACGCGGGTTCGAGCCGTTCATGAGCCGGTGGCGCGAGGATTTCGAGCCGACGCGCGAGACCAAGCAGGTATCGGACTTCGGAAGCGGAGCCGCGCGCAGTGACGAGAAACTGCACGTAGTCACGCGTTGTCCGACGCGCGGAGCCCTCCACGATGTTGGTCGGGACGGAGACGGCGGCGCGGCGTAACTGTGCTTGAAGGCCGTAGCGTTCCTCGACCGGGAAGTCCCTGGTCCAACGCTAGACTTCGACGACCAACTCGTCCGCCATCGAGAAGACTTTCAGCTTGTGATGGTCTCGGCTCATCGTGAGATCACGCTCAGCACGAGGTTGTCGTGACACGGCACTTCTTGGGCGCAGCCCCGCACGCAGCTGGGACGCTTCTTGCTGCCGAGTGCTGCCATCGCTTCGAGCCCTGTCCATTCAACCTTTCCGAGAACTTGCAACAACCTCGACGCCCCCCAGATCGTCATCTGCAGCATGCACTGAACCCCACCGGTCGAGCGAACCCACTGAAGTCTGCAGCCTGAAGTCTGTAGCCTCGTGTTTCGCCCGAAAGCGCGAAACACGAGTCAGAGGACCCGGAGCCGCGCCCGCGCCCGTTGTTCGTCACTTGGTTGTTCCGACCCGGAGCGCCTGCCTCTACGGGCTCGGATGCGCTCCACCAGGGCCGCGTCCGGTTCGTGGCCGAGCACTCGGCGAATGACCGGCAGCGGATCTTCGAACACCGGCGACAGCTCGCGCTCGTCGAAGGTCTTGGCCATCGAGAACATGCCGGCGCAGATCGGATCGAAGCGGCAGAAGTCGCAGGCGCTGCCCTTGCCGTGCAAGAACTCGAGCTGACGGATGAAACCCTTCTGATCGAGGAAGCGGATGCAGCGCTCTTCCTCCTTGATGATCTTGCGGCTCTCCGTCGAGGCCCAGGCGAAGCGGCGCATGAAACACAACGGGACTCGCTCCGCGCGGAAGGTGCGACCGCTCGCGTGCAGGTACTCCATGGCCAGCTCGAGCGAGACCAGGAACTCGTGGTGGCGGGCGATGCAGTCGGGGTTCTCTTCGGCGCGGTTGCCGTCCGGGTCCATGTTGTTCCACACGAAGTGACGCAGGAACGGGAAGCGATCCGTGAGCCAGATCACCACCTCGTGCAGGTGATCGGCGTTGTAGGTGTTGATCACCGTGTTGATGTCACAAGTGATGCCCATCTCCGGTACGTGAGCCAGCGTGGTGACCAGGTGGTCCCAGGCGCCCGGGTACTGGGTGATGAAGTCGTGCACCTCGCGGCGGTGGCTGTGGATCGAGACGTGAATGTGGCTCAGCCCGGCGTCCACGGCGCGGCGGAAGAAGTCGTGATTCGACAATCGTTGACCGTTGGTGATCATGCGGCTGTAGAGACCGCGCTCGCGGGCGTGGCTCAGCGCCGGAAACAACAGCGGCGAGGAGGTCGGCTCGCCGCCGGTCAGGATCACGCCGTCGTAGCCGAACTCCTGTAGCTGATCGATCTCCCGCTTCATCTCGTCTTCGGTCAGCTCGACGCCGGTGGGCGGATTGCTGCAGAAACGACACGCCTGCAGGCATCCGCGCGTCAGCTGGAGATAACCGAGGTTCGCCACGCCAATCAGACCTTCGCGAGCGGCAGGTTCCGCTTCGCCCGTTTCTCTTGTTGTGCGAGGGCGATGGCCGCGAGCGGATCCATCGGCGCGGCGGTCGGCTCGGGAAATCCCGGCAGGCTCGGGGCCACGGGCTCGGGTGGTGACGCCTTGCTCAAACGCGGGGGCGCCACCGGGTAGAGCTGTTCGAGGCGCTGGGCCACACGCTCGGCTTCGGCGCCTTCCACGAGGGGCGTGAGCTTGCCGAGCCCCTGGTCCCTCACCCAGTTGATGTGCGCTCCTTCGCAGCGCGCTTCCACCACGCAGTCGGCGCAGCGCACACTCTTGGCCCCGTAGCGCGCACGAATGTGGAAACGCGCGAGCTCTCGGATGTCCAGGCGGCCGCTCTCGGCATCGAACCAGGCTGCCTCCAAGATGGCTCGCTCTTCGCACCAGTTTGCGCCCGGTGCCAGACACGCCGGCAGGCCGCTCACCCGAAGCGGCAGCATGAGCTGCTGGAAGAACGCGCGGGGATCGCGCAGGTCGTGGGCGGTTGCCTCGGACAGGTGTTCGTGACTCGGCTGGTGCAGGCGCAGGCGGTCGGCGTTCGCAGCCAGGAGCTCACGGTGTTCGAGCAACCACCCGGCGGTGTCCTGACCAAGCTCGATGTCGAGCTCGACGTTCGGGTTCGAGCCCGTCGCAAGCCAGGCGTCGAGCTGACTCGCCGTGGTGGCGACGAGCACGACGCGGCGTGAGCCGAAATCCAGTGGCAGTTGCTCGTCGGTCGCCGTGCGCACGTAGACACCGAGCTCGGAGGGCAACTTCGCGAGCTCCGAGAACCGCTCCACTTCGACCCCCACGAGGCTCGTGCCAAAGGGCAGGGCTTCCTTGGCGTAGGCCCGCGTGCCCAGCCAGTAGACATCGAAACCGCCGGCGTTCTGCCGGGCGACCGTTCGATCCATGGTGGTGCAAAACGGCTCGATGAAACACTCCGGGCAGCGCTCCGGGTGGCGACAGTCGAGCGGTTTGCCTTCATCCAGGTAACGGCGCACCTGGAAGCGTCGCCCGTTCACCTCGTCGAGCATCTTGTGGGGATCTTGGATCAGATCCTCGAGCCCCTCCAGGAACGAGACCGGGAAGCGATTCGTCCACACCACGAAGCGTGGATGGCGGTTGAGTCGGAACACCTTCTGCAACACGGGCAGGTGGTCGCGCACGTCGTAAAAGAGCTCGGCGCGATTGTCGAAGGCCGCCGCCTGGGGAATGACGTGCAGCAGATCGAACTCGGTGATGCCGAGCGAGATTGAGAACTCGACGATCTTGTCGAGCACCGCCACGTTTTGTTTGTTGATGACGACGTCGACGTTGACGATTGGACGCCCGTCGCGCAAGGACCGCACGATGGCCTTGACGATGCGCTTGAACGCCCCCGGAGTCCCGGTGAGTCGGTCGTGCAGCTCGGCCGTGTGACCGTGCAAGCTGTAGGTGATCTCGCCCAGGCCGGCCGCGAGGGCGGACTCGAAGAACTCCTTGTCGGCGAAGCGGTAACCGTTGGTCACGGTCTGGACGCGGTCGTAACCGCGCTCTTTGGCGTAACGCACCAGCTCGGCGAAGGCCGGGTGCAGCGAGGCTTCACCGCCCGAGATGATGACCTTGTCCGCGCCCAGCTCGTCCAGACCCCGGTCGAGCTCGCGTTTGATCTCGTCGACGGGCAGGTAGACGTTGCGCGGTGTGTCCGAGTCCAGGCAGAAGACACAGCGGCTGTTGCAGGCCGTGACCGCGCGCACCCAGTGCTTGGGGCGATTGGCGACGCGTTCGCGCCAGAGCATGCGCTCGATGTCGCGTTCGTCGCTCATGGCTCGATCGTGCTCTGCCAACCCACTGCGATCCCGGGGCAATGCGGCGTGTGCTGTCCGCCGCAGACACAGGCCACAAAAGTACCATATCGGTCGGACCCGCTCGGTGGGCGGTCCCGAGTGAGTGTGTCTTCGAACGCGACTCCAGGGTCCGGACACGGCAAAACTGCCGCGTCACGGCTGAAGAGGCAGGTCGGAAGCACACGCGCGAGCGCGCGACGGGCGGGGCCTTCCGCGAGTGCGCTCGCCGCCCGGGCCAGGGTTTCGAGGGAGCCGCCGCGGCTCGACAGGCGAAACGCCGGCTCGCCGGGCAGTGCTCCGGCCTCCCAGGCGCGGGCGAAGTCGGCGACCGCGTCTGCGTCGTGCAGCACGGCGAACGCTCCCAGCTCGGCGCCCGCAAGCTCCGCCAGGCGTGAGCCTGCGGAGAGCGACGCGGCGAATGCGCCGCTCCGTCCGACGTGTGCGTCGTGGCTCTCGGCGTTTGGCCCGTACAGCGCGAGGTCGAGGCGCGAGAGCCCCCGGAGCGCGAACAGGTCGGAGTCTTTCAGCTCGTCCAGCGCGCTGGCTTCCCCGGCCAGCTCGACCCGCTCGAAGGACAGCAGTGTGGTCTCGCGGAGCAGGGACGCTGCCTGCGGATGCGCGAGGCTGCCAGTGGAGGCGATGCGCAGCGCGCGCGCGCCTTCCTGCGCTGCGCGCACCAACCGCGCGCGTGCGCTGCGCGTCGACTCGACGCTGTTGCCTTCGGCATGATCGCCACACACCTCGCAGCGCACCCGAGACGGCGCGGCAAAACACAAGCGCAACACCTCTGGCACCGGGTCGGCCGCGAGCAGCGCCAGCGGGTCGCCGTCGAGGGTCTTGCCGAGCACCTGATGGACCATCGCCAGACGCGTGATCGGCTCTCGGCCATGGCGCGGCGGAGGCGCGTCGACTGGAACTCCGGGGACGGGTCGTGAGGGC
Organism: Myxococcales bacterium; assembly: GCA_016706225.1. NCBI lineage: Bacteria > Pseudomonadati > Myxococcota > Myxococcia > Myxococcales > Myxococcales bacterium. Next base: position 437,574 of record JADJKB010000024.1, read on the forward strand.
ATGGGGGTGAGCTGATTGGCGTGCGTCGCGGCCCGTTCCGAGCGCAGCTCCGCGCGGCCGAAACACGTCACGTAGTCGAGGGGCGCCCCCGCACAGCGCGGCAGTCCGGGACAGCGCGGGCACCCTCCCTCGTGGGGCGGCAGCGCGACGGCGGCTCGCACCGCGTCCCACGCCGGGGTGGTCGGCGTGAGCGCCAGCAGAGCTCCAGATCCGGCGCGCGCGCCCTCGGGCATGACACATTCGGGGAAACCCTCGAACGTGACCCGCACTCCACGGCGGGCGCCGGCCGCGAGGGCTTGTTCGAAGTAAGGGGCCGCGAGGCCGAAGCGAGGGGAGAGCAGGACGAGCTCTCGAGCCACGCGCCCGCGCCCAACGGGTCGTCGCAGGTGAACCGTGCGGGCGCCGAGCGCGGCTGCAGTCTCGATCAGCTCGCCGAGCAATGGCAGCGTCGAGCGTGTAACCGTGGCGGAGACCTCGACAGCAACACCGAGCGCCATGAGCCGGCCCAGCGCGCGCACCGCGAGACGGGCCGCGCCGGGCCTGCTGACGAGCCAGTCGTGGGCGTCCGGGCGCGCAGCGTGCAGCACGACCCGCACGCGATCGAGGCCGGCCGCGACCAAGGGAACTGCGGCACCGTCCCGGGCGAGGGGGAGCGCGTCCGACACCAGGCCCACGCGGGGGCCCCGGGCGCGGACCGCGCCGATCAGCTCGGGAAGATCCGCCCGCAGGCTCGGCTCGCCGCCCGCGAGCCAGACGCGTTCTTCTGTCCCGGCGAGCAAGTCGATCAGCGATTGCAGTTCGGGGTCCGGCGGCGTGTCGGAGGGCAGCTCGTTCAACAGCTCTCCGCCGCGCACGCGCGCGGTGACGATCAGCGCGACCTCCACCATGGTCACGCTCTTTGCTCCAACACGCTGACCTCGAGCCCCAGCTCGCGCTTGGCGGCGGCGACGAAGCGTGCGTGGCGCCCGTCCGCCTCAACCAGCAGCCGTACACACTCGACACCCGAGGCCGAGCACAAGCGCAGCGCGTCGAACGCGGCGCGGAACGAGCCGAGTCGCGTGAAACCGACGCAGACTCGCAGCGCGAGCTGCGGATCGAGCGTGGCGTTGGCTGCTGCGATCGCTCGAAGCTCCGCGACGCACGCCTGATCTTCGAGCAAGCCCGGGGCCTGGGTCCGGAGCGCCAGATCGGTCACGCCCGCGTCGCGCAGGCGGACGCCGTCGCCGGCCCGAAGGCGCGGAGCCAAGAGCCACAGCGTGGGCGTCGAGCTCTTCCGGAGCGCCGCCAGCGTTTCATCGTCGACGCCCTCGCGTGCGACGACCACGGTCTGACCGGTAGGATCCGCGGCGGGCCCGTCCCAGGGTTCGCGTCGCTCGAGCGGTGCCGCGAGGCCGCTGCCCTTTCGGTGAAAGAAGTAGGCGTGCCAGGCGCCGCCGCAGCGGGTTCGGAGCGCGCAGCGAAGACAGGGTTCGCCATGGCGTTTGTTGCCGCGATTGTGCACGCCGTGAGCGGCGTGTTGTGCGCCGCCCGAGCGCGCCGCCGCCGCCTCGATGGCCTCGACGGAAGAAGCGAAGTGCGCTTCCCAGCCCACACACAGTGGGAGCCCGCAGTAAGGGTTGAGCAGCTCCAGCTGATGTTGCTTCGCGCGCTCGCGGGCACGCCGCACCTCGGGGCCCAGCACGGCGTAGTCCGGCATCAGCTCGAGCTGGCTCGCTGCGCGCCCGTGGGGTTGCACTGCGGACAAGGAGATCGAGCGCACGCGCGGCAAGCGGCTCGCCACGAAGTCGACGTAGGCGGTGACCCGGCTCTGGGTCTGGCTGGCAATGACTGGATTCAAGGTGACGGTGATGCCCGCGTCGAGCAGCGCGTCGATGCCCGCGAGGCACTTGTCGAACGCGCCCGGCAGGCCCGACAGCTCGTCGTGCAATGGCGCAAGATCCGCGAGCAGTGACACGAACGCGGAACTGAGCCCGGCTTCGCTGAGCGCCGCGGCGTAGCCCCGATCGATCAAGACCGCGTTGGTCTGCAGCTCCGACCAGGGTACGCTCGCGCTCTTCGCCCGCGCGACCACACCGAGCAGTCGCTCGCGATACAGGGTTGGCTCGCCGCCGGAGATGGTCAGCGTCTTTTCGCCGGACGCCAGGAACGCGAGCAGGTCTCGCTCGAGCTCCTGGGGCGGAGGAGTCGGCCGTGCGTAGTCCTCCACCGGCACGTTGCAGAATGGGCAGCGCTCGTTGCACGCCATGGTGATGCGCAGGAGCCCCTTGGTCCGATGGTGAGCTTCGCCCCGGGCGAGGCCATCATCGGAGATCAGCGGCAGTCGCCGAGCCGGGCTGATGCTCATGGCAGTGGGGATCGTACACGAGGGCCGAGGCCCATGCTCGCCAGGGTCTCCGCGCCTCTCCTCCGCGGAAAGCACGGCGCCTCGTGCGGTTGCTTCCGTCGGTGTATCATTACCCCGTGCTGCGGGTGCTGGTAGGCTTTGTCCTTCTGCTCTTGACGAGCGGCTGCGCCTCGTCGGGAGACGACGCAGAGCCCGTGGTGCCGAAGTCCGACGGGGGCGGTATCGATGCCGGAGATGGCGGGCCGATCTGCACGCCGGATTGCCTCGACAAGGCCTGCGGCTCGGATGGTTGCGGCGGCCTGTGTGGCGCCTGCTGGGGCGATGCCTTCTGTTCGGCGGACGGCAAGCTGTGTGAGCCGACGTGTGTGGGGTCGTGCACGGGCAGGGAGTGCGGCGACAACGGTTGCGGCAGCTCGTGTGGCTCCTGCCCAAAGTACTGCGTCGAAGGCAAATGCACGACGGCGTGCACCCCGAGCTGCGGAACGAAGAAGTGCGGTGACGACGGTTGTGGTGAGAGTTGTGGCACCTGTCCCGCCGGGCAAGCTTGCATCAACGGTCAGTGCAACGCCGGCTGTGCGCCGAAATGCAGCGGCAAGGCCTGTGGCCCCGACGGTTGCGGAGGGACCTGCGGCACCTGCCCAAGTGGCAAGGTGTGCAACACCACCAGCGGTATCTGCGGCTCGAGTTGTACGCCGACGTGCACCGGCAAGAGCTGCGGCTCAGACGGTTGTGGCGGGCTGTGCGGCACGTGCCCGGCCGGGCAAGGTTGCACTGGTGGTGTCTGTGCCTGTGATCCGGCCTGCGGCAGCAAGAAGTGTGGCGCCGACGCGTGTGGAGGTTCTTGTGGCTCTTGTGCGGCCGGACAGACGTGCTCTTCCGGCACCTGCACCTGCGTGCCGCAGTGTTCAGGCAAGAGCTGCGGACCCGACGGCTGTGGCGGTTCGTGTGGTAGCTGCTCCGGGACGCAGGTGTGTTCCGGCAGCACCTGTGTCTGCTCGCCGCAGTGCAGCGGCAAACAGTGCGGCCCCGACGGGTGCGGCGGCTCGTGCGGTACCTGCCCCTCGGGCAAGTCGTGCAGCGGCTCGAGCTGTGTGTGCAACGCCACGCTGCAGCCGGGGCAGTCGTTGAATGCGGGGGATTCCCTGACGAACTGCAAGGGGAACGTCACACTCACCATGCAGGGCGACGGGAACCTCGTCGTCTACGGCCCGCCGGGCGCACTCTGGTCGTCGAACACCGCCGGCACCGGCAGCAACAACTTCGCTGCCATGCAGGGCGACGGAAACTTCGTGGTGTACGCCGGGAGCACACCGCTCTGGTGGTCGAACACCGCCGGCTCCTCGGGTGCCTACCTGGCCGTTCAGGACGACGGAAACGTCGTTATCTACCAGGGCAGCACGGCGTTGTGGTCCACGGGCACTTGCTGCTACTGACTCGGGGCGGTCGGCCACGATTTCGGGGCCGCTCAGCGCGCGTTTCGGCTCGCTGCTTTCCGATGAGGGGCGCCTGGGTTATTGGCGAGTGCCTGTCATGAAGACTCGCCTGCTTCTACTCGTTGCACTCTCGCCACTCAGCTGCACGAGCACTCCTCCGCCGCCCGGACCGAAGGTCGCCAGCGAGAGGACCTGTACCGACATGGGTTGCACCAGCGGGCTCGAGCTCGAGTTCGTCCGTCCCTCTCCCTGGCCGCCCGGCAGTTATCGCATCACGCTGAGGATCGATGGCAAGTCGGCGAGCTGTGACGGGGAGCTCCCGCTGAAACCTTGCGATCAGGGGCATCGTTCCGGTGCTCCGACGCGTCACTTCGCATTGCCGAGAGTGGCTGCGCCCTGCCTGCGAGCGAACACGCCATCAGCGGGCTCAGCTCGACGGCAAGCGAAGCCACGGCGGTGTCGCTGGTCATCGAACATGGCGGAGCGTTGCAGGCCACCGCGAACCTCACGCCAACGTTTCAGACCGTGCAACCCAACGGGCCCGGTTGCGAGCCGGTGTGTGAGAGTGCGTCGATGAAGCTGAAGCTGCGCTGATCGCTCGCGTTGGGGGGGCTCGGTCGCGGGCCAGCCCCGCACGTGTGCTCTCAGCCTAGACCGCCTTGCGGCGGGGCAGGTTCTTTGCGGGCGTGTTCAGGGAGCGATCCTTCGCCCCGCTCTGCTGGCGTCCGAGATCGCCGGCGCGCTGGCGTTTGGCGCCGGCGCCGCCGTCCTTGGCCGCCGCCTCGTCGCCCTCAGCGTCTTCACCCGCTGCCGCCGCCGCTGCCGCTGCGTCCTTGGCCTCTTGCTCGCGGCGCTTCAGCTCGACGTGCACGGCCTGCTCGTCCTCGGCGCGATGACACTTCTTGTACTTCTTGCCCGAGCCACACGGACAGGGGTCGTTGCGCCCCGCCTTCAAGCGTTCTTGCAGTTCTTCGAAGCTCATGGGTTCCTGGGCCTTACCCTATCGCAGCTCGGCTGCGCGCGCTCGCCCGCGCGACACTGGCCTCGCGGAGCTCCGGGTCCGGCGGTTTTGGCAGCACATTGCCCTCGAGTACCCGCCCGCCCGGCAGGCTGACGCGCCAGCTGCGGCGCGATGGGCGGGCCCACACCCGCCCCCCGCCACGCCTTGGTAATGTCGTCCGCATGGCCAACCGGATGACACGCGCGCTCGAGGGGTTTTACGAGTTCGTCGACAAGCCGTTGTTCTTGTGGACGCGGCCAATCTTGCTCTTGCTGCTCGTCCCGCTCGCGATCGGGCTCACGCTGCCCTTGTGGCATCTCGACATGCAGGCGCCTCAGTATCCCAAGGGACTCTCGCTCGACGTGTATGCGTACAAGCTGGAGGGCGGGCACGATGGGCGCGACGTCTTCGAGATCAACATCCTCAACCACTACATCGGCATGAAGAAGCTCGATCGCGCGGCGCTCACGGAGCTCGACTGGCTTCCGTTCGGCTTCGGTGCGCTCGCGCTGCTCCTGGTCCGTGTCGCTGCGCTCGGCAACGTGCGCGCGCTCGTCGACCTGTCGGCGCTCGTCGCCTACTTCGGCGGCTTTTCGGTGTTCCGCTTCGTGTTCAAGCTCAAGTCGTACGGTCACGACCTGGCACCCGACGCTCCCATCAAGGTCGAGCCGTTCATGCCGGCCATCTGGGGCGAGAAACAGATCGGCAATTTCTCGACCCAGGCCGCTCCGGCCACTGGTTCCTATTTGATCGCAGCGTTCGCGGGTGGCGTCATCTTGCTCACTCTCTACCACCTCGTGGAGGGGCGTCGCCGGGCACGCAAGGCCAGGCTTCCTCCTCCAACGTCGGCGACCGAGTCGGCCTCGGAGGCTTGAGGTGCGAGTCGGTCTCTGTCTGCTGGTCGCTCTGGGTGTGGGACTGCCCGGCTGCCGGGCGTGTGAAAGCGCGCCCGGTTCGCGCGGCGACGCGGCGGGTGTTGCTGACGCACCCTCATCTGCCCGGTGCACCCCGCGCACCGGGGAGCACCTCGGGATCCCGTTCGTCAAGGTGTGTCCGCAAGATCTGGCCGCCGCAGGCGCGACCTTCGAGCCGTTCTGGATCTCCGCCCATCAGCTGGGTTGTTCTGCCGGCGAGCACGACTCACTCGCCTGTCCCAGCGTGACCTCGCTGCAGCATCCCGCGGCGGGAGAGGCGCGGACGCCCGGGATGGCTGCAAACACCCTGGCCGCCGTGGTCGAGCCCAGCCTCGCCCAGAGCGTCTGTTACATGCGTTTCGCCGGGCGCATTCCGACGCGGCAAGAGCGCGCGCTGGCCGAAGAAACGATGGGCCTCGCAAGTGTGATGGTGGCGGAGTCCGCCGGCTCGCCGCGCAACTTCAGCTTCCTGCGTCTGGCCGAGTGGGTGACCGAGACACCCTGCCAGACACCGAACGCCAGCAAGTGCTCGGCGGCGACGTTCCCGAGCGGGCCGCGCGAACCGATTGCCTGGAGCACGCTCGCGTCGTGCGAGGGCACACCACTCTCGGCCGACGCCGGAGTGCCGTTGCTTGCCATCGGCGAGGTCTGCCCTGCACCGGATTTCTCCTGGGATGCTGGCGCCGGTCGTCTGCCCTGCGCGGTGCGAAGTCCCGCCGCGAAACCGTCGATCATTGGTTTTGCTCTGTCGTGTCGGCCGCCGGAGCCGCTCGCGCGTCACCCGGAAGACGACATCGGCAAGGTCGCCGCGTTCCGCTGCGTCTTGCCCGAGTCCGCAACCCTGGGCGGCAGGTAATCCCCGTCGTCCGTCACACCGTGCGCTCTGCGCGGCCGCGCGAAGAGTGTGCGTTGCTTCAGCCCGCGGCCACGAATGCGGCGGCGAGCACGATGGCGACGAGCCAGCTGCCCAGCGCCAAGCGGCGACCGAAGTCTCGAACTCGGTTGCGCTCCTTCGGGTCGATCATCGGCTCGACTCCATCGTCCGTCTCGCGCTGACCGCGCGAAGCTCGGTACGTTCAGACGCCGAAGAGCCCCTTGGTCAGCCCCGCGACCGCGACGTAAAATGGCAAGACCAGGAGCAAACGCCATCCAACGGCCAGCCCCATTTCCCGCAGCGCGACCGCCGCGGCCAGGGCAACGGCGAGGCTGAGCATGCCGGCCCGGAGGCCTTTGGCGCTGCAGTTGGGGCTCAGATTACCGGTGGGCTTGGCCCAGGCGTCCATGGACCCAAGTATAGTGCGCTCCCGCCAGAGGCGGGAGGGGTCATGGCTTCGGCGACGAACACGAACACGGTCACGGACCGCCCTCCGGCCTCCGGACGCGCTCTGCTGATCGATCTCCGCGCCGGTGAGGGGGCTGAAGTTGCGCTCTCGTTCGCGACTCTATTTGGCGTGGTCGCCGCCCTCAGCCTGCTGGAGACTGCACGTGACACCCTCTTTTTGGCCAAGCTGCCGGCTCATCGCCTCGCGCTAGTGTACGTCGTCGTAGCGGCGCTCGGGCTGTTCGTCACCGGTCGGAACCTGGAGCTCGTGCGGCGGTTCGGGCGGCGGAACAGCCTGGTCGTGACTCTCGCCGGGGCTGCCGTGGGCACGACGCTGCTCTACTTCAGGCCCGCCAGTCCCGTTCTGGCCTTCACGCTGTACGTGTGGAGTGCGCTGCTCGGCTCCGTCGCCGTCGTCCAGTTCTGGCTCGTCGCCGGAGAATCGTTCACCTCGGCGCAGAGCAAGCGTCTCTACCCGGTGATCTCCGCGGGCGGCGTCGTCGGCGCGCTGGCTGGCTCGGGACTCGCGATCTTGCTGCTCGGGTATCTCCCGGTTGGCTCTCTCTTGCTGGCGGCCGCCATCACCCTCGTGGTGACGGCCGTCGTGGTCACGTTGGCGCCCGACCGAACCGACGCTCCGACCCCGGCCCTCCGCGCTGGCGGGCCCGTCGCCGCACCGGGCCGCGTCACGCTTCTGCGACAGGATCCGTACCTCACGCGAGTCGCGGCGTTGGTCGTGCTCTCAACGCTCGCGCTCCTGGTCCTCGATTATTTCTTCAAGTCTCGCGCGGCGGCCAGCCTGTCCGCGGGCGAGCTGGGGCCGTTCTTTGCGCGCTACTACGCGGTCCTGAACGCGCTGTCGCTCGTGATGCAGGTGGTCTTTGCTTCGCGGTTGGTCCGGCGCCTGGGAGTGACGGCGGCGCTCGTGCTACTGCCGCTCGCCCTGGTGATTGGCGCGGCCGGCTCCCTGTTTCTGGCAAGCAGCTTCCTGGTCGTTCTACTCGCGAAGGGCGCGGACGGCGCGCTGCGCCACTCCGTGCACCGCGTCGGCAGCGAGCTCCTCTACGTGCCGCTTCAAGGGGCGCTGCGTGACCGAGTCAAGCCGCTGATCGATTCCGTTCTGGCGCGGGTCGCGCAGGCCGCGGCAGCCGCTGGCATCCTGGGGCTGGTTGCGCTCGAACTGGATTCGCCGCGCGCGCTGGCGGCGATCTTGGCCGTGTTGGCGGGTGCGTGGATCGGCGTCGCCATCTCTCTGCGCGGCCCATACCTGGAAGCCTTTCGTTCGTCCCTCGCCCGGGGTGGGCTCGATGACCCGCGCATCGGCTTCGACGATCTCGACCTCTCCTCCGTCGAGACCGTGACCGAAGCGCTATCGAGCCCCGATGCGACCCGAGTCATTGCAGCGATGAACCTGCTGGCCGACGCTGGTCGAACACGCCTGATCCCCGCGCTGATCCTGTATCACGAGGCCGAACCAGTGCTGGAGCGCGCCTTGGCGATCTTGCCCGAGCCGCGCCGCAACGACTGGGTGCCGCTCACGGAGCGTCTGCTCGGGCACGCGTCCGAGGTCGTACGGCTCGCGGCGGTACGTGCGCTCGCACGTCACGGCAAGCTGGACCCGCGTGGCAAGCCCGCGACCGGTGTCGTCCGGGCCTATCTGGCGGTGCAGCGGTTTCGCAACGCGGACACGCTGCAACCTCTGGCTGACGACGATGTCCGCGGCATCATCGACGGCACCACACCCGAGTGTGAGGCGGCGCGCCAGGCGATCCTGGATGCCGTGGTGGACCAACCCGGGCCGCGCTGGGTGGAGGTGATCCTGGCGCTGGCCAAGCTGGAAGGTCCCCACCAGGACACGGCGTTGCCTGCGGCGATGGCCGCCGTGAAAGATGAGAGCTTCATCGGCCTGCTGATCGAGCGCTTGCCCGTGCGTCGAGGCCGGGCCGCGACGCGCGAGGCGCTGGCGAGCTTCGAGGGAGCGGCCCTCGACCGCCTGGGCGCCGCGCTCGTCGATGCCGATCTGAGTTTCCGTGTGCGATTGCAGGTGCCTCGTGCCATCGCCGAGCTGGGTTCCCAACCGGCCGCCGACGTGCTGACTCGCGCGCTGAGCGCGGATGTGTCAGGACTGCTGCGCTATCGCGTGCTCCGCGCGCTGGGGCACCTGGTCACCCACCATGGCGCGCGCGTCGACGCCGCCGCGGTCGACGCGGAGCTCCGGCGCAACCTCAGGGAGTTCCTCTCGCGCGCCGGGCAGCTCGCGCCATTCCAGCAAGGTCCGTTGCCGTCCGGTCGCGCCCAGGCCAGCGCGCGGCTGGTGATCGGGCTCCTGAAGGACAAGATGCGTCAGGCGCGCGAGCGTGTGTTCCGGCTACTTCAGCTGCAATACCGAGCGGAAGATCTGCGCACCGTGCACCTTGCGCTTCAGTCGGCGGACAAACGCGTGCGCGCGAACGCGCTCGAGTTCGTCGACACGCTGACGCTCCGAGCCGAGGAGGATCTGCGGGCCATGTTGCGCCTGGTCGCGGACGACCTGCCACCGGACCAGACGGCGGCCCGCGCCGGGGCGTGGGTCGGACAACCTCCCGCCGATGTCGAGACGGTCCTGGCGGAGCTGATGACGGACTCGGACGACTCCCTCGCCACCGTGGTGGCGTACCATGCGCGCGCGCTCGGCGGCGGCGCGCTGGTGCTCGAAGCCGAGCAAGTCATGAGCCAGCGCGGCTGGATGGGACTCGATCGCGAGCTAGGCATTGAGCTCGGAGGTCTGAATGGAGCGTGAGGACTCGGCCAGCGAGCGCGTGTTGCGCGCGATCTTTCTGCGCTCGCTGTTCGGCGACTCGGCGGTGCTCACCGCGGTCGAACGCATCGGCTCCATGATGCGCACGGTGACCTGTCGTGCCGGCATGACCATCTACCGTCAGGGCGAGGCCAGCGACTACCTCTACTTCATCGTCGACGGCCATGTCGCGCTGGATGCGCCGGGTGAACCGCGCTGGACCTTCGGTCCCAGGGACGGGCTCGGCTTTCAGGACGCAATGCAAGATCAGCCCCACGCCCGCACCGCGCTGGCGCTGACTGACGTGACCGCGCTGGCTTTCTCCGTGGACGATTGGATGGACGTCCTCGATGATCACAGTGAGCTCAGCCGCGGAGCGATCATGAATCACGCCCGGTCGGTGCGGGCGAAATTCGCGGAGCTCGCGCCGGATGGGGGTTTCGCGCCGGTCGAGGCAGCGCTCGTTCAGCCAGATCTGGGTGACGAGGTCGGTCTCGTGGAGCGCATGGTGATGTTCAGTGAAGCGCCGTGCTTCGAGCGCTCCGGAATTCAAGCGGTGGCCAGCCTCGCGCGGGTGGCTCAGGTGCGGCGCCTGAAACGCGGCGAAACGCTGCTCGCTGTCGGTGAGCGACCGCGGGGGATCTACCTGGTCGGCGCGGGCATGCTCTCCGCCGAGCGCAAGGAGCCCGAGCTTCGCGCGCAGTTTGCCCCCGGGAGCCTGGCGGTGGGCCTCTCGTTCCTCGGGGCCGAGAGCTCCGACGTCACGCTGTTTGCAGAGTGGGACGCGCTGGTGCTGTCCGTTGCTGAAGACGATTTTTTCGACATCGCGGACGATCACTTCGATCTGATGCGGGCGGTCTTCTCGTATATGGCGCGGGAGCGCGGCCTTGCCATGCGCGAGATCGCGGTTCGCGCCGAGCGCGCTACCGCGCGGACCCATCAGGTCGCGGCGTCGGCGTCAGCCTGAGCGCTCGAGAGCTCGTATCGCTTGACGATCATCCGCGCCACGACGAACCAGTGGAGGACCAGCACCAGGTTTGCGAGGGCAAACGCCCTGACCCCCAAGCCCAGGACCCCGGCTCCGACATAAACCGCCAGTGCGGAGCCTACGTCGCCCATGCGCACGAAGAACGCGTCGATGGCCTGTTTGGCTTTGTATTTCTTCTCACGCGTGGTCGGCAGCCACAGCATGTTGCGCAGGGTGTTGTTCAGCGAGTAGTCGGTGGCGTTCTCCGCGATCTTGCCGACGAACAGCACTCCCAGCACCGGAAAAGCGCTCGCGCCCAGCGCGTCGACGAAGGCGATGGCAGGCAGCACGAAGAACGCGATGCGCATTCCACCCAGGCGCACCAGCCGAGACACGACGAGCGTCTGCAGAACCACGGTGGCCACGTTCACGAAGAAGTAATAACGGCTGTAGGCCGCGCTCACCCACTCCTTGACCCCGTCCGGCGCGAGCTCCCCTTTGGCCACGAGACCACCGGCCGCGTCTGCGATCAGCTTGCTGACCATGTACTCCCCATTCGTGTTGACGAAGGTGAAGAGCACGGTGAACGCGGCGATGTAGCGCAGGTACGGATCGCGAAACACGAGAGCGAACGCCCCGCTCTTGTCCGTAGGTGCGGCTTCTTTCTCCGGTGTCGCCCGGGTCGGTGTGCGCGACTCGCGCAGGTACACCGCCTGGGTCAGGACGGCCGTGAGCGCCAGGACTCCAGCACTGACGAGCAGCAGCTGATACACGCCGAGGTAACGCAACAAGACCGCCGCGAGCGCCGAACCCGACACCGCGCCCACGGTCTGTCCCACACCCAGCAGCGGGAACAGGCGCTTGCCCTGCGCTTCGCGGTAGAGATCGTTGGCGAAGGCCCAGAACTGGGCCACGACCATCATGTTGAAGATCCCGAGCCACAGGTAGAACACGAGCCCGATGCGCGCGCGAACCGCCGGGAGCGCGCTGCCGAGCCAGAACAGCACCAGGTTCGCGCTGAAGAACAGCGTCACTCCGACGACCAGTCGATTGCGCGGCAGGCGGTCGGCGATGCGCGCGTAGGCCGGCACCGCGATCAAGAGCGCGACGGCGATCACCGCGCCCATGTACGATTTGTATTCGGCGCCCGACTTCATGGCCAGGATCAGGCCCTCGCGCACGGGCTTGATCGACGAGTAGGCCAGCATCAAGAGGAAGACGTTGAGCGTGAGCAACAGCGCGGAGGTGCCTTCGCCCGGCTCGACGCGAGTGACGATCCCCAGGGCGCGCTCGACGGCGCTTCTAGCGTCGCGCGCTGGTTTGGTCGCGTTGGCCAAGCTTCATCCCCGAGGAGGTGAGTCCGTGTACGGGCGCTCGAGGCCCACGACGCGATAGTCGCGACCCCCCAGGTGATAGAGGTGGACCCGAGCGGGGAGAGTGGCGGCCTTGCCTTCGGTCTTCGCCACGACGTCGACGACCAGATACCGAGGTGAGCGCGGGTTCGCCCCGGCAACCTTGGGCAGACTCAGGCAGACGAAGTGACCTCGTTCGGCGCGCCCGGCCACGACCGGGACCGGCTCGAGCTTCGTCGTTGCCCAAGCCTGGGTCGCGTAACTACGCGAGGCGAGGGGTGCAACGCCGGTGGTCACTGCAACATCCTCGAGGCACAGGTGGCTGCTCGGGCCGGCCGGAAGCAGCTCGGGCCACGCGAGCGGAGACAGCCGCGTCAAGTAGCGTTCCAGTAGCTTCTTGCGCCGACCGATCAGGACGGACAGCAAGCGCGCCTCGAGCTCGGGGGCGAGCTCGGCTCGTTTCAACACGCTGCGCAGGTGCTCTTGGCCGAAGCGCGCGATGATGCGCGCCATCCAGGCCGAGTCCCGCTCACTCTTGCGCACGAACGCCGGATTCGGGTAGCCGGAGCGAAACACCTCCGGGTCGAAATGCTCGACGTCGTAGTAACCGAACGTCCTGCCCGTCGGCCCGAAGCGCGAGTCGTCCCACGGGCGCTTGATCGTGCCGAAGGTCACGAGGTCTTCCGTGATGTACGGGATGTCCAGATAGTACGAGTGCCCGATACGGCGCCCCAGCATGGGCGGCTCCCAGAGGCTGCCGAAGCAGTTGCCGACATCGAGCAGGTAGTGGCGGACGTAACCGCCCGCCCCCTGCTTCACGAAGGTGCCCATCGTGTTCTGCTCTCGTGTGTCGGTCCAGCCGAGCCAGGCAGCAAAGACCTCGAGGCCGCGCAGCTCGCGGCGGTCCTGGTGATCGATCACGTCGTTCGGATCATCGGCGCGTCGCCCCTCGTACTTCCACGGTCCCAGCGGCTTGCCCTCGATGAACAGGCTCACGCTCGCCCGGTAGCGCCCGTCCGGCAGCCGGATCGCCTTGGACAACACCTGGTCGAGATCCTTCTCGGTCATCGCGACCTTGTCACCGCCCTTGGACTCGCTCTTGGCCTTGGGATCGATGCGCAAGATGGAGCGATCGAAGTGGACGACGTGGTTGCACGGTACGAAGTAGCCCGCGGCGTGCGCCAGTCTCGGGGCGATGATGTCGGCCGCCGTCGGGCGCGGGCCCTCGGTCACACCGTCGAACTTGGTGAGGTAGCGGCGTCCGTCCGACGCCTTCATGAAAAAACCCGGGTTGAAGCCGTTCGGTTTGGCGGCCTTGATGATCCAGGGCCCCAACACGTCCGGGGCTTTGATGTTGCACGGGCCATCCGCCGCCTCCGCGGGCGATAGGCCATGGCGGCCGATGCGGTTCACGAACCAGCTCGAGTCGGGCACCTCGTCCAGTGCGTTGACGTTCACGGCCTCGCCCGCGGGGTCGACGGCGAAGAAGCGCGAGATGGGGCGAAACACGGTCTGGTTCGTCGCGTCCCACACGAACGGCGAGTAGTACTCTTCGGGTTCCTGCTCGAACGTGCGCTGATCCGGGTCTCGCCACAGCGGGTCTGTCAGTGGGAACGGTCGCAGTGACCCACCACCACAAGCCGTCAGCAGCGTCAGGGCCGCGGCCAATGTCGCCCGTCGGTACGCTCGCTCAGAAGCCACTGGTTGCCCCCACGACGAAGCGTACGGTCTCGATCTCGCCACCGCGCTCGAACGTGTCGGTGCCGAACGCCACGAGTGCCTCGAAGCTGTGATCTCGATGACCGGTGCTGCGCAGGCCAATCCCAAAAGACTGCCGCAGGAGGCCGGTCTCGAAACCGGAGAGGTGCTGGCCGAACACGTTGCCGACGGCATAGTGCATGGCGGCGTCCAACCAAACCCAGACCGGCCACTGGTACTCGAGCAGGGCCACGGCGTCGCTGCGACCTACCAGGCGTCCCTCCAGGTAGCCGCGCATGGGGCGCGCGCCGCCGAGCGACGCCTGCTCGGTGAAGGGGATCTCGCTGCCGCTGCTCAGCGGGTCCGCGAAGTCTGCGACGAGAGACAGGCCGAGCACGCGCTGGTCACCGGTCAGATCGACAAAACCCCCGACCGTCGCGCCGTATTTGGCCCAGTGTTGTCGGGGCGGTGAGATCGACGAGACGCGAGGTGTGTCACGCACCGAGGCGGCGTGCTCCCCTCGAAGCTGGAGGCGCAGTCCACTGCCCGGTGGCGAAACGAAGTCGCTCCCCTCGGGCGCGTCTTCGAGATGGCGGCGGGGGCGAGTGTCGAGGGAGGCACTCAGCCCTTGCATGAAGACGGTGTAACCATCGGCCATGCCGGGCGGGGAGAGGTAACGACCGCGGGCGATCTCGTCGGCGACCGTTGGGTCGTCGGCCGAGCCGACCGTCGGGTCGAAGCGCACGTCGCGCAAGCTGACGAAGCTCGTCAGTGAGCTCGATCGCCAGAGGCTCGCGTCGTGGCGCAGTCCCGCTTCGGTGCGCGTTGCTTTGAAGCGTGCGGCGTCCGCACCCGACTCCGGCCCGAGGCCGTGGAAGACCCAATCGGGTCGGAAGCCGTACTCCGCGCGCAGCTCGAGCGTCTGACCCGGAGCGACGGTGAGGCGATCCGCCAGGTTGAGCAGCAGCCAGTCGATTCCACCAGTGGCGGCGCGCGCGCGGAGGTCGTTCTCGCGCGCCAGGAAGTCGTTGTAGAAGAAGTAGAGCCCCACGCTCGTGCGAAAGCCGAAGTCCACGAGGCCTGTCGGCACGATGCCGATGTTGTTCTCCGGCCCGAACGTGAAGAGGTTCACCAATTTCTGGGGGACCTCCTCTTCCTCGGCGGTGGAAATGACCCAGCCGAGCGGTCGGCGAATCACGAACTCACTCACCAAGTAGAGCGGGGAAAGCACGACTCGAGGCACCCAGATGAGCACGTCGCCGGCGGTGGTCGGTTCTGGTCCGCGCCCGTCGTAGTCGGGGAGTGTCCGCTTCTGTCCTGCGGCGATCGGCGGGTCCTGGGCGTGCTCCCGGCGCTCGCTCTCCGCTCCCATCGCGGGGTGACCCGTGGCGGCCAGCGCCAATGCTAGAGCGGAGCAGCGGAGCAGGCGGTTCACTTCGGCCGACCGTAGACGGAGGTCGTGCCGCTCCGCAACAAAGCTCACCCCGTACCTGCGTGCTGTCCAACTACTGCGCCCAGCCCCGCTCGGTAGTCGGGCCGGCTGAGCGGTGAGAAGGCACGCGTGTCCGATCAGTTGGGCGCGGCGCGGTGGGGGTCGCGGCGGCAGGCGCAAATTCGCAATCGCGTTTGGTGTGTAGACGCGAGGGCGAGGGCGAGGGCGAGGGCGAGGGCGAGGGCGAGGGCGAGGGCGAGGGCGAGGGCGAGGGCGAGGGCGAGGGAACAGCTCGCTCGGCTTTCTCATTCTCTCGCCGTGCTCGCGCGCATCAAGGCCAAGCCGCGGCTGCGCCGCGGTCGCGCGCTCTCGCGCGCGAGCCTTGACCCGCGCTGTGCGCGGCGAGGCTGCCTTGGCCGTCGGCTGCGCCGACAAGGAGAAGAACCATGTTGCGTATCTATCCGCTCATTCTCGAAGTCCTCCGCGAACTCCGCGCCCTCATCGCAAAGCTCGAACGTCGCGATCCCGATCTTACCCGTCAGCTGCGGCGCTGTGCGACCAGCATCGCGCTCAACGTCGGCGAAGGCATGGGGTCGCGCGGCAAGCTCCGGCAGGTGCGCTATCACACGGCTCTCGGGTCAGCGCGAGAGACTCTCGCGTGCCTCGAGGTCGCTTGCGCTCTCGGCTACATCGCTGCGCTCGACCCCGCTCTCATCGCCAAGCTCAATCGCATCATCGGCACTCTCGTCCGCCTGGTCGGCGCCTGAGCGCTCAGCCCGGCGCCGCGCTCGTCGCGGCGCTGGGCTGATTCATCGAATGTCTGACGCTGCAGACGACCACCCCTGGATCGAGCAGAACCCTCGGGCCACCGCCGTGGTGATGGTGTTACGTCGCATCGCCTACACCTTGCTCACGCTCTGGCGCGGCGTGACTCTGCGCAGCGACGAGCAACGCGCGCGGCCTTGGCGCGACGTGATGCGCGAGATCTTCCTGGCCGCCGTCACTACCACCACCGAACAGCTCGCCGCTCTGCGCCGGCACCCGCTCGCCTCGCTGCCCGCGTAGTCCGACCCCAGGCCTCGCGCCGCCTCGCTCTTTGACAGATCCCGCCCCGGCCTCATCCGGCCCTGACCACCGCCCCCGCCGTGGCTCCGGCGCACCGAGAACCGATCGGGAGTGCCACTGCACCGCGGCGACTGGGAGAATCGCCTGCGCCGATCTAACCTTGCGCCATGGGACGACTGGCTGCAGCGTGTTGGGCGGTGGGGTGTGTCCTCGGGCTGAGTGCGTGCAGCGACGACTCGGACTCGGGCTCGAGCGCGGGCGGCGCACCCAACAGCGGAGGCAGCGGCGGCTCGAACACCGGCGGCGGCCCGAGCGGCGGCAGCGCAGGAACAGCTGTCGGTGGCGGCGGTAGCAGCGGCGGCGGCGCGGCGGGTAGCGGTGGCGGCGGAGGCGGTCCCGTCGAACCGCCCATCACGTGCACGACTCAGTGTCGCTACATTCGCGCGGGGGCAACGGGTCAAGGCAATGGTGCGGATTGGAACGACGCTCATTCCGCAGTCCCGGACGTGCTCGAGCGCGGTCTCGTGTACCTGATCGCGGACGGTGACTATGGCAGTGTCGACTTCGACGACGCAAGCGCGGGAACGGAGCTCATCACCGTACGCAAGGCCACGGTCGAGAGCCACGGCAGCGAGGTCGGCTGGCAGGCGGAGTTCGGCGATGGTGTGGCGCGCTTCACCGGCATCGGGTTCGGCAGCTCGTACTGGCTGCTGGAGGGCGCGAAGGGCGGCGGACCCAGCGCCTGGAACAGCGGGCACGGTTTCGAGGTCGTGGCCGAGGGCGCCGCGTGCAAGGACAACGGCAGCTTGATCGGGTTTTCGCCGGGTGTCTCCCACGTGACGGTCGCTCACACCCGTGCTCATGGGTCGAAGAACGATTTCCCCATCAACGGCGTGAAGGGCACCGGGGGCAACTCCGATCTCCAGTTCCGCTACTGCGCGGTGCACACCACGTTCGGGCCCGCATTCCACATTGGCGACTGGAAGGACGTCCTCATCGAGAAGAGCTACTTCGCCGATGTGCGCAGCACTGGCGCCGGCGATCCGTTCTGCTCCGATTGGCACGCCGAGGGGATCTCTTCCATCGGCACCAACACCAACATTCAGATCCGACACACCCTCTGGGACCGCATCGGCGGCACCGCCGTCTTCGCCGGCGTGAACACGGGGGCGTCGAAGGCCTGGAAGATCCACGGCAACGTGTTCTCGCGCAGCGTGACCACGATTCGTTACTACAACGAGCCGTCGTCGACGAACCTGCAGACGATGGATGACCTCGAGTTCTACGGCAACGTCATCGTGGGCATGCCCGGTGTCTCGGTGGGCACCCTTGCCATCGACAAGGGCGCGAACAACCAGGCGATGAACAACATCTGGTACGACAACATCGCGAACACGTTCTCGTTCGGCGGCATCACCCACGACTACAACTACTTCTCGAAGAACCGCCGTGTCGAAGGTTGCTCACCCGTGTGCGAGAAAGACGCCGAAGGCGCCACCGGCGAATCGAACGCGCAAATCGAGACCGACAGCCCGTTCGTGAACGCCGTCGCCGACCCGCTGGCTGCTGACTTTCACTTGAAGGCCACGACCAAACCCGGAAAGACGCTCACTGCGCCGTTCGACCTGGACCCCGACGGCAAGACCCGCGGCGCGGACGCCAGCTGGGATCGCGGCGTGTACGAGTTTGGGCCTTGAAGCGGGAAACGCTTCAGCCATCCGGAGTGGGATCGATCCCGTTGCCGAGCCCGTCGCCGTCGCGATCCGGGTCGATGGGGAGGCGCGTCCAGTCTGGGGGTTGGGAAGCGTTCAGGTCCGTGATGCCGAGCGACCAGCTCTTGCCGGTGGCGCGCTCGTAGACGGTCACGTCGAGAGCGGCGCCCCCAGCCACACGAACAAAGTAGATGCGGCGCCCATCGTTGCCGTAGGTGGCGAATCTCAGGGTCACGTCCTCTTCTTGCTCGACGTACAGCGTCTCGCTCTTGGACAGGTCGCCCGCCGAGATGACCGACACGCGGTTCTCGAAAGCGATGACGAACTCCGTGCCGTCCGGCGCCCAGGGATCTTGGGGTACTTTGCTGACCGCCGTGGCCGGAACTTCCACGACTTGCTGCGTCTTCAGGTTGGCTCGTCGGGTGTAAGAACCGGAGCCGCACGGAGCGTTGGAGAAGAGCAGGTCGTCAGGATCGACGGGGTTGATGGCAGGGCTGCCCACGGCAGGCAGCGGATCTTCGGTGGAAGTAGCCGCCGGATCGAAGATGGTCTCGGGCGTGCCCGGATTGATCGCATCCAGCTTCGCCAGGGAGTCCACGCAGGGCACGTGCTGGCCGTACACGATGTGCCTCGAATCGGGCAGCCACGAGACTCCCGTCAGCGCGTACTTCTCGCCGGCCTGCTCGGACATGACGAGGAAGGTCAAATTCGCCCCGTCCGGGTCCATGCGATAGACGCGAGCGATGAAGTCCATCGCGCCCGTGTTCGGATCTCGGCCCCACTGAAACGCGATGTGCTTACCATCGGGCGAGGCGATGGGACTACGAACCATGCCATCCTGGTCGGTGTTCTGGGTCAGGCCGTCGGTCAGGCGAACGCTCCGCGAGCCGTCGTCGCGGGTCGCATACAGCTCGAGCCGTCCGGTCCTGGTCGAGCCGTGGAGCAGCCAGCCATCCTCCGAGCCGGGCAGGCCGTTGAAGCAGGCGCCCGAGAGGCACTTCGCGCCGAGGGCACACTCGCTCGCGTCGCTACATGCTGGTCGGCAGACATCGTCGGCGCCGCACACGAGTCCACTGCCGCAGCCCCCGGCGGTGCAGCCCTGGTCGCCGCTGAGAGCGCACACGCCGGGCCGCGTCGCGTCGCTGAGGCAGGCGTGGGTCGAGCACGCGGCGTTGGCGTCGCACTTCGACCGGCAGCGCCCGAAGCCGCAGCTCAGCGCGCTGTCGCAGTCGCCGTGGGACGCGCACGGTGCACCGAGCGCTCCCGCGGCGTCCTCACTGCTGCTGCATCCCCCGAGGACGAGTACCAAGAGCACCAGCACCGGGAGACGCATGTTCATTTCCTTTCGAGCGCGAGAGCGCTCAGCAACATCCGGGCGTAGTGAGGCGAAAACGGCAGGTCGGCGGTCGGCGCGTCGATCCAGCCGACGAGAAACGGCGCGTTCTTGGCGCCGGTACCGGCCACGAAGCTGGACGAAGTGCTGAGCGTCACGTCCCGCCCGTTCCACAGGGCGTGCAACCGGCCGTCGGTTGAACGATGGCAGCCAAGCTCCACAGTCGTGCCGGGGCTCACGAGCCCCTGCGCGGATTCGGCGCTGGCCGAGTACTCCAAACCGAGCTCGGTCAGGCGGCACAAGATCGAGCCGGCAGCACTCACGGAGAGTGCGACCCAGACGCTTGCCCCACTGATGGGGTTGCCCGGGGCGAAGCTCGCGCGCGCAACGACCATTGCGTCGGCGGGCCCCAGCTCGTCGAACGTGACTGCGGCCCGCACGGTCCAGGGCGGCTCGAGCTCGAGCACGTCTGCGTCGGGGATGACCACGGCGGACTCGTGCAACATCAAGCCCCCCGCACTCCACTCGTCCGGCTTGATGCCCGTCGCGTCGGGAGCCCCTGCCACTTGGCTCGCGGAAACGCTGCCGCCTCCTTCGCGGAAACACCACAGTCCAACCGTGAAGTCGCCCGGTTGAATCGCGCAGCCCTCGACTCCATCCGGCGTTGGGTCGAGCCCATTGGCGATCCCGTCGCGATCGCGGTCGATGTTCGTGCTGAACCGGGCCCAGGTTACAAACGGGTCGTCAGAGCGGGCGTCGACGTCGAGGAGCCAGGCGCTGCGGGTGTGTCGATCGATGACCTGGATGCCAAGCGGCTGGTCTTTCGGAGCTGCATTGCTGCGCTTGGCGTAGAGGCGCGTGTCGTCGTTTCCGAAGGTCGGGCGCTGGAACACGGCGCTCGGATCCGAAAACAGCAACTCCGAGCTCGACAGATCGCTGGTCGAGAGCTCACGAATCGCTCCGTCCCGACTGAACGAGAGCTCGGAGCCGGAGCTCGAGATGGCCAGGAAGTCCGGGCTCTCAGCGGGATCGATGGCGGTGACGTCGTCCGCCGAGCCGGTGTCCAGGTTCACGCGCCGCAGTGCACCCAGTTTTCCGCAGGGCTGTTCCCATACGAAGAGCTCACGCGCGTTCTTGGGGTGCACCACCGGGAAGCTGGGGACCAACAGCGGCAGGCCGTTCGGAGTCGCTGGATCAAACAGCACCTCGGGCTCGCTCGAGTCGATGGCGTCCATGCGCAGCAGTCGGTTTGAGCACGCGCCCGCCGAGACGACGACGAGGTGACGACTGTCCGACTCCCATGCGGCGCCCGCGAAGCTCGCGGCGGCCTGGCTGCCTTGGTCGGACAAGAACGCCAACCCGGTGCCGTCCGGCGCGACGCGGTAGAGGTGGGCGAGTGCGTCGTGCTCACCCGAGCTCGGATTGCGACTGGAAGCGAAGATGATTTGCTCGCCGTCCGGCGATGCGAGCGGGTAGTGCAAGCCCTCGGCGGCTCCCGCTGACCCACCCATCTGGTCCGTGAGGCGCACGACCTGCGAACCGTCGTCTCGCGCAGCCCACACTTCCGCGCGCCCGGTTGCGTTGGAGGTGAACACGAGCCAGCCGTCGTCGGAGCCGGGCAGACCGTTGAAGCACGCGCCTTGCAAACAGAGGTGACCTGGTGCGCAGTCGAGCGCTGAGCTGCAAGGCAAGCGGCAGATGTCGTCCGCGGCACAAATCAGACCGGTCGCGCATCGCCCCGCCGTGCAGCCGTTCTCACCGGGCAGCGAACACGCGCCGATCGTGGAAGCCGCCGTCAGAGCACAGACACCGGGGCCACACACCGCGTCGTTCGCGCAAGGTTTGCGGCAGCGTCCGTGCGCGCAAGACAGCTCGGCCACGCACTCGTCCGTCGTGGAACAGGGGGCCCCGAGGCCGAGAAGAGCGTCGTTCGAGTGACACCCGTCCGCCAAGAGGGCGAGAATTGGCAAGCAGAGTCGAAACCCGCGGCGCATCAGAGCGATCTCTCTCCCAAGCCCGTCGATGCCCCCCGCCTGGGTCCTGCTTCGGCATCCTAGCGCCGCCGGACAAGCGTGGACACCTCTCCGGGGTGTACCGTCCGCAGACACTTCTAGAGCTGTCCGCGGACACCAATCGGCTCGTGGGGTCACCAGCAAGACGGGTGGCGGTTCTCGACGGTTTGAGCTGAAAATACATGGTAATCTGCCCGGGATTGGGGACGGGAAGGTGTTCTCTACACTCGACAGCACCGACAGGGACGCAAGCAGCACCGCGGGTGGACGCGGCGGGGCGCGGCTCGCCATTCTGTGGGTGAACGACGACGGGCGGCGCACCCGCAGCGTGCTCACGCGTGAGTTGATTCGCTTGGGGCGCGATCCGGACTGCTCGCCGCCACTCGAGGGCCGGCGTGTCTCCCGACACCATGCGGACGTCCGTAGCGACGGTCCGATTCACATCGTGCGCGACCTCGGGAGCAAGAACGGCGTCTACATCAACGGTCGAAAGACGCACGAGTGCCCGCTCGCTCCCGGCGACGTGATCCGACTCGGCGACTGCGTCGGGGTCGTGGCCGCGCCGCCGAACGCCGACGGAACCTCGACGCACCGAGAAATCGCGCCTGGGGTGTTCGGTGGTGCGTTGCTCAGCGCCGTGCTCGGGCCGGTCGAGCGAGCCTCGGCGTCCAAGCTGCCGATCGTGCTCCAGGGCGAGACGGGAACCGGCAAGGAGTACGTTGCACGTTCCATCCACGATTGGAGCGGACGCCGGGGTCCGTTCGTTGCCATCAACTGCGCTGCCCTGCCGGAGTCACTGGCGGAGGCCGAGCTGTTCGGTTATCGCCGCGGGGCGTTCACGGGCGCGACGCAAGCGAGCGAAGGCCACTTTCGCGCGGCCAATCACGGCACGCTTCTCCTCGACGAGGTGCTCGAGTTGCCGCTGCCGCTGCAGGCCTTGTTGCTCCGCGTGCTCGAGGAAAGTGCCGTCGTGGCATTGGGTGAGTCCTGCCCCCAGCCGATTGACGTTCGCGTCGTGTGTGCCAGCCAAGCGCCGATCGCCGAGGCCGTGGCTGACGGAAGATTCCGGGGGGATCTGCACGCGCGCCTGGCGGGGCTCGTCGTCGAGCTGCCTCCACTGCGCGAGCGCCACGGCGACGTGCCGTATCTGTTCGCGGAGATCCTTCGGGCAGAGAGCGGCGGGCGGCCCCCCGCCGTTTCGGCCGAGCTACTCGAGTCGCTCTGCTGTCATGATTGGCCCTACAACGTTCGTGAGCTCGCGCTGCTCGTGCAGCGGATACTGGCGCTGCACGGGGAAGAACCCCTGCTCCGTCGCGCTCACCTTCCGAAGCATCTGCGGGATCCGCTCTCTCGCGAACGGGCGGGCGCGGACCGGACGGAGGAGCCGAGCTTGGAGCGACTCGTCGACTCGCTTCGTGCGCACGATGGCAACGTCTCGCGCGCCGCGGTCTCGCTCGGCGTGACGCGGCAGCGAGCGTATCGGATGTTGGAGGGCAACGACGCGCTGCTCAGCGAGATCCGCCGCAACACCAACGGCCGCGGAAAGCGCTCGCCAACATGAGCGACCAGGATCGCCAGCTGGGCGCGGAGTCGGATGCGTCGTTCGAAGCCGACGTAGCGATTCGTTCGCGCCTCGGCGTGGAGCTTCCCGGAGGCTTCCGCGTGCGACGTTTCATCGGTCGTGGCGGCATGGGTGCCGTGTTCGAGGCACGACGCCGCGGCGACCCACGCAAGTACGCCATCAAGTTCCTGCACCCCGAGCTGGCTGGGCGTGCCAGCTCGGTCGCGCGGTTTCGTCGCGAAGCCAACATCCTTGCAGCCCTGGACAACGAGCACATCGTCGCTGTCCGGGATGTGGGCCACGCGGACGATGCAGCTCCCTTCATCGCGATGGAGCTCTTGCGAGGCCAGAGCTTGCGGGCGCTCTTGTCGCGAACCGTGCCGGTGCCGACGCGGCGGGCTGTGGAGCTCGCGGTTCAGGCTTGTCGAGGGCTGGCCGCCGCGCATGCTCGCGGCATCGTGCACCGGGACCTCAAGCCGGAGAATCTGTTCGTCGCGCGTCGAGACGACGGCACGGACTGGGTGAAGGTGCTCGATTTCGGGATTGCCAAGCTGCTGGATGGTGAGCTTGTGACGAGCGCGGAGACCCAATCCGGTGCGCTGCTCGGCACGCTCTCTTACATGGCGCCGGAGCAGGTCCGCGGCGAGCCCGATCTGGACGGCCGTGTCGACGTCTACGCCATCGGCTGCATCCTGTACGAAATGCTCACCGGACAGCGCGCACACTTCGGCGCGCGACCACACGAAGTGCTCTACCACGTCCTCCACCGTAGACCTCCGCCGCTCCGAGACGCGAGGCCTGATCTGCCGCCCGAGCTGCTCGAGGCCGTGGAGCGGGCGACCGAAAAAGATCTGCGAGTGCGCAGCGCCAACATCGAAGCCTTGCTGCAAGAGCTGGAGCAAATTGCCGCGCATCAGCTCGGCTCGCACCGGGATCGTGAGCCGGTGCGTTCGGTGCTCGGAGCGGACGATGCCACGCTGACCGATGCGCCAGCGAGTGCAGGGGCTTCGCTCTCGGCGTCACAGTCGAGTGCAGGCGGGAGCGCGGTGGCCGACGTCGTCGGGGCGCAGCCGGTTTCGAACAAAAGTTGGTGGTGGCCGGTGTTGCTGGTGTGCGCGCTCGGGTTCGGTGTCTGGGCGGGAAGACGCGGCAGCAGCGAAGCTCCAGCGCCGCCCCGCGAGGCCGCAGTACGGTCTTCCCCAAGCGTCGGCGGGAGCGTTCCGAATCCCGCAATTGCTAGCGCAGCGCCGCGCGGTGCGGTGGACCCTCCCCCGCCGAGCGTGGAGCCGGCAGCTGCGGAGAGCAGGCCTGCGCCGCCGTCGGTCAGGGCGGAGACGCCGCGTGTTCTTGCGAAGGTTCCACCCCCAACGGCTTCGCTCGTCTCGCCCAAGGCCGAGGCGCCGGTGTTGGAATTGAAGCCCGTGCCTGCCGCGAGCGCGCCCCTGCAGTTCGAGCGCCACAACCCCTACGAGTGAGCCATGCAAAGCGCATTCATGGGCGTGGTCCGCGCAAGCGCGCTCTTGCTTTGTGCGCTGCTGATCATCTCGAGTGAGGCGCGAGCACAGCCCGCG
Organism: Myxococcales bacterium; assembly: GCA_016706225.1. Taxonomy (NCBI): domain Bacteria; kingdom Pseudomonadati; phylum Myxococcota; class Myxococcia; order Myxococcales; species Myxococcales bacterium. Next base: position 462,065 of record JADJKB010000024.1, read on the forward strand.
GACGATGCTGGTGCTGAGCCGCCTCCGGTTGAACCGAGTGACACGGTGGCAGCAGACGAGGCAGCCAAGGCTCGGGCGCGCGAGCACTTCAATTTGGGGCTCGAACATCTGGATGCGCGGCGGTACGCCCGCGCCCTCGCCGAGTTCCAGGAGGCCTATCGCGAGAGCCCACACCCCGTCGCCCTCTACAATGTTGGACTGGCGCAGATCGCCCTCGGGGATCCAATCGCTGCGGTCGATACGCTCGAGAGGTACCTCCGAGAGGCAGAGGCGGCGGGCGGGCTGGACACGGCCAGGCGCGACGAAGTGGAACGATTGGTGAAGGGCCAGGCAATGCGGGTCGCCGTTGTGCGCTTCGACGTGCGACCCATGGGAGCGGCGGTCACCCTCGACGGCCGCGAAGTTCCGGCGGCGGCTCTCGACGCCCCGCATCGTGTGCTGGTCGGAGAGCATCGCCTGCGCGTCAGGCTCGCCGGTTACGAAGCTCAGGAGCTCTCCGTCCACCTGACCGGGCGGGAGGAACGCACGCTGCACGTTGCGCTCGTCCGGGGCGCGACTTCAAAACCGGTTGTTTCAAGGGGAGCGGGGCCGCCGGTGCGGGCCGACGACGCGTCGACCTGGCGCACGGTTTCTTACGTGCTTGGAGGAACCGGTCTGGCCATGGGACTGACCTCGGGCGGGCTGTACTTCTACAACCGCGGGCGATACTCGGACTATCAGAGTGAAAAGGCAGCCATCGATCGCGCTTGGCCCTCCGCCACGCAGAACGACCTATCCGCGCTCGAGGGGCGACGCGGGCGGAACGCTGATCTGCTGGACTCTGTGCAGACCGTCGACGGTTGGACCGTGGCTTTGGCGATCACCGGCGGGGTGATGTTGGCGTCGGGCGGAGCCCTCTGGCTCGGGAGCGGCACGACCGCCGCGACCCCAGTCGCTGGTTGGTCCCCCGGCGCCGCCCGGGTCGGGGTTCGCGGGCGATTTTGACGGGGTGGTGTCCGCTGGCGTCCGCCGGACGACCGTGGACGGCCTTGGGGGCTCCCCCAAGGTAGCGAGCGCGAACCATCCCGCTCGATTCTGCGCTGGCCCACCAATTGCTCCCTCGCTGGTGCCGGGAGGGACAGCCTTGCTCCACGCGAATGGTCGATTGAGCGCAGACGAACGACACGAGGACGCGCACTGCCGAGTCGAGGCAGACGGGCCAAGTGGCCGGGACGGGCCGTGCACGGAATTGTGCGAACAGTTCGTCCCGGCAAGCTGGTGCGCGAAGAGCGCCTTGCCGTTTGCGATGCGTGCGGCGGGCGCGTCGAGCGCCGTGTTCTTCGAGCCACGCCGCGTCAGGGACGGGTGGCTGGTGGAGCGCTTCGACTCGAGCGGACTGAGTGCGCCGCGGGCCTTCGAGTCCCGGCTTCGTGAGTTCCTCCGCAGCGCACCGGCTCGGTTCGCGAGCTACAATGCGCTCTGCCCGGCGCTACGAGATCGTAACGTCGTGACGAGTCGTGCTGCCGTCGCGCGCCGCATGGCAGTCGAATCGATCCCGATACAACAGGAGGTGTTTGCTCGGTCGGAGCTCGCCCACCACGATCAGCTGCGCGTGGTCCTGTGTGAGCGGGAAGAGGTACTGGGTGTTCTATTTACGTTCTCGCCCCGGCGCTTCGAGCGTGGGAGCCAACGCATGCTGCGACGGCTCGTGCCGACCCTGCGAGAGCGGCTCGCGGCATCCCGCCAGCTGGCGGATTCTGCCGCGGTCGGCGAAGCACTCGGCGCGGCGCTCGAAGCGATCCCCGGATTGGCTCTGGTCGTAGATGCCCGCGGGGTCGTGCATCGAGCCAACTCGGTCGCCCTGCTCGAGCTTCAGCGCGACGGAAGCGAGCTACGACGTTCAATCGTCGAAGCCGCCCGCTTCGGACAGAGTGAGTCGTTTCGCCTCACACGCCTGGGTTCTCAAGGCGGTCCTGCGCGCTACTTGGTCGTGTCCCGCCCGAAACCGGCGGACGCTGGTTTCGCTGTCGAGCTCGCGGTTCGTCGCTGGGGTGTCACGAGCAAACAGGCGGCTGTGCTGAGGCTGCTCGCGCGCGGGCAGGCCAACAAGACCATCGCCGCGACCCTCCAGTGCGCCGAGAACACCGTCGAGTATCACGTCACGCGCCTGCTCACGAGGGCCCGGGTGGAGAGTCGTGCGGAGCTGATGGCGGAGCTGATGGTTCGGGACGGCGGGTGAGCCTCCGGCTTCATCCAAAAGCTGCGCTCAACGCCGTTCTCGTCCTAGGGAAGATTTTCGGCGGCGGAGAGCATCGGATTGGAGCGCACGCGCAAGCTCAGCTGGCCGCGCGTTGGGCGGCGGGGCCGCCGGCTTGGGCTCCCTGTGGGACCTCGACCACGTCGAAGGTCCACAGGTACCGATGGTCGACGTCGAACGCCTTGGTCCCGCTGGCGCCTTGAACCCCCGGCGCGGAGGCTTCGAAGCTGTACTGTCCCGGCGCGAGTCGCTCGGACTGGGTCGCGCCGGCCTGCGCTTCGATCGTCCGCGACTCGGGCCCGGATAGCACCAGCCGCACCACCAGCTGAGCCTTGTTGACGATCACGATTTCCGGATTCCCGAGGCCGGCCACGCGCTGCTCTTGGAATGGTCCCGACTGTTGCGGAGGTGGGGGGTGGCAGGAAGCGAGCAGCGCAGCCATCGTGAGGGTTCGGACAGAAACACGCAGAAACACTGTGAGGGAGCTCATGTCGAGATCCACTCGCACAGGCCTGACGCGCGCAATCGAGGCAACCCCCAATTCTGAGCGAGCGTGAACGCTCCCCGGGGCGTGAGAAGAAACGCTCTGCGAACCTCTCAGAGCGGTGCTGCGCGGGGTGTGAATCGAGGTCCGCAGCGTCAACGCTGCCGCCTGCCGACACTTGGGGGTCTCCCCAGTAGATGGCGCGCTGCGCTGGCGGTCCAATGTGTGGTTGAGCGAGTGTCTGCACGAATTCTCAACAACGGTTGGCTTGCCGGCACGGTGGAACGGTGAGCGGCGAGCGACCGAGCCTGGTCACTCGGGAGGGTGATTTGCTAGCCGGCAAATACCGGCTGGTTCGTGAGCTCGGTTCCGGCGGAATGGGTGCGGTCTACGAGGCCAAACACGAGCTGATCGGCCGGCGGTTCGCGGTGAAGTTTCTGCACCCGGAGTTGACCAAGAGCGAGGACATGCTCGCGCGCTTCCGGCGCGAAGCGCAGGCCGCTGGGGCGCTGGAGAACGAGAACATCGTTGCCGTCACGGACTTCGGTTTTGCGGACGACGGGGCACCGTACATGGTGATGGAGCACCTGGCCGGCGAGGACGTGCGGTCCGTCTTGACGCGCGAAGGGCGCCTCTCGGTCACGCGAGCCGTCTTTCTGGTGATCCAGGCGTGTCGAGGTCTCTCCGCGGCGCACGCCCGGGGGATCATCCATCGCGACCTCAAGCCCGAGAACCTGTTCCTGACGCACCGCGGGGACGGAGGCGAGTTGCTCAAGATCCTCGATTTTGGCATTGCGAAGCTACGCGGCAGTGTGACCAGCGGCGCGTCGACCCGGGCGGGGGTCATGATGGGCACGCTCTTCTACATGCCGCCTGAGCAGATCCGCGGTGCCAAGGACATCGACCATCGAGCTGACATCTACGCGATGGGCGCGATTCTGTACGAGCTCTTGTCGGGGCAAGTGCCTCACCCCGGCGAGCAGGTGCACGTCATCATCTACCACATCCTGCACGAGGCGATCGCTCCGCTCGCGGCGCTGAGACAGGATGTCCCCAGTGGACTTGCCGAGGCCATCAGCCGAGCGTTGGCCCACGATCCGCATGAGCGGCACGCGAGCGTCGATGAGCTTGCGCGCGCGCTCATCCCGTTCGCGGGCCGTCACATCACGCCTCTCGAATCGCTGCGGCCGGCGGAGAGTGTCGAGCCCTCCGAAGTGTCCGCCCCACTCGTCGAGACGATAACGGACTCGGGAGTCTTCGGCGCCGGCGAGACCGCGTTGGTCTCACCGGCCTCCGCTGCCGGACTGTCTTCGGAGGCGAGTGCAGCTGCGACGGAGCGCGGTGTGGGCAACGAAACCCAACAAGCTCTGGTTGCCGCGGGGATCCGCCAAAGCGCGATGCGCCCCCGGCGCCGCTGGCAGACCATTGGCCTCGTCACTTCTGCATTCGTCGCGATCTCGGCCTTCGTCGTATTTCGCGCGACCGCTCGGAATCCGGGCGCGCCGAACGCGGCGCCTGAACTGTCAACGACTGCGCTGGACACGTCGCCGGCGCCGCCCCCGCAACCCGCGGTCCAAGAAGCGGAGAGCGGCTCGCCCCAAGCTCCGGACGCCGGGGCAGATGAGCCGGAAAACGCGCTGGTCACGCCGGGCGCAAAGGGCAGCCGTTCGGGGCCGCTCGTTGCCAAGGGCAAGGCGCCAGATGCTGCCGCGCCCAGCCCAATCTCGCCACCGCCGGTGACGACCGCCCCCGTGACGAAGCCGGGCCGTCCGCCGCCCAAGTTCGATCGAGAAAACCCCTACCGGTAGTCGTGCAATGATGTCATCTCGAACTCTCGACTGGAGCAAGCCGTCTCGCCGCTTCGCAGTCGCCCTCTTGTTTGCGGTGGCGACGCTGTGCGCCGGGGCTGCAGCCTGGGCCGATGATGACAAAGCTCAGGCGCGCAAGCACTTCGATCGAGCGCTGGAGTTGACGGACGAAGGCGCGCTACGCGAGGCGGTCGTCGAGTTTCGGCGTGCCTACGAGATCAGCCCGCACTATTCGGTGCTCTACAACCTCGGGATGGCCTACGTGGGGTTGGGCCGGCCGGTCGAGGCGGTGGACGCCCTCGAACGCTACCTGTCTGAAGGAGGCGCCGAAATCGCCGAGACCAGGCGAGCTCAGGTTACGGCGGATCTCGGTCGCCAGAGAGCCCGCATTGCCGAGGTCACGGTGACCGTGAAACCAGACGGCGCGTCGGTGCTGCTCGATGGCGTTCCGCTCGCGCTGACGCCTCTGGAATCCCCAGTCCGCCTGGGCATTGGTCGGCATGAGATCAGCATTCGGAAGGATGGTTTCAAGCCCATCGATCGTTCGATCACGGTAGCCGGTGAGGAGCGCACCAGCCTTCGGATCGAGCTCGTTCGGACAGACAGCCCGCGGGGAGCTGCCGGTGTGGGACAACTGGTGCTCCGCTGTGGCATCCCTGGAGTGGACGTCGTCGTGGATGACCGCGTCCTCGCCAAGACGCCCCTCTCGGCGCCCCTGCTGGTGCCGCAAGGCGTTCACGACGTCGTGTTTCGCCGACCCGGATACACGACGAGCCGCTCCGCCGTGACCGTCTTGGATGGCGCGACCGATCCGGTGGAGTGCCAAATTGCGCCCCAGACTCGGCTGCCCAATTCCCTTGCCGCGCACGTCAGCGTGGCCGCGAGCGAGCCGGGTGCGAAGGTCTTCGTGAACGGTTTGCCGGTGACTGCCGACAGCATGTTGCCCGTCGGTCCGCATCGCCTCGAGGTCTCCCGAGCTGGATTTCGCTCGTGGACCCTCGATCTCGCGTTGTCGCCGGGCGAGCGCCGTAGTGTACGAGCTCAGCTGGTGCCGACTCCGGACACGCTGCGCGACTACAAGTCACGCGCGAAGACGCAGCGCACCCTGGCTTGGGTTGCGGGTGGGGCGGGGCTCGCGCTTGGGGCGGTGGCGGTGGGAACGTTCATCTGGAATGACGGGCGCTTCAGTGAGTGGGAGCGGGAAAACTCGGCTCTCGATGGAGAGTGGTCGAAGTCGCCCCCGCATCCCCCCGATCTCTCGCAGCGGCAGCAGGAGAATGACGACCGACTGAGCTCCATCCAGGCCTGGGACAAGGGTGTGGTGGGTCTAGGCATCGCTGGCGGGGCGCTGCTCGCCACGGGTGTCGTGCTGTGGGTCACCGGTGACGATCCCGGTCGATACGACGGGCTGAGTATGGAGAGCGCCGGTCGCGATGGCGCGCGACTGCATTTCACGCGCCGCTGGTGAAGGCGAGCACCGACTCCGGCCAACTCGGGCGAGCGCGGCCGGATTGGGGCTGTCCCCAGTGGAAGATTCGAGCGTGTCGTCGTGCAATCAAGTTGGGCGCACTCGCGGTGCGCGTCCGAAGGAGTGATTCATGCGAAGCGGACTTCTCGTATTCATGTTGGCCGGCACGACGCTCATCACGAATGGCTGTCACGACGGTGAGCTCGGGCGTGGGCTGGGCGCGACGTGCGACGAGAGCTCAGCGTGCCGCGAGCCGTACCTCTGCGAGTATGGGCGTTGCCGTCCCGAGTGTCAGCTCGACAAGGATTGCCCCGGCGGTGCGTGTGTGCCTTCGAGCGGCGACCCGGACGTGAACGTCTGCACGACTCCCGCTGAGAAGGGCTGCTCACCCACGAGTTGCCCTTCCGGTTTGTACTGCGGTGCGGACGGCAACTGCCGCGCCGGGTGTGACGCCACCCATGCTTGCCCCGGCGCCAAAGTGTGTGTCGAAGGAACGTGCTTCGACGACGAACCGACGGACAGCGGACTCGGGGGTAGCTCTGGCAGCGGTGGCTCGAGTGGAGCCGGAGGTTCGGGGGGCCTCGCGGGTGGTTCGGGAACGGGCGGGGACGCGGGTGACGCCGGCGTCGATGCTTCGTCTGGAGGTACCAGTGGCACTGGCGGAGCGACCGGTGGAACTGGCGGAGCGACCGGTGGATCCGGCGGAGCAACCGGTGGAACTGGTGGAGCGACCGGTGGAACCGGCGGAGCGACCGGTGGAACCGGCGGAGCGACCGGTGGAACCGGTGGAGCGACCGGTGGAACTGGTGGAGCGACCGGTGGAACTGGTGGAGCGACCGGTGGAACCGGTGGAGCGACCGGTGGAACCGGCGGAGCGACCGGCGGCACTGGTGGAGCGACCGGTGGAACCGGTGGAGCGACCGGTGGAACCGGCGGAGCGACCGGCGGAACGGGTGGAGCGACCGGCGGAACGGGCGGCGCGACCGGCGGAACGGGCGGCGCGACCGGCGGAACGGGCGGCGCGACCGGCGGAACGGGCGGCGCGACCGGCGGAACGGGCGGCGGGATCGGTGGCACTGGCGGAACCGGCGGAGCGACCGGTGGAACGGGCGGAGCGACCGGGGGAACCGGCGGCACGGGTGGAGTCACCGGCGATCCGGGCTGGCTCGCTTACGTCTCCGACGAGAGCGGCACCTATCAGCTCTGGCTCGCCAAAGACGATGACAGTCACAAGGTCCGCGTCACCAACGACTTTTCGAACAACAACACCGACACCAACGCGCTCCTCTTCCCGCGCTTCTCCTGGAATGGACAGCACCTCGCGGTGGTCTCGAAACGAACCGGGCCTGGTGCGTGGGCGTCGGGAGCGTGGCGGCTCTGGATGCTCGACCCCGACGGAGGCGCAGTGACGGACGTGGCGTCGCTCGGCGCCGGCCCCTTCGCCTACAGCTGGGAGGGCGACAGCACCCACATCCTCTACTCACCGCACTCGACGTGCTCGGAGAACATTGTGCGGCTCGACGCCGTCAACGCCGGCTCGCCGACGACCTTGTACGATGTGAGCGGTATCGCGTCGGATCCGGGGGTCCGCCCCACGAATAACAGCCAAATCCTCTTCAACGAGCAGGCGTGTGCCTCTGGGGGTTGGGATCGCCTGCTGACGTTGCCCGGGAAGACCGTGACCGCGCTTCCGAGCGTACCCCAGGGCAAGGCGCGGGGTGCGCAGTGGGCGTCGGACGGGTCGCGCTTCGCGTACGCCAACGGCAAGGATCTGTACGTCCACGATCTGAGCACGCCGACTCTGGTCTATTCGGACCCGACGCCCGGCGCCACCTTCTACCAGCCCGCGTTCGGTCGGAACGACACGATGCTGTACGCGCAGCGGTATCTGGCGGGGGCCAAGGACCAAATCGTTGCCATCAACATCGCGACTGGCACGGCTACCCCGCTCGGCGTCGGTGGTTACCCGCTCGGGGTCAGCTGGGCGAAGCTCGCGACCTACCCGGACTTCGACGGCGACGGGATCGGCAACGGTATCGACCCAACGCCGAACGGCGCGGTGGGCAGTTGGACCAACATGAACCCGTCGCCCAACCCGGGTAAACGCGCAACCGTCATGGCCTATGATGCAGCTCACGGCTACACGCTCCTGTACGGCGGTTATGGCGCGGGTAACGTCATCAATGGCGATACCTGGACCTGGAACGGAACGACCTGGACCAAGCTGAGCCCCGCAGTGAGCCCGCCTGCTGGCTACAGCCACTGCATGGTGTACGACAGCGCTCGACAGCGGGTCGTGCTGGTGGGCGGCCAGAACGCAACGACCTTCTTCTACGACACGTGGGAGTGGAACGGCAGCACCTGGACCAAGGCAACCACGGCGACGAGCATCAACACCATTGGCAACAAGTGCGCCTTCGACTCCAAACGCGGCGTCACCGTGCTGTTCGGGCCGACGTATCCGGCCACCACCTATCGAACCTGGGAATACAACGGCATCAACTGGACCCAACTCACGCCGACGACAACCCCAACCAGCAGCGGAGGGATGGCCTTCGACTCCAAGCGCGGTGTCACGGTGCAATTCACGTGGACGACGGGAGAGACCTTCGAATGGGCTGGCACCAATTGGTCCAAGATCGCCACGTCCACGGTGCCGCCACACACCACACCGGCTGCAGGTGGCGACGTGACGGATCTGACCTACGACGTCGACCGCGGGGTGGTGGTGCTGTTCGGTGGCGAAAACCGGAGCACTAATCCGACTTCCTACTACGACGACCTTTGGTACTACGACGGTTCTGACTGGAAACTGGTACCCCAAACCACCAAGCCAGCCAAGCGAGACATGTGCGGCCTCGCCTACGACACGACACGTCAGTCGCTCGTAATGTTCGGCGGGTTCTTGGGTGAAGGACTCTGGCAAGCCGGGGACACCTGGGAGTACAAGTGAGCGCGCCGAGTCTCGCGACGCGGGATTGACCCGTCGAGCGTCGCCCGCAATCGCCAAGCGTCCCTTCTCGTGTAGAATCCATCACGATGGCGCCCCGATCTTGCCGAAGCGCACTCGGCCTGACTCTGCTCGCTCTGCTCGTCACCTCCGCGTGCTCGGACAGTAACGGCATCGAGTCCCACGCGCCCAAGGCGTCAGGTGGCGCGGCTGCCAAGGACGCCTCGACCTCCGATGCCTGGGCGGGCGCTGGTGGCATCGCCGGGGAGGCGGGGTCCACGGGGGTCGGCGGCGCGGCGGGTTCTTCCGGGGCCGCCGGCTCCGGTGCCGGCGCCGATGCGGGCGTGTTCGACTCGGATCTCCCCGGTTGCGGTGACAGTGTGTGCTCGGCCGGGGAGAGCTGCGCAAGCTGCTCCGTCGACTGCGGCGCTTGTCCGACCAGCTGCGGCGACGCGAGCTGCAACGCCGGCGAAACTTGCTCGAGCTGTCCCGGGGATTGCGGCGCCTGCCCGCCCACCTGCGGCGATGGCGCGTGCAACGGCAGTGAGAGCTGCTCGACGTGCTCTCTGGACTGCGGCGCCTGCCTGCCGACGTGCGGCAACGGTTCCTGCGAAACCGGTGAGAGCTGCGCCACCTGCCCCGCGGATTGTGTGGTGGCCGCCTGTCCCGCGCCGACCGGTGTGAAAGAGGGGGGTGGGCTGAAGGCCATCAACACCTGCGCCTTCCCCATGGCCGACACCAATGTCTGGACGGCCCAGGGCGCGATCGTTTCGGGGCTCGCCGCGGTGCTGACGAAGCGCAGCGTCTCGTACGTCGTGGGTGACGCGAACCGCCAGGGTGTCGCGGTGTCCTCGGTGCCCGGCCTCTCCAGCGTGCATCGCGGTATGCGCTGGGACACCGGTGACGTGAACGTCACCTACTGGATCCCCCAGGGCATCAGCGGCAGCGGGGACTCCATCGCGGCGCCCATCGGTGGCAAATCGATCGTGCTGGTGAGCTGGTACTACGACGGTGCTTCGCCCGACAAAGGGGTGAGGATTGCCTTCGTCGACGCGGCGACCAAGAAGTACCGCTTCGCGTTGCTCGTCGAGCCGTACATGAACGGCACGCGCCCGGACTTCAAGGCCTTCGTCTCGCACGCGGGCGGGATCGCCTGGTACGGAAACTACCTGTACGTCGCGCAGACCTCGCAGGGCTTCCGGGTGTTCGACATGTCCCGCATCCTGCAGGTCGCGACGGACGCGGACACGATCGGCTACAGCTCGGGCGCGGGTGTGTATCGCGCGCACAAGTACAAGTACGTCATCCCGCAGATCGGCGCGTACAAACACGAATCGGCGTGCGTCCCGGTGTTCTCGTTCGCGGCGCTGGATCGCGCGACCTCCCCGCCGAGCCTCGTCTCCGGCGAGTACGTGGCGGGTCAGCCGAACGGGCGCCTGTACCGCTGGTCGCTCGACCCCGCCACAGGGCGCCTGGCTGGCGGAAACCTGTTCGTGCCGAAGGAAGCGTTCTATTCGGGTCAGAACAACAATCAAGGCGCGGTGCCTGCCTACGGGCGCTGGCTGCTCTCGTCGAGCGCCCCAGCGAACGGCAAGGGAGCGCTCTACCGCACCGCGGTGGGCAGCTCATCGACCTACGCTTGGACCAATGCACCCGAAGATCTCTACATCGACGTGTCGACGGGTGAGCTCTGGGGCCTCAGCGAAGCCCAGGGAGCTCGCTACGTGTTTTCGCAGCTGGTGTCGAAGTACAAGTGATTCGGGCGGTCGCCACGCGCTGATGTAGGTCTGGCAGCTCACTCCCCCGCGCGCCACTTCTCGCGTAACATGAGCTACGTGAGCTCGAGCAGAATGAAGACGGGGCGATGGGCGGCGCTCTCGCCGTTCGTGTTGACGCTGGCACTGACGGCTTGTGGTGGCGGTGGCGACGACGGCGGCAGCACCGGTGGCGCTGGCGGCGCTGGTGGCTCGGGCGGTGGCGGTGGCTCCGGCGGAACCGGCGCAACGTCGTCGGGCGGCACTGGCGCTTCGTCCACCGGCGGGTACACCGGCACCAACCCCAACGTCGCGTGCACGGGTAAGCTCGAACCCGAGAAGCCAACCGGACAGGTGGAGACCGTCGGCGACGGCACCGCAGCGAGCTGCACCGAGCAAGCGCTGCACGACACGCTCGCAAAGCTGAACGCCGTCGCCGGAGGAGGCACCCTGCTGTTCTTTTGCGGCGGACCGCACACCATCACTCTCACGAAGTCCGCGTTCGTCTCCAAGAAGATGATCATCGATGGCGGGGGTGAGATCACCCTGAGCGGCGGCAACGCCGTGCGTGTGATCGAGCTCGACCACCACATCGACTTCGTGGTCCAGAGGCTCACGATCAAGGACGGATTTGTCGCCGCAGGCAGTGAGAACGAGAGTGGAGCGGGCCTCTTGCACCCGTGGTTCGGCACGCTCGAGGCCATCGACGTCACCTTCGAGAACAACCACAGCGCCAGCGTCGATCATGATGTGGGCGGCGGCGCCATCTACGCGGGCGGACTCACCAAGGCCGTGCTCTCCGGCTGCACCTTCAGCAACAACAGCGGCTCGACCGGCGGCGGCGTGCTCAGTCGCAGCACGAACCTCAGCGTGGTCAACAGCGTCTTTTACGGGAACTCGGCCACGACCGACGGGGACAGCGGCCAGTACGGCAACGGCGGAGGTCTCTACATCGACCGCATGTGGCTCGACGCTCCCACCGACTTCGTGATCTGCGGCGGCGTGTTCGAGAAGAACCACGCCAAGGTGCACGGCAGCGCCTTCTTCTCCTACAACCTCGAGGGCAGCGGCGCGACGTTCGATCGCTGCACCTTCAAGGACAACGACATGGCCGGCAGCAAGAGCGGCGGCACCGGCAGCGTGTATCACGAGGGCGTGCCGCTCCTGCTGATCAACTCGACCTTCTCGGGAAACGTCACCGGCGCCCACGCAGGCGGGCTGTTCCTCGGCGGCGGCACCGACGCAAAGGTCGAGAACTGCAGCTTCGACCACAACAAGACCCCCGGCAACGCCGGCGCGCTCTGGGCGGGCAACGGCAAGGTCGACGTGACCAACTGCACGTTCGCCGCGAACGACGCCGATTACGGGCCGGTCATCTTCAAGGGTCAGAGCGGAGCGGTGAAGCTGACCAACGTGGTGTTTGCCAACAACACCACCGCGAACGAGTTCAGCGCCCTGGCTTGCCACGAGACCTTCGAAGACGGCGGCGGGAACCTGCAGTGGCCCGACAAGAAGAACAACGGCAACGCCGACAAGCCCTGCGCGGCAGGCATCGTCTTCGCAGATCCGAAGCTCGGAGCGCTGGCCGACAACGGTGGTCCCACGGAGACGCTGTCGCTGCCGGCGGGCAGCCCCGCCATCGACATTGGCAAGGGGTGTCCCGAGCTCGATCAGCGAGGCAAACCCCGGGTCGGCGCCTGCGACTCCGGCGCGTACGAGTATCAACCCTGAGCGGCGCGGGTGGCGCAAGAACAGCAGGCGGAGACCGAGCGCACGCCTACCGAGCCCGCGCCGAGTGTGGAACACTCGAACTCGCCGTGCCCTCCCAGGTCGTCACCGGGTTCCTGGCGCCATCTCGGGCGGCAGGAGCGGCGCCGTCACTGCGGTACAACGCGTGTCGTCGGATTTGCCGACGCCGAACTGACGTTCCACCCGCTGCCTTTCCTCAGCAACGATGACGTCGCCGACGTGCTGGAGATCGCCCGCGCGCGCATTGTCGCGCTCTTGCGGCGCAAGGGCGTGATCGCGGACGACGACGCGAGCGGCGCGAGCATCGTCACGAGCGGCTCCGCCCTCGCCGACAAGGAGCCAGCGCTCGCCGAGCAGTAGCGTCCACCCTGGGCACCGCACCCGCCGGTCCAGCGCCGCGCCGTCGAGACCCCATCAAGCTCGGCAGCGGAGCGGAGCTCCTGCACACCAAGGCCCTGTGCCCCCCGTCGGGGATCACGAAGCGCGTCGCCGTCGAGCACGGCTTCTCGTTGCACGCGGCGACAACTGCGAGCGCCGGCGACGCCGCGGGACGAGAGGCATTGTGCAAGTACATGTTGTTCCCGCCCATCGCGCAGGAGCGTGTCCAGCTTCTCGGCAACGACGTCGTGCGCCTGGTCCTGAAGAGGCCTTTCAGCGACGGGACCTTCGCGCTCGACCTCGACCAGCTCGCGCTCCTGGTTCGGCTTGCGACGAGACGCGCGCTGACGCGCGTCGCACGCGCGGAGTTGCGCCTGGACACCGGCGCGGAGCCGCCGAACGCCCCGGGGTCGCCACGCTGCTGCCTTGCGCGGTAGCGCTCACACCGAAACCGGTCGGAACGCACCTTCCGCGTGCCCCGTCGCGCCCTGCAATCGTGGCCGAGCGCCGCGCGGGAGGGCGTTCATCCTACCTACGCGCGCCCGTCGACGTCGCTACTTGCCGGCAGCGCAGTCCGCCGCGCATTGCCAGTCCGCGATGCAGTTATTGCAATAACGATACGTCCCGCCCCCGGTCTCCGCCATCTCCTTCTTGCATGGGAAGTCGGGGGAAAACGGATCGCACTGCGCCGTGCCGAGACACCCGGCCTTGATCGCGCACAGGACGACGGGGCGCTCCAGAAGGCCCTGACAATCGTAAATGCATGTTCCACACGCGCACTGGGTGCACGCATTTTCCCCGCCGAGGTCGGCGAGGCACGGAGTCTTCGACTCGACATCAAATTTCCCGAAGCACTGACCATGCCAGCACACGGGCGGGGAGGGGCTTATTCCGCACGCGTACGGCGGCGGCGGGGGCAGGCACGCGTCGAGGGCTTTGGCCAGTGTGTCGAGCTCGACCTGGTCGTGGGCCGCGTTCAGATAGAATCCGCCCGCCGCGTCCGCCTCTTCGCTCGGGCTCGGGCAAACTTCTCTCACCACCGACCTGACTGGGACGAACACGCAATCGGCATCCGCTGTGCACGCCTTGTTCGCCTTCACAAAGGCGATCAGGTCCCATTGCTCTGTGGCACAGATCGCCGCGTCAGCCTCCGCAGAGCCGTCCAATGGAGAAGTGCCGCCCACTCCGCCGGGCCCTGGTTCCTTGGCGTTGTCCCCACAGCTGGCGCCGAGCACTGCGAGAAACACACCGGCGACCCAAATCCTGGCGATTCGCGCCACGCGCCTCCTCAGTACGAATCCCACGCGAGCCCAAACGTCGTCTGGGTGAGACCGTTCCAGCCGCCCATGTAAATCCGTACCGTGTAGTCCTTCTGGACGCCCGTCGTGTTGAAGTGGGAGATGTACTGGTAGTTGCTGCTCGCGTTCAACGCGGCGCGCACCAGTGTCGCGTTATCGTAGACAAACAGCCCGAAGAACGGATACGGGTCGGCAGTACACGAGCCGGAGCCGGGGTTCTGCGGGCAGGTGGGCCGGGTCTGCAAGAACGCCTCGGCTCGCAGCTCGACTCCGGCCGGCACGCGCGCGGCGTATTCCTCGATATAGAAGGTTCCCTCGGGCGTCCCAGACGAGGTGAGGACATGGTAGTCGTGAGCCGCGCGGCGCGCTGGACTGCCTCCGTGGACCCGCGACGAGGACTGGAGCACGAGGAGCGCATGGTATGCGTTCAGAAGGCCAGCGCCGTCGCGATCGTCCCAGCCATCGTGGAGATTGAGCGGCGTGTTGTCGAGATCCTGGTTCGCGCTCACCATCAATCCGGGAACCATCACCTCCGGCCAGGACACCAGCGCCGAGTTCGCCTCGTGGAGCGAGGCTGCGACGCCAGCGACCTGCGGCGCCGCGGCGCTCGTCCCTCCGGATACTGTCACGGTCCAGAGGTCGTGACAGTATCCGGTGACATCCTCGGAGATGGCGGCGATGTGCGGCACCTCGAAGCCCGCGGTCCCGGTGGGGTTCCGCCATGACTTCGCCGGATCCGTCGTGACCGAGGCTCTGTTGCTGCTTCCCGGTGGAGACTCCAGCGCTCCGCCTGTGACGAGGCCGTTCCGGTGGTGGGACGCGACGTCGGCCGCCGAGTTGTTTCCGGCCACGCCGACCACAATCGGGTAGGGAGACACGCTGGCCTTGTAGTCGAACAAGAAGTCGAGGGCCGTCCCTGGGCCAGTCGAGTCCGTCGTCAGGATCACCCGAGCGCCGTTGGTGGTCGCCCAATTCAGCGCGCTCGAGATCGAGTCCGGACCGTTGGTCTGGCAACCACCGAAGTGGTTCGCGGCGATGGTCGAGGCTTCGTTCGCCATCCCAAGGATCCCGGATGACCGACGGATGATCCCGGCGACATATCGAGGGTGGGAGTGCTTTGCCCCCGCCGCGCAATGGCACTTCTTCTGGGCACCGAAGTCGTCCGCGCAGGACCCCGCGACCGCGCCGGTGAGGTTGGCCCACGAATCCGGGCGCGTCTGCTCGAACAACGCAACGGTTTGTCCGGTGCCGTCGTGCCCGAAGAGTCCGTCCAGGTAACTGTCGAGCGTGGTGTAGTAGTAGGTATCCGACTGCGGCGTGAACCGCGTGGGCACGGGGTCGATCCGCCATACCTCCGGCCAGGCCCCGATCTGCTCGAAATCGGCGAGCTTCGCGCGCACACGGATGATGGGGATGCCGTACTCCTCGGGCGCGATCACGTCGGTCGCGATCTCGACGTCAGGCGAGGCTTGCAACTTCTTGGCGAGCGCAGCGGCGGCCGAGCGCATTCGGACCTCGCGCAACGACACTGCGACCGTCGCTGCCGAAGGCTCAGCGACCAGCCACTCCTTGTTGGGAGCGTCGCTCTCGTCGACGTAGAACCAAAGGTAGGCCTCGACCGGCTCCGCCGGTTTCTGTTCGAGCATCTCACGGAACGCCGGGTCGACGGAAGCGTGCCAGCCATGAAACGCCGCTCGATCGGCGTCGGCAAGCTGTGTGAATTCCACGGCCGCACCGGTCTTGGAATCGAGCGTGACAATCGTCGGCGCTTCGAGGCCTCCAGGCTTGCACAAGAGGCGCGTCACCGAAGCGCCGATGTACTCGAATCGGTGATGGTCTGTCACGAACACGCCGTTTAGACACGACGAGGGCGCTGTGGAGAGCAAGCCGTCAACGCCACCAGAAGTGGGGTCCGTTCCGTCAGGCGCACAAGCAATCAAGCCGTGCGAGAGCAGTGCGCTCAATGTCAAAAGTTTGCCCGATGCCCGACCATGACTTCAAGGTGTCACTTTGTGTCTTCCGCGTCAACGAAGCCGCCCCGCCTTGTCGAGGTGTCCCCTTCTGACCCCGGCCCCAGGGCTACGCGCTACCTCGACCGTGCGAGAAGTATGGCGACGGTCCGGCCTAGGCGCGGTTTTGAACATGCGAGTCGGGCGATGCACGTCGACGACATCGAAGGCCAGCGAGTTCCTCGACTCGCGTTTGATCGGTGGGCGCGGATCCTGGGCTGCGCGCGCGTCTCGCGTGCGACGCCAAGCCTGGAAACGATCGTCGAAATCCGCGGCGATTTGATCATGCCGTTCAGCAGCGTCCGGAGCGGGATTCCCGCTGCGCGGGCCCGGTGGGATGCACGATCGAAGCGCCGCGGTTCCGCTTGATCGCTTCCGCTGCCGGCGGGCAGCCCCGCCATCGACATTGGCAAGGGGTGTCCCGAGCTCGATCAGCGAGGCAAACCCCGGGTCGGCGCCTGCGACTCCGGCGCGTACGAGTATCAACCCTGAGCGGCGCGGGTGGCGCAAGAACAGCAGGCGGAGACCGAGCGCACGCCTACCGAGCCCGCGCCGAGTGTGGGACACTCGAACTCGCCGTGCCCTCGCAGGTCGTCACCGGGTTTCTGGCGCTCCCGCGCAGTGGCGAACGCACGCTCCCGGCGCTCGAGAGCAAGCTCGATCTGTTGCTGCTCCAGACCCTGCTCACTCTTCCGGCGGAGCGCGTGCACAAGCACGTTCGGGCGCACACCAGGCTGCGAGTTTGGCTCGAAGCCGTCGCCAAGAGTCCGGCGCGCTCGGCGCTGCGCGCTGCGCTGCGTTCGGTGGACGTGCGGGCGCCCTTGCTTGCCATCCGCAGCGGTGCGCTGCCGCCGTACCTGGCCCTCGAGACCGCGATCCCCTCGCTCTTGACGTCGTTCGCCAGCGAGCTCACCGGAGGGCAGCGAGTGGACGACGTGCTCTGGGACGTCCCGTTCTCGCAGCTCTTCGACGTCGCCGGCGAGCGCGCGCTGTCGTTCGACGCGCCGACGCAGGGCATCTACTTCGACGGCACCGCGGCCGAGCTGCGCACGGCCTCGGGCGCCACCCTGTGCCTCGCGCGCGGGCTCGAGCCGGAGCTGCCAGAAGGCGTGCGACTCGAACACGCCTACCATCGCCTACGCGAAGGCGAACTGACGCGGCTGGCCCTCGCCGATGGCAACCCGCTCTCGATGTTGGAGGAGCACCCGGACAAGAGTGGGAATCGCACCGATCTCGGGGGGAGCTCGGTCGAAGCCTGGCAGAATGCGCTGAACGAGGCGCTCGGGCTGGTCGAGCTCACGTTGCCGGCGCTGCGCGCCGAGATCGGTGCGTCGCTGCAGTGCATCGTGCCGGTCGGCTTCGAGCCCGAGCGACACCTGTCCGCGTCGTACCGCGAGGCGCCGGGTCTCGTGTACATGACGCTGCACCCGTCCGCGCTCACGCTGGCCGAAGCGATCATCCACGAGACTCAACATGGCAAGCTGAACGTGCTGCGCTGGTTCGACCCGGTGCTGGTCAACGGCGACTCGACCTGGACGAAGTCGCCGGTCCGGCCGGACCTGCGTCCGCTCGCTGGTGTGCTCCTGGCCGTGCACGCGTTCGTGCCCGTCGCGGCGTTCCACCTACGCTTGGCCGAGCTCGACCATCCGCTGACCCGGACGCCGGCCTTCGTGCGCCGGCGCGACGAAGTGATCACCGCCAACCAGCGTGGTCTCGCCACTCTGCGCGAGCTCGGCCAGCCCACGCAGATCGGCGCGCAGGTAGTCGATGCGCTCGAAGACCTGCTGCGCGTCGTCAGCGCGGCGGCGCCGCCGCATGATCCAAACGCGGTGGGGGAGCTGGGTTAGTACGGCTCTCAGCCGATGCGCAAGATCGCGAACGCCGTCGCGACGTAGGCCATGGCTTCGATGGCGCCCATGCCGACGTTCTTGTCGCGAGCGATCTCGGTGTCGAGGGTGCCGCCCCGCAGCGAGAAGGAGCCGAGCAAGATGGTCTGCACGATGAGCTGTCGCACCACGTAGAGGCCAGCACCCCAGGAGAGTGCCTTGGCGTAGGACAAGAGCGAGTCGCCCCAGCCTGTGAACGTACCCTCGACGGCTTGGCCCACGATGATGGCCACAGCGATGGTGAGGCCGGCGTAGCTGAGCGCCGCGGCCACGTTTCCAGACTGTATTTCGGCGGAGTCGTCGTACTTCGTCAACAGGCGGAACAGCAGCACCAAGATGTGCAACGTGATCTGCGCCAACGCAAAGAACACCAGGGACAGCCCCAAGGTCCTCAGGTCGCTGCCGGCGACCGCGCGGGCGACGATGATGCCAGTGGCCAGCGAGTGCGCGCCGCCGGCGATGCCGGCTGCCACGTTGCCCGCCTCGATTTCGGCGTTCATGCGCGACTTGAGCAGCACACGCACGCCGGCGCGGGAGCTCACGAAGAACAGGAGCATGGCCGCCGCGCCGAAGGTCGAGACCCACAGTGCGTCCGCACGCCAGCTCTTCTCTTCCATGCTGCCGGTGGCAATGTTGGCGGCGATCAGGAAGATCCCGAACACGTCTCCGCCATGCAGGAGCGCACGAGCAGCGTTGCCCTGCTCCAGGTCGGCCTTCAGCGTCTGCTTCGGGGACAACAAACGCAGGCCGAGCTGGAACAGGAGTAGCAGGACGAGCGTCGCGCCGAGCACGAAGGCGAGGCGGTAGAGCGGGCTGTCGGGGTTCATGGCACCGCGAGGCTATCACGGCTCGCGCAGCGCCTTGACTCTCGTCTGCGGGACGGATGATGCTTCTCCCGGAGCCTCGTGACTCGTTTCCCGCTCTCGGCGACCGAGCTCCGCTCGGTGCTCGCGCCCCTGGGGCAAGCCGAGCTGTTGCCCAAGGCTGCCTACCTGGACGGCAGCGTATTCGAGCTGGAGCGGACGCTGCTGTTCGATCGTGCGTGGTTGCAGGTCTGCCGCAGCGAAGAGGTCGAGGCGCCCGGGTCGTTCGTGCTCGCGCCGGTCACGCCGGAGGGCATCTTGGTCACGCGAGGCGCCGATCTCGGTCTCTACGCTCACTTCAACGTGTGTCGTCATCGTGGCGCACTCTTGACCCGCGAGCCCGTCGGGCGCTGCGAAGCGTTTGTGTGCCCCTACCACGGCTGGCGTTACGAGCTCAGCGGTCGGCTCTCGAGCGCCCCGGGGACCGACGCCCTCGACGGTTTCCGGACCGCCGAGCACGGGCTCAGCTGCGTGCGCGTCGCAGAGTGGAAGGGCAACGTGTTCGTCAATCTGTGGTCCGAGGCGGCGCCCCTCGCGGACGCACTCGCTCCAGTCCCGGCACACCTCGATCGCCTGCACGTAGGCCAGCTGCGGCTCGGCCGCCGGGTGGAGCATGACGTGTCTGCGAACTGGAAGCTGCTGATCGAGAACTTCCAAGAGTCGCATCATTTCTCCCGTGTGCACGCCTCGCTCGAGCGCTGGACACCGTGCGAGCGCTCTTCGAGCTTCGTGGCGGACGGCGCCTGGCTCGGCGGCACGATGGAGCTCGTCGACGAAGCCGAGACGGTGTCGATGGACGGACGCCGGCACGAGCGCCCGCTGCTCGGTGGAACCAGCGAGGTCGATCGCCGAAGGGTCTACGACTACTTCTGCTGGCCGAACCTGCTCCTCAGCGCACAGCCGGACTATCTGTTGAGTTATCGTGTCTGGCCGCTGTCGCCGGAGAAGAGCAGAGTCATCGCCGACGTGCTGTTTCACCCTGCGGCCTTCGTGGACGGTTTCGAGCCCCGGGACGTGTACGAGTTCTGGGACATCACGAACCGCGAAGACCGCGAGATCTGCGAGAGCCAGCAGCTCGGCCTTGCCTCGCGCGGTTACACCCGAGGTCGTTACGCATCGAGTGAAGACGGGACTCACGCTTTTGATGGCCGCGTCGCGAGCTTCTACCTGGACCACCTCGAAGCGAAGGCGGACCCATGAGTCAGCTGTGGGGCATCCTGGGCCAACCGTTCCTCGATCTGGAGCCCTACGTCGACCAGGGAAAGCTCGCCGAGCTCGACGACGAGATCTGTCTGGGTCTGCCCCAGGTCGAGGTCGGCTACACCGGAGGTAGCCTCAAGTGGATGGGCGTGGCGGCGCCCTGGGTGCTCGACGATCCGTACGAAGATCTCGGCTGGGTGATCGAACGCATGAGCCGGCAAGAGCGCGAGACCCTCGTCTCGCTCGCCGACGACCCCAACGCCTACGACCCCGAGCGCCTCATGAGCCTCAGCTTTGGCGACGAGACGGACCATCCGCTGTCCCAGCGACAGGTGCGCTGGCTCGAGTACAGGTACGGCGTGTATTTTCCCTGGAAGGTGGTCTACCACCTGCTCGAGAACTTTCGCTGGGAGGACAACCAGAGCGGGCGTGGCAAGCAGTGGGACCCAGAGGCGCTGCGCTTTTTCCCGAAGACCGTGGCGTTCGTCAAGTCGCTGCCCTTCACGGAGATCGGCCGCTGCCTGATCTTCGGTCTGTTGCCGAACGACCACGCCACCGTGCACCGCGACAGCGAGCCCGGCACGAGTGTGGGGGTCGCCCAGTGTGTCAACGTCTGTCCGCGCGGCGACAAACGCTTCTTTTTGATCGACCCCGAGGGCGAGCGGCAGACC
This sequence comes from Myxococcales bacterium, assembly GCA_016706225.1. Taxonomy (NCBI): domain Bacteria; kingdom Pseudomonadati; phylum Myxococcota; class Myxococcia; order Myxococcales; species Myxococcales bacterium. The sequence goes on from JADJKB010000024.1 coordinate 482,819, forward strand.
TTCGTCGACTCGCGTGTGTACTGGTTCAACGACATGGACTACCACGGCGTCGAGTCGGATCCGTACTTCCGTTACTCGATTCGCATCGACGGTAAGCTCGATGCTGCGTTCGTGAAACGAGTGAGCCGCGAGGTCAGGGCTTCTTCACCAGTGTCGCCACGCTGAGCGCCTCGTCCGTGGTCGCGCCCTTGTGCTTGCGCGAGTAGATACCCGCGGCGCAGCCGGCGATCACGTAGACGCCGTAGTTCACGACCTCACCGTCGGCGTTTGCCCGCGCTTCGAAGTAACGCTGAGCCACCCAGTGCCCGGGGCGCGCGTGAGCGAGGCACTTCTCCCAGTCGGCCGCCGGCGCGAGCTTGCCGATGATCACCTCTTCCCCTTCGGAGCCGTAGTCACTCTTGAGGACCCAGTCGTCCTTCTGGGTGACCAGCACAGCGGACTCGAGGATCTCCAGGCGGAAAGTCGCTGGAATGTGGCGGCGAATCACCTCTTGTGCGGCCGGACCGAAGCGGTGGATGTGCTCCCACATGAAGGCCATGCTGCGTTTGTTCTGCGGCAGCACGGCACCGAAGGGGTTCACGATGCACAGCTTGCCGCCGAGCGCGGCCGCCAGGGCGATGCCCATGGGCTCCCGGAGCGGTTCCACGTCGGGCACGTTTTCGTCGTCCCACGCGCTCACCCGTTCGCCCCACCAGTCGGTCTTGTAGTGACGGAGCATGACGCTGAAGCGCACGTCGAACAGGCAGGCGTGCCCCTGGGCGTCGAGGGTCAGGTTGTAGGGCGAGCCGAGCACCACACCCCAGCCGCGCTCCTCGAACCAACGCTTGAACAAACGGATGACACCGAGGTCTTCGGTGAACTCCGTCGGGTAGACGAGCCCGGCAACGCGCGGGTGGTCGTCACCGAGCACGTGTCGTGCGAGCCCCTCGACCATTTCGCAGTAGGTCGCAGCGAGCGCCGCGTTGGGGTCCAGCGTGTCCGGGTATTGCGGGTGGACCACCTGGTTGAGCACGACTGCCTCGGCCTCCCCCGTGGGGGTGTCGCTGTTCAGCTCCGCGAAGGCGTAACCCTCGTCGGTCTCGAACACGTCAGCACGCGCGAGTCCGTGCCACATGGGGCGCGATGACTCCCACATTGCCTTCTGGAACGGGGTCAGGCCGAAGAACGAGTCGAGCAGGTCCGGATTGTCCGCGCACATTTGGCACACGTCGTTGTAGACGCCGGCAACCTGCTCGGTAGCGCGGTACAGGGCGGCCAGCTCCTGCGACGACAGCAGCACTGGTTTCGCGCCGAAGCGCGGCTTACCGCGGAGCCAGGGATCGGTGACGATGCCGGACTCCGCCACTCGCGCGGCGAAGTCGTCGTAGCTCGGAGAGGAAGCGTCGCTCATGGCTCACTCACGAGCCTAACTCACGCGAAAGCCTTTGAGCACGACGGACGCCCGGGTTAGGCTCGAGCGCTCAGGTGATTCACGGCATTTGGGGGCAGCCCTACATCGACCTCGAGCCGGTCTTGGACTTGTCCGAGCTCGATGCCATCCACGACGAGGTGTGCCTCGGGCTTGCTCAGGTGCCGGTCAGCTACACGGGTGGCAGCCACCGCTCCATGGGCATCATGCCACCGTCCCTGGCAGACAGCGCGATCGTCGACTACGGGGCCGTGCTCCGGGGACTCTCGGCCAGCGCGCGCGCGGTTTTTTTGGCGTTGGCGGACGACCCCATCGCTGCGCGCGGTGAGGACGCGCTGGAGTTCGGGGAAGAGCGAGCGCGGACCTTGTCGCGGCGCCAACAGTCGTGGCTCGAGTACCGCCACGGCGTCTATTTCCCGTGGAAGGTCTACTACGAGATGATTCCGAATCACTATTGGGACCAGAAGAGCAGCGCCGACGGCAAGGCGTTCACCCGCGAAGCGCGCACGTTTTTTCCCAAGACCATTGCCTTCGTCGAGGCCTTGCCCTTCACGCAGATCGGGCGCTGCAACGTCATGGGACTTCGCTCGCACGACCACGGCACGGTGCACCTGGACGGAGATCCGAAACAAAAACCCACGGTCGACCACTTCATCAGTTTCTGCCCGGCCGGCGACAAACGCCTGTTTTTGTGGGATGAGGACCGGAAGGAGAAACTCTTCATCGAGCGTCGTGCGTTCTGGTTCAACGACAGCGACTACCACGGTGTGGAAAGCTCACCGGTTTTCCGCTATTCGATCCGAGTCGATGGCGTGTTCGAACCGGCCTTTCTGCGCGCGCTCCAGAGTCGCCAACCCGAGCTGATGCAAGGTACAGAGTGAATCAGAACGATCCAAGCTTTCGCGAGCTGCACCGCGTCGAGAAACCAGGCATCGTCGGCGCCAAGTGGTGGCAGGACGGCCTGGTCGAGCAGACCGCCGTTGCGGTCCCACGGCGGTCGGCACTTGCGGCGCTGATCGTAGCCGTTGGTGGCATCGCAGTCATCGGAACCGCCCTGGCCATCTGCGGCGTCGCCGCGTCCGGCGACGACGAGGTCGAGTTCAAGACCATCGACCAGGCTTCCCTCGCAGCGCAGCGCAACTACGGCTGGAACTTCGGCGCCATCACCGAGAACCTGGTGTTCGATGGCGAACAGAAGACGCCGTTCGACCGCACGGCGCTGGCCCGGCTTCGAAGTGAGCTCATGCCCGTGAAGGGTGAGTTGCGCCCGTTCTACTGGCCCACGCTGTTCGAGGCCGCCACGGCCATGCCAAAGACTCCCATCGAAGGCGAGTCTCCGACCACACCGCTCTCGGCGGTGCTCAAGCCAGTGTTCACGCCGTTGATGGACACCGCGTACCGGCGAGGCAAGGGGCTCGCGCGTTTGTTCGAGAAGGCCACGCCAGACACCGCAGTCCTCGTCGACTTGCCGGGGCCCGAGGCCGTGGCGATGGCCGCGGGCATGGCCGAGGGTTTCGAGCCGGTCGCGACGTTCGACAACTGGCCCCACCCGCGCGGAGTCGTGCCCGCCCACCTCACGCTGGGCGCAGCTGCGTACTACCAGCCGCTGTTCGCCAAGGCCCAGCAGCGCCGCACGCTGGCAGCGCTGCCCGTGTTCGTGCTCGATCGCAAGCGCCTGGCCCAATACACGGACGAGACGCGACAGTTCGACAACCGCTACGTCGTGAAGCTGCCTCCGGCGGAGGCCTTCAAGAAGCTGGGCGTGAAACGCCTGCTCTACGTCATTCCGGGCGGTGCCGAGACGTCCGAGCTGGACGATTTGAACCAAGACTTCGTCGAGTACGAGAAGGCCGGAATCGACGTGAAGATGCTGGCGGCCACGGACCTCACTCCGGGCACCCCCAAGGTCCCGGCGGACGAGCAGCAAAAGCTCGAACAGGCGGGTGAGTGGCCGCCCTATCTCTACGGCGGGGACGAGGGTTCCTCCGACGGCTTCTGGTCGGACTACGGCTGGGACTCCGGCACCACCAGGCCTCGCCCGACGAAGCTCGCCAGCAATCGGCGCTCGTCGTCGTTCAAGAGCTGGGCACCCACGTCGCGCGCGACGCCCTTCGGGTCGAGCACGTCGGCGTCGAGCGCGAATGCCGACGGGACGGGGTCCATGAGCAAGAGCGCGAAGGTCGCCCTCGGAACGACCGGAATCGCGGTCGCCGTGGGTACCGGTGTCGTTCTCGGTACGCGCTACGGCACCGGCCGCACCAGCGGCTCGCGTAGCGGCGGACGCAGCGGCTCGTTCGGCCGTTCGTCGGGCTCGGGGTGGAGCTGATGTCGAACTCGATCTTTGCCATCGAGATCGCGGCGCGGACGTATCCGAATGACCCCCTGCGCCAGCGCTTGCACGAGCTCATTCACACGCAGGCCGCCTCACAATCACAGATCCAGAAGCGCCAGCTCTACTACCAGGCCGCCCAGCAGCTCGGCATGCACTTCGCGAACGTCGAGCGCGGCTGCTGGGACTATTTTCCGGATCACGACAAGGCCATCGCCGACTTCGAGATGTGGAGCCAGGGCATGATCACCGAAGAAGGCGCGCGGCAAGGGCCCGCGTACGACGGGCCACCGCGTTATCTGACCTTCACCATGGCGTTCCTGATGGTCCACGGCTCACCCACGGATCGAGCCATTGCCCAGCGCTGCAACATCCCACAAGAGAACCTGTGGCGACGCGACGTCTTCGGTTACATCGTGCAGGCCGTGGCCTCGATGGACTTCGCGGACGTGCAAGCCGACGTGGTGTATCTGATCCCCGGGGACGACTCGTTCGCGCTGACTCCGCAGGATCTGGCGCTGCCCAAGTTCGAGTACCTCCGCCCGATTGCCTGAGCCCGCGCACGCCACGACGGTTTATTTCAGGCTCCCCAAGTGAGGAGTCAGAACCAGACTTCCCATTTGTCCGGTTCGACCTCTGCCGCGTGGGCCGTGATGCCGATGCGATCACGGCGACCTCCGAAGGGCTGGATCTGGTGCAGGCGGTAACTGTCGAAGACACACAGCTCTCCGGTGCCGTACTCGATGATCGTGCTTGCTGTCTCGACGTCTTCGTCGGAGGCCTCGTCGGCCCCGGAGTAATGCGCGTCCCAGATGGCGATGCCACCGCCACGCTGGGGTGCCTGCAGCATCACGAGCAGCGAGAGCGCTGGCTTCCGCTCACGAACGTGCTCCTCGGTGAGCCCCTCCGTGTCGAAGTGCAGCACGCCTCCGCGCCGCGAGACGAACTCACCATTCGGAAACACGTGGACGCCTGGGCCGCACCACGCCTCGCGTCGCTGCGCGTGGCCTCCGGTCAGCTTCGCGACCGCCTCGACGACCTGCTGCTGCATGCCTGGCAGGGTCTCCTCGACCAGCTGGTTGGAGGCCGCGGCGTTCTCGAAGTAGTCGTCCGGGAGATCTTCCTCCAGGTGAGTGTACCAGGCGCGCCCGAGCGAAAACTGCTCGCCGTCGAAGGCGGGGGTCCAGGACTCGCGCGCTCGATACACGGCCGTCGTCCACTCATGACACTGATGGAAGGACAGGAAGTCGGGCGCACGTAGCGCGAAGTCCCGCGTCAGCGTCGACAGCAGCGCGTCGCGATCAGCGAGGCCCGAGCCGAGCGTAGCGTTCAAAAGAAGGTCGCCTTTCTCACGTTGAGCGACATGTCGTCCACCCGTACCACGTCGTCGCGAGGCGTTCCGGTCACCTTCAACAGCACCGGACCGGGCCCGAGGGGCGGCGTCTCTTCGAGGAAGATTTCGCAGTCCGGCGCCATGGTGCAGAAGAGTTTTTGCTGGGTTCGACCGGTCTGGGTGTCGATGGACCAGTGGTGCACGAGCTTGCCGTCGAGGAAGGCGTCCACTTCGTAGTGAACGGGCAGGATCTTGCGCAGGGTCTTGCTGCTGGAGGACTTGGACCAGGAGCCGTCCAGCGATGCCCAGAGCGCGATGGGTTTGCCGTTGGCCACGAACCTCGCCTCGGCGCTGCCAGCCCCGCGAAGTCCTGCGGTCACGAGCAAGTCACCGCGACCGGAGACCGCTGGGCCAAGCACCAGAACCAAAGGGATCGCCAGCAACACACCGAAGAAGATGAGCATCGACGCGGTGGGGCGCCGGAGCTTGCGCTGCGCCTCGAGCACGCTCGGATCCGTCTCGGGTAACCGCTCGGCGCGGAGCACTTGCAGTGAGAAGTACGAGACGGCCGCCGGGAAGTAGAGGCTCACCACCTCGCTGATGTCGCTCGCCGAACAGGTGGCTCCGGGCCGGAGCCGGTACCCCACGTAGTACGCCGCCTTGCTCCTACTGCCCTGGACGACGATGTCCACGCTCTCTACCCCGATGGCTTCGAGCCGAGGACGAAGAGTGGCCTCGAGGAGCTGGGCGTCCTGAACCAGGTCAGCGGGCGCGTGAATCGTCATCGCCGTGCGGGGGACGATACCCCCACGCGGGCGCGCCGACCATTACCTGCGTCAACGGAGCGCGGGCGTCGCATGCGTCCACCCAGGCGCCCGAAGTGAGCAGCGCGCGCCCCGTGCTGCCCGCGCGGGGGCCATGATGCTCCCGAATTCCTCGACGCTGCCCCGGCGCCCTCTGATCGTGCTAGGTGGCTGCCGCTGTGATCGGCATCTCCAATCTGAGCAAGGGCTTCGGCCCCCAGACCCTGTTCGAGGACGTGACGCTGCAGCTCAACGCCGGCAGCCGCTACGGGCTCGTCGGGGCCAATGGCTCGGGCAAGACCACCCTGCTCAAGATCCTGACCGGGAGCGAGCCGGCCAGCGGCGGTGAGGTAAAGTTCGCGAAGAACGCCCGCATCGGGGTGCTGCGTCAGGATCGCTTCGAGAGCGACGATCAGATCATCCTAGACGTTGCCATGATGGGCGACGAGATCGTGCACCGGGCACTGGCCGAGCAGGACGGGCTGAGCGCCGATCACGAGCCGGACCCGCACCGCATCGCGGAAATAGACGAGATCTTGCGGGCGCACGACGGCTACACCCTCGAGGCCCGGGCCGCGCAGGTGCTGATGGGGCTGGGCATTCCGGAGAGCGCCATCCGCCAACCGCTGCGGACCCTGAGCGGCGGATTCAAGCTGCGGGTGCTCCTGGCGCAGGTCCTGGTGAGCCGCCCGGACGCCGTGTTGCTCGACGAGCCGACCAACCATCTGGACATCCTGAGCATCCGTTGGCTCGAGCGCTTCCTCAACTCTTACCGCGGTTGTGCGGTGGTGATCAGTCACGATCAACGTTTCTTGAACACCATCGCCACGCACATCCTGGACGTCGATTACGGGACCGTGATCGAGTACCCCGGCAACTACGAGGCGTTTCACGAGCTGAAGGTCGCGACCCGGGAGCGGAAGGAAGCCGCCATCGCCCGGGTGCAGAAGATCATCGCCGAGAAGAAGGCTTTCGTGGAGCGCTTTCGGGCCAAGGCCACCAAGGCGCGCCAGGCCCAGAGTCGGGTCAAACAGATCGAGAAGATCGAGGTCGAGACCCTCGCGTCCTCTTCGCGGCGCTACCCCAAGTTGAAGTTCGACCTCAAGCGTCCGAGCGGCAAGGACGTGCTCGAGATCGACGAGGTCTCCAAGGCCTACGGCGAAAACCAGGTGCTGAAGTCGGTGTCGCTCACCATCCGCCGGGGTGAGCGTGTGGCCGTGATTGGCGCCAACGGTCTCGGAAAATCCACGCTGCTCAAGATCGTCACGGAAAACCTGGCTCGCGATGCCGGCAGCGTGAAATGGGGGCACGAGACCCACGTCGGGTACTTCGCTCAGGACCACCGTGATCAGCTGACGAACCCCAAGCAGACTGCCCTCGACTTCTTGTGGGACTCCTGCCCGCAGGAGGGAACCAGCTTCGTGCGCGGCGTGCTGGGGCGCCTGCTGTTCTCCGGCGAGGACGTAGAGAAAGCGGTCGGGGATCTCAGTGGAGGGGAGGCGACGCGCCTGATCTTCAGCCGCTTGATGGTCCAGAAGCCGAACGTGCTCGTGCTGGACGAACCCACCAACCACCTCGACCTCGAGTCCATCGAGTCGCTGGTCGAGTCCCTCGATGCCTATCAGGGCACGCTGCTCTTCGTGTCCCACGATCGCTGGTTCGTCGAACGGCTCGCGACGCGGGTGATCGAGATCAAGAGCGACGGCCTGAACGACTTCAACGGGACCTACCGCGAGTATCTGGAGCGGCTCGGTGACGATCACCTGGACGCCGACTACGCGGAGCTGCGCGCGAAGGCGAACAAGAGCGCGAAGTCCAAGTCGGTGGCCCCGCCGCCGCCCGGGCAGCGCACGAACCGTCAGAAGGCGCTGCCGAAGAAGCGCGACGAGGTGCTCGACAAGATCGCGGCGGTGGAGGCAAAACTCAGCGAGATCAACGCGGCCTATTCCACGCCGGGTTTCTTCGACAAGACGCCGATGGATGTGGTCTCGCGCCTGCAAGCCGAGCGCACGGCGTTCGAGGCACAGCTCGCGGCGCTGACCGCGGAGTGGGAGTCCCTGGAGACCGAGCTCTCCGCGCTCGAGTGAGGCTCACGCGGCGCGGGGCCGCGTCTTCGGAGAGCGCCCCCACGCCCGCACCAGCGTGCCGTGTTTCGGTGAAAACGTGATGGCGCGGCGAACGGTGGGGACCGGCGCCGGTTGGGCCAACTCCAGGCGTCGCCGGCTCAGAATGGTCGCCATCACGATCTTCATCTCGTAGAGCGCGAAGGCCATGCCCAGGCAGCGCCGGATCCCTCCGCCGAACGGCAGCCAGGCATACGGGTCGGGACGTTTGTCGAGGAAGCGCTCGGGGCGGAACGCGTCGGGGTCGGGGTAGAGCGCTGGGTTGACGTGGGTCAGGTAGATCGAGGGCGCGAGCACCCACCCCTTGGGGATCTCGAGCTCACCCAGCGTGAACTCTGCATGCAAACGCCGTCCGACCATGGGAATGACGGGGCGCAGGCGCAGCGCCTCCTGAATGGTGGCGTCGAGGTACGGCAGGTTGTTTGCGTGCGCGACGTCGAAGGGATTGCCGTCGGTGGCGTCGTCGAGCTCTTGGTGCAGCCGGTCGAGCACTCCGGGCGAGTCCAGGATGCGCTCGAAGGCCCAGCACATGGCTGTGGCGGTGGTCTCGTGGCCCGCCACGAGCAGTGTCATCAGCTCGTCCCGCAGCTCGACGTCTTCCAGGTGTTTGCCGTCCGCGTCCACCGCGTCGATCATGAGGGAGAGCACGTCGTTGCGACCCTCGGTACCGGAGCGCCGTCGACGGGAGATCTCGGCGTAGATGGCCTCGTCGGCGGAGGCGCGATCGTTCAGGAATCGCCGCCAGGGCGAGAGCGGGAAGTTGCGGCGCATGGCCGGGATCATGCCCAGCACACCCAAGGGTGAGTCGGCAATGGAGAGCAGTTTCTCGAGGCGGCGACGGAGCTCGGTGAGCGCGCCGGCCTGATCCACGCCGAAGACAGTGCGCAAGATCACCTCGAGCGTGATGTCCTGAGTGTGGTTGCGCAGGGAGAAAGGCGAGCCGCTGGGCCAGGTGTCGAGATCACGTTCGGTGATCTGCATCATCTCCACGCCGTACAGGCGCATCCGCTCGCCGTGGAACGGGGGCAGCAACATGCGGCGATGGCGCAGGTGACGAGCACCGTCGAGTGTGAGCACCGAGTGTTCACCGACGATGGGTTCGAGCACGGCGTTGACCTCACCGGCGCGCAGGTTCTCCGGATCGCCGGTGAAGATCTGCTTGATGCTCTCGGGATCGCTGGTGACGACGAGGTTGCCCGTGCCGGCGATGCGCAAGACGAACGTATTGCCGTAGCGCGCGCGACAGAAGCGCATGAGCTCGATCGGTCGACGGATCCAGAGCAGGGTCTGCAAAGCGGCTGGCAAGGACGGGCCCGGGGGGAGCATGTGGGCCGAGGGTAGCAGCTGGAGAAGCGCGCTGCGCGTGGCGCCCCTCACGTGTACGGCCTTACGCGCGGCGTTGCGAAGGAGGTTATGCGAGAGAGCAAACGAGGGCGACCGCTGCACTTTGTGGGCCGAACGCTGAGATGTCGCGGAAACGGGCGCGGTTCCCCTGCGCGCAGGATGTGTGCCACCCGTCGGGCACTCGAGGCATGGCCGATGCACTCGGAGCGCGGCGGAAGTCCCTGCATGGAGAGCCTGATCCTTCTGCTGTTCACGGTCGTCGTTCTGCTGTTCATCAGCGGACCCGCGGCGCTGGTCTGGTGCTTCTCGCTCAAGCGCGACAACGACCGCTTGCGCGCCGAGCTCGTGCATCTGAGTGAGCACGTACGCAGCGTCGCGATGCCGGGCACGCAGCGAGCGCCCGCTGCGGATGCGCCTGCGAGCGCGACGGAGGATGACCTGGCGGCGCGCCGCGAGTCCGCGCGGGAAGCGCTGCGTACGATTCATGGAGCGGCGCCGCCGCCCGCTGCGGATGCCGCGGCTCCGGACGTGGCGCCTGCCGCGAGCGAGGTCACCTCCGCGAGTGCGCCGCCGAGCGCAGCAACGAGCGAGGTAGCCGCTGCGTCGGCAGTCGCCGCGCCGAGTGACGTTGCCTCTGCGCCGCCCCCACCGCCATTCGTGCCACCTTCTCCCGCGCCGGGCCTCGGCGCCCCGGAACCCGCGCGCCCCGGCCTCGAGCAGTGGATCGGGGTACGCGGTGCCGCGGCTCTCGGCGCCATCGTGCTGGTGATCGCGGGTCTCTACTTCTTCCGTTATTCGATCGAAAAAGGGCTGATCACTCCCGCACTGCGTGTTGCTCTCGGCACGCTGCTCGGGACCGGCTGTCTGGTTCTCTCCGAGACCACCCTACGCCGGCGCTTTCAGCCGCTGTCGCACTGGATTGCTGGAGCGGGGATCGCGCTCCTGTATCTGAGCTTCTGGGCCGCCGCTGCTCTGTATGGCCTGGTGTCGGTGCCGCTCGCGTCGGTGTTGATGATCCTCGTCACCGCGACGTCGTGTCTCCTGGCGGTGAAGCGCCGCTCGGTGGCGGTGGCGCTCCTGGGTTTGGTCGGTGGTTTCGCGACGCCGCTGCTGTTGTCGACGGGCAGTGATCGCCCCGTCGCGCTCTTTGCTTACCTGCTGGTGCTCGACGTCGCGCTGCTCTCGGTCGCACGCCATCGCCGCTGGCCTGCGCTCGCGCTGTTCAGCTTGCTTGGCACCGCGCTCTATCAAGCGCTGTGGATCGGGGGTCGGATGGAAGCAGACCGGCTCGGGCTGGGGATCGGGATCCTGCTCGTGTTCGCCGGGCTGTTCGCCTTCGCCACGCGGCGTCGAGACGAGGAGGAGAGTGTGGTGCTGCGCCTGACGCGCCTGGCCACCCTGCTCCTGCCGTTCTTGTTCGCGCTCTACTTCGGTTTGAACGCCGAGCTGTCCCAGCACTTTCTCTTGCCCGGTGCCTACCTCGGTCTGATCGTGCTCGGTGCGGCCTGGTATCCTGCGCCGTCCGAGGCGCGCGCTGTCGGCCTCGGCGCTGTTGCAGCGGCCCTGGGTGCGCTGTGCGCGTGGCTCGCCACGCATGCACCAACGCTGGCAACGGCGTGGGAGGTGATGGGTGTGGTGAGCGTGCTCGCGGTCGCGCTCCTGGGGCTCGCGGAGCGTGAAGCCGAGAAGGGCTCACCGCTGGCTCTCGTCTGGACACTCGGCGCGCTCGCTGCGACGGCCATCTGGGCGGTAGCGAGCCCGGCGATCGCCGCCTGGCCCTGGCTGGTTGGTTTCTCCAGCCTCAGCTTGCTTGCGCTGCGACTCTCCGCGAGGCAAAAGCGCGAGGGCTTCGCCACGGTGTCTCTGGCTGCCCTGGGCGCCGCGGTTGGGCTGTTGACGGCGACGCACGCAGCGGAGCCTGGCTTCACTACCCCGCCGCTCATGCTTTTCAGCGTGCTCGGTCTCGGCGCAGGTGTGTGTGCGGTCGTGCTCCTGCGTTCGACCGACCGCGGTCGGCGCTTCACGGCCCACGGAGCCGCGCTCTCGATTGCGTTGATGCTCGTCGGCTACGGCTCGACGTCGCGTGAGCTCGGTCTGCGTCCGACCGAGCTCTTCGCCGGCACGCTCGTGCTCGGGCTGTTGATTTGTATTGCGTCGTTGCGCTCGAGGACGAGCCTCTGGTTCCTGTCTGCGGTGCTCGGCACTGCGCTGATCCAGACGCGCTTCGCCTGGCAGCTCGACGCGGCGCCCGCTGCACTTCGGAGCTCCGTGCTCGGCCTGCAGGTCCTGTCGGTATTTGCCTTCGGCGGCTGGGCGCTGCTCCTGCCGAAGGAGCTGAAAAACACCGGCACCACCTGGCGAACCGCCGCCCTGATCGGTCCGGCGTTCTTCTTCCCGCTGCGCCACCTCTACGTCGGGCTCCTCGGCGACGCTGCCATCGCCATCGTCCCGATCAGCCTCGCGGTCTTCAGCCTTCTCCTCAGCCTCGCGGTGAGTCATGCCGGGCCGACCGAGTCGAAGGTGCGAAGGACTGCACGTGTCTGGCTCGGCGCCGCGACGCTCGCGTTCGTGACCGCCGCCATCCCGCTGCAGCTGAAGAACGAGTGGGTCACGATTGCCTGGGCGCTCCAGGGTGCGCTGACGCTGGCCCTCTGGCGGCGCATCGACCACCTGGGGCTCAAGTATTTCTCCCTGGCGCTGCTCGGCGCCGCCACGCTCCGGTTGATCGCGAACCCGGCGGTCCTCGAGTACCATGCACGCGGGCCCGTGCCGGTGTTTGGCTGGCTCTCGTACACCTATCTGGTGCCGGCCCTGGCCATGCTCGGCGCGTGGTGGCTGGTGCGCGATCTCGAGGTCGTGCGTCTGCGCGAGGCCGAGCGTTTCATTCCCGGGCGCATGCAACCTCTGGTCGCGCGCCTCGCGGTGACGTTCGCCATCGCCATCGGCTTCGTGTGGCTCAACCTCACCATCATCGATCTGTTTGCCACCGGGCCGACCCTGCGCGTTGCGCTCGAGCATCGGCCTGCACGTGACCTCACGCTGTCGGTCGCCTGGGCGGTCTATGCGCTGGCGCTGCTTGCGCTCGGCGTGTGGCGCGCGAACCTGGGCCTGCGCGCGCTGAGCCTGGCGCTCTTGCTCGTCACCTGCGCGAAGGTCTTCTTGTACGACCTGTCGCACCTCGCCGACCTGTACCGAGTGGCCTCGCTGGTAGGCCTGGCGTTCTCACTCATCGTGGTCTCGCTGTCTTATCAGCGCTTCGTTTTCCGCAACCGAGATTGGGGACTGCATGCGACGTGAAATTGCGATTTTCTGCGGACTCTTCGCGGTGCTTTCGGCGGGCGTGGCCCAGGCACAGGGGAGCGAGGAGCTGGTGCGGCTCTTTCCTCGCGAAGCCGTGATCACACCGGCGGCGCCACTCGGCCTCGCGCGTCTCCTCTTGCCCAGCGACGTGCTCGGAGCGACCGCGTCCGACCTGAGCGACGTGCGCGTCTTCGACGCGGCGGGGCGAGAGGTGCCGTTCTTGATCGATAGCGCGGCGCGACCGGTGCTGCCGACCTCGGCGCGTGTCCACGATCAGCGGCTCGAGCCCGTCAACGTCAGTCGTGACAGCCGCGCGCGCCCCGGACTCGCGAACGTTTCTACGGAGGTCTACCGCGTGCCGATGCCGCATGCCTTGCCGGCGTCGCAAGCCTACGAGCTCGTGCTCGAGAGCTCACAGCCGGAGTTCGTGCGTACGCTGGTCGTACGCGATGCCAGCTCGACGTCCGTCACACCGCTCCTTGCCAGCGGCTCCGTGTTTCGCCTCGAGCACCCCCGACGCGAACGGCGAACTCTGGCGCTGCCGGCGAACCTGCCCGCGAACCTCGAGGTCAGCATCGAGGGAGAGGGGGAGTACCTGTCGCCGACCTTTGCCCTGCGTTCGCGCGAACCCAGGGCACCGGAGCGCCGGCTCAGCATCGCGCTCGTGGAGATCGCGCGCCAGACCTCCGGAGGACACACGCGCGTCGAGCTGGCGCGTCCCCGGGGAGTGGTGCCGGACCGCTTGCGGCTCGTCTCTCGCTCCCGGACCTTTCACCGAGCCGTGACCGTTCGCGATGCTGGCCCCGGCGGTGAGGATCGGCTCTTGGGGGAGGGCAGCTTCATTCGTGCCGAGAGCGTGCCGGACGCCGGCGACGACGAGATCAGGCTCGACACTGCGCCGCGCAGCGATCGCATCGCGCTGAGCATCGATGACGGCGAGAGCCCGCCGCTCGAGGAGCTTTCGTTCGAGGCCGTAGTGAGCCAGCCCATGCTGGTATTCGCGGCCGACAAGGGTGTTTTGCTGCGGTTCGGGGGTGGGCGCGCGGCGCCGAGTGCTTACGACGTGCAGCGCTTCGAGGGCTCCGCGCTCGGGCAGGCGGTGATCGAGCGGGCAGCGACGGAAGCGGTGCTCGGCGACCGCCGCGACAACCCGCTGTTCGATCCGAAACCTGCGCTCGCCTTCGGGATGCGTCCGGGCCCGAGCGTCGACACGAGTCGGTTCTCACACCGGCGCCGGGTCATGGTCGAGTCGGCGCCGGAAGGCCTCACTCGCATCTCGCTCGGACCGGACGAGCTGTCGCGGGCGAACGCAGACCAGACGGATCTGCGCTTCGTCGACGGGGACGGACGGCAGTGGCCTTACGTCGTCGAGCGTGGTGGCGTCGCGCGGGATGTCGAGCTCGGGATCCGTGCGGTCAGCTCGAATGGAAAATCGCAACTGGCGCTCGAGCTGCCTCGGTCACCCCTGAGTCTGGATCGGATCGAGCTTGCGAGTCGCACCGAGTACGTCGATCGAGCCGCTGAGCTCGTGGGCACCACCGAGAGCGGCGAGCGGAGAGTGTTGTTCCGCGGGCGACTCAGCCGGCGACCCGGCGTAACGGGACCGCTCAGCCTCGCGTTCGATGCCGCACGGCTCACCACGTTGACGCTGGTGATCGACGACGGCAGCGATGCACCGTTCCAGGTGGAGCGCGCCAGCGCGCACGTCACGGCGGCGGACGTCTACCTGGTAGCGCCGGCGGGGACCTACTCGATGCTGTTCGGCGACTCGGCCAGAGAGCCGGCACGCTACGAGCTGGAGCGAGCTCGCGGGCTGGTGCTCGCCGTTCCCGTGGGCGCGGCAACCCTGGGTCCCGTCGAGCCGAACCCGCGCTACATCCGGCCGCGTCCACCCGCCCCCGATCTGGTGCTGTGGGCGGCCATCGTGATCGCCGTACTCGTGCTGGGTGGACTCACGCTGGGTTTGGCCCGGAGGGACGCCCGAGAGGTCGCCCCGGAGTGACCGGCGCGGGCGGCGCCAACCGGCGCCACCCCGGCCAAACGGCCTGGCCGCGTCCCCGAGTCTGCAAATTGTCCAAGAAAAAACCGAGACGATTTCCAAGGGTTTCCTCGGAGTGTGCAAAAAAGGCGCATTTCCTGGGTGCGCCCCGGCGCCTCCCGACTATGGTCCGCGCCCTCCCCGAAAGGCTCTCCATGCCCAAGCTCACTGATCACATCGTATTCAACGACAAGAAGCTCGCAGCGAAGTACGCGAACAAGAGGATGCCGATGGCCCTCCTGTACGAGGCCTACTTCGATGGAGACATCGACATTCCGGGAGACATCTACGCGTTCTTGGAGAACCGCGAGCAGTACGTCACCAACACGCTGACCCAAGATCACTTCAAGTGGGCCTTCACCCACTTCGTGCCGGAAGCGCTGATCCACTCCAAGGAGCAGGACAAGCGCATCGTCCGCGAGCACTACGACCGCGGCAACGACTTCTTCGGCTGGTTCCTCGGCGAGCGCATGGTCTACACCTGCGCGTTCTTCGAGAACCGGAACGAGACCCTCGAGCAGGGCCAGGACAACAAGATGAACCTGGTTTGCCGCAAGCTCCAGCTGGACGCGGGCGAGAAGCTCCTGGACATCGGCTGCGGCTGGGGAACCCTCGCCCGCCACGCCGCCAAACACTACGGCGTCGACTCGACCGGCGTTACGATCTCGGAGAACCAGACCGAGTTCGGCAACAAGCGCATTGCGGACTGGGGTCTCGAGAAGACGGCCCGCATCCTGTGCAAGGACTACCGCGACATCCCGAACCAGAAATTCGACAAGATCGTCAGCCTGGAGATGGTCGAGCACGTCGGCGTGAAGAACCTGGTGACGTTCTACGAGCAGGTCCGGGACCTGTTGACGGACGAGGGCCTGTTCCTCTTGCAGTGGACCGGTCTGCGTCGCGGCATGCGCGCCGAGGACATGATCTGGATCATGTTCATGGGCAAGTACATCTTCCCCGGAGCCGACGCGAGCCTGCCGCCCGCGCCGATGCTGAAGGCGATGGAGAAGGCCGGCTGGGAGACGCACAGCGTCGAGAACGTCAGCACGCACTACGGCTGGACGATCAAGTACTGGCACGACAACTGGGTCAGCAACAAAGAGGCAGTCCTCAAGGCCTACGGCGACCGCTGGTACCGCATCTGGAACTTCTTCCTGGCGTGGTCATCGATCATCGCGCGCCAGGGCAACGCGGCCTGTTTCCAGGTCGTGCTCAACAAGAACCTCGACAACTACGACCGCGAGCGCTGGATCAACCACCGCGCCACCATCCTCGGTGACCGCGCGAAGGACATCTCGCCGCCCACCCACGCGACCGGCAACGGCGCCCCGCGTAGCTGGAGCTGAGGTGAGCTAGCCCGAGAGGGCTGACGGAGAGGCAGTGCTCGAGAGGGCGCTGCCTTTTCTTTTGGGGGGTTCACCCCGCAGCACGCGCCAACCACGGGAGTCAGCCTTCGCCCAGCACGCAGTTCACGGACTGGTTACGGCGCTATCGCTCTGTCCCGTTGGTGCTGCCGCGGCCAGATCTAGCCGTGTCGACCGCCCCGAGCAACTTGCGCTGGCGAAAGCGAATCCCGCCAGCGTGGAACGCGAACGCCGGTCCTAGGCATCTCGCCAAGGACCTCGCACCCTAGCGCTGCCGCGCGGCTCTCGCCTCGCGCAACAGCTGCCTGCGAGCGCGGAAGCGAAGGGCCTGTCGGTCCGTCGCGCGATAGCAAGACTGCGGCACGACGGTCTTGAGCGCGACGAACGCCTCGTGGGCTGCCGGCTTCTTCACGCCCATCTGATCGAGCAGCTCGGCGGCGACAAGCCCACCCGTCTCGGCCCCGCCTTCCATCCAGCCCTGGAAGTCGAGCGAGCAGTGCTCACCGCAGAAGTGGACATTGCCTTCGCGCAGCCCCTCGCTGCCGGAGAAGGCCCACTGTCCTGGCAGGTAGCACGTGTAGCTGGCCTTCATGGTCGGGACGGTGGGCCAGTGCATGCGCACCGCCTTGCCGTCGTGCTCGGCTTTCGATCCCGGAAACACCTGATCGAGCTCTGTCGCCACCTGGGCGAACCAGGCCTCGGGTGTGCCCTGGCCGCTGTTCAGGCCCTGCGTGCCCCCGAGGAAGTTGGTCAGCACCCCGGCCGTGCCGGCTTGCCCGATGCTGCTGTCCCAGGTCTGCTGAAACGGCAGGTCCGTGGTGACGCTGCCGCTCGCGTTGTGCTGGGTGAGCCAAGGGCGAGTCTTGTAGCCGCCCATCACCTTCGCGTTCGTCCCGTAGCCGAGCTCGGCGATGATCGTGCGTTTGTCTGCGCTCAGTGTCAGGCCATCCAGGTTCACTTCGCGCAGCAGCGTGAACGGCAGAGCAAAGACCACGTGGTCCACGCTCAGCTCGAGCTCCCCGCCTGCGGTCTTGGCGAACGTGAGCTTGATGGCGCCCCCGGAGTCCGCCGCCTGGATCAGCTTGTGCCCGAGCTCGATCTGGCCCGGAATGGCCTCGGCGAGCTTGGTCGTGAAGGTGTCATTGCCAAGGTGGGTGTGGTGGCGCTCGTCCGAGTCCCCGAAGATGTGGAACGGGTCGGTCGTCTCGTAGTCGATCAGATAGAGGAGGTTCAGCGCTGACTGCTGTTCGTTCTCGAGCCCGAACTCTCCACGATAGGCGGTCGAGAGCACGCCATGGAGCTCCGGATAGGTGGCGGCAGGCACGTTCTGATCGAGCCAGGCAGCCAAGCTGGTCTCGTCGAGCGCGGTAAACTTGGCGTCGTCCGCCTCGGCGTCGGTGACCGCCGTGGCCATCAGCGGCGCGACCTTTGCGAACTGGGTGAGGATGGTGGTGTCGGGTACCTCCTTGCCGTTCACGAAGAACACATCCGTCTTGTATCCCGCTGGGGCGTCCTTCAGGCGGTCGTCGAGGGCGATCCCGAGCTCGTCGGCGAGACCGAAGAGGGTGAGGTGGTTGGTGTCGATGAGCTCTCCGCCGAGCTCGCACAAGAGGTCGCCGTCGAACAGCCCGCGGCCGGTGTACATGCGGCCACCGACGCGATCGGACGCCTCGTATACGGTGGACGCCACGCCGGCGAGCTTCAGTCGATACGCGCAGTGAAGACCCGCGACGCCGCCGCCGACGATGGCGATGCGCTTGCCTCCGGGCTTGGGGGTGACGCCCTCGTCGTCGCTGCAGCCGGGTGTGCCCAGCAGGCTCGTCGCGCCGAGCGCGAGAGCCAAGCTCACGAAATCGCGCCTTGGTAGCCCTTCGATCGCCACGCTGCGCCGACCTGGCGCGCGACCCTGCCCGTCGAGGACCTCACGCGCCACACGCCTCAGCCTGCCGAACAACGGAGTCTTCGCCATCAATGACCACCCTCTCCAGCCCACGATGTTTAGTCGGGTCCCGTGAGAGTGGGAAGGTCCCGTTTAGCGTGCCGCGGACAGTCGCCGGAACCTGCGGGCGTTAGCTGTCGAGGGACGTCGCGCGGCGGGGCTCCAATTCACCCGGCCGGGAGCGGTGTCGGGGCACGTTCGAAGCGGAGATGGATGACGGCCGGCGTGGCGGTGTGCTCGACGCAGACGTAGCCGGGCGGCGGGGAGGACTCGGGGAAGATGCGTTCGCCGCGACCGATGAGCATCGGCACGACGACGAGGTGGAGCTCGTCGATCAGTTCGGCAGCCAGGTATTGGCGAATGGTCGCGGCGCCGCCCATCAGCCGGACGTCCATGCCATTGGCGGCGGCGAACGCGCGCTCGAGGGTGTCGTCGATCCCCTGCGTGGCGAAGTGGAACGTCGTGCCACCGTCCATCGGGATCGGTGCGCGCGGGTGATGGGTGAGCACGAACGTCGGAGCGTGATACGGCGGGTTGGGTCCCCACCAGCCTTTCCAGCCGTCGTCGGTCCACGGGCCGCGCGACGGTCCGAACATGTTGCGGCCGAGGATGGTCGCGCCAATGTCGTCGAAGCTGTGCGCGACGTAGTGGTCGTCGGCGTTGACCTCGCCCCCATCGATGCCCAGCATCTGGCATCCAGAGCGGGTCGCGAACACCCAGTCGGTGAAGCCCTTGGTGTGGTCTCCGAACGGTTGCTCGAGTCGCTGGTCGACGCCCGCGGCGAAGCCGTCCACTGACATCATGAGACATCGGACAACGAGCTTCTGGCGTTTCGCGGGCATGCGTGGTCTCCGTCGGCGAGCGTCTAGCCCGGCCTCTCCGCTAACTTCGCACGATCGCTCTGCCTGGGCTAGACGTCGCCGCTCGCTGGAAGAAACGTGGGACGCCGCACTGGAGTCACGTCAACCCCCCGCGCCGGTCAAGCTGAAGGATGATACTTTCTCTCCGGCGCTGGGATGGCCGCCCCCCTCGTGGCAGCCGCGCGACGACAATGCTCAGGGTCTTCATCACCGGCGCTACGGGTTTTCTTGGGTACGCGCTCGGCCGGGAGCTGCTCGAGGCTGGACACACGGTGGTGGCGCTGAGTCGGACCGGGTCGCTTGCCGGGGACCTGTCCGCGCGGGGCGCCGAGGTGTTTCGCGGCCACCTCGGGGACGTCGCACGACTCTGTGACGGGATGCGCGGTTGTTCGCTGGTGTTCCATGTCGCCGCGGACGTGAACATGTGGCGCGCACGCTGGAGCCAGAGCGTCGAGACCAACGTCATTGGCACGAAGAACGTGGCCGAGGCGGCGCTCCGCGCGCAGGTCGAGCGGTTGGTGTACACCTCCAGTGCGGCCACCATCGGAAAACCATTCGACGCACCGTCTGGAACCCTGGTCGACGAGCGCTCCGAGTACAACCTGGCCGCGCAGGCCATGGTGTATCCCCACACCAAATGGCTCGGTGAGTGCGCCGTTGCCGACGCGGCGGCGCGCGGGCTCGACACCGTGACCACGCACCCCGCTGCGATCTTCGGGCCCTGGGACTTCAAACACAACCTGCTCCCGCTGTTCAGAGCCGCCCGCGGCCGCGCGCCGCTGCCGGTTCCCAACGGCATGCGCACCACCTGCGACGTGCGCGACGTGGCTCACGCGCACGTCGTCGCTGCGACATCGGCAGAGAGCGGCGCCCACTACATCCTGGGTGGAGAGTGGGTCACCGTGAGGCAGCTCTTCAGCGCGGTCGGGCAGGCTCTGGGGCGCTCGCGTCCGACGTTCACCCTGCCCGACACGCTGATCGTGGGCCTGGGGCGCTCGCTGGATGTGGTTTCCGACCTGACGGGTCGGCCGCCGCTGCTGTCGCGGGAGATGGCGGTGCAATCGGCCTTTCGGGTGCGCCTGTCGAGCGCGAAGGCCAAAGCGGAGCTCGGGTATCAGTCGCGACCGCTCGCGCAGTCCCTCGCCGACGCAGTGGCCTGGTATCGGGAGACGGGCGCCCTGTAGGGGAGTCCCGCAATGACAGGCCCCCGATGACACACGCCGCCGAGACGACCGAGACCCGGGGAGTGCAGACCGGCGACTGTCACGTCTGGGAGCGCTGTGGGGGATGCCCGCTCATGGCGATCTCGCCGGAACAGCAGCGGCGCATCAAGCTCGAACGCCTCGCGGCGGTCTTCGAACGAGCCGGCGTTCCTCGGACGGAGGTTGCATGGGTAGCCGGGCGCGACCGCGACTATCGCAATCGCTTGCGGCTGCGCATCACCGACGGGCGCGTTCTGTTCTTCAATCCAGAGAAGGACGAGAGCTGCCTGGTGCTCGAGCCCGAGCTGCGCCAAGCAATCACGGAGCTCGGACTCGCGGCCGCGGCTGAGCCCGAGCTGCTTCGCGCGTTCAGTTGGCTGGAGGTGCGCGGCGTGGACTCTCACGGTTTTCAAGCCGTGTGTCTGGCCCCGACGATTCCCATCACCAAGCATGTGCCCGACGCGATCGAATTGGCTCGCGGCGCACTCCGGCGCCAGCTCGGCGAGCGTTTTCTGGTTGGTGTGCTCGGCGAAACCGAGCCGCCGCTCCAGCGCTTCGCCTCGCGTGGCGTCGAGGTCGCCGTGGCCACGGGCGCATTTTTGCAGGTCAACCACGCCATCAACCGGTTGTTGGTGGACCACGTGCTCGGCGAAGCGACCCGCGCCCAGGCCGATGAGTTCGTGGATCTGTACGCGGGCTGCGGGAACTTTGCGTTGCCGCTGGGTGCACGAGGCCTGTCGGGCACGGCGGTTGAGTCGTCCGCTGTGTCGGCGCAATCTCTCGCTTCTGGCGCGCGCCGCGCGAGACTCGACAACCTGCGCGTGCTTCACACGACTGTGGAGTCGGCCCTGGAACAGCTCAGCTCGAAGCCCCGTGCGTTCGTCATCGCCGATCCCCCGCGCGCTGGGCTGGGCAGCGTGACGGATGCGCTGAGGCGTCTGGGCTCGAACACGCTACTCTTGCTCTCCTGCAACCCGGAGACTCTGGCGCGTGATCTTGGGCGAATGTCGTCGGACTACCGACTTCAGGCCGTGCATGCGTTCGACATGTTTCCGCATACCGAGCACCTCGAGGTCGCCGCGACGTTGACACGTGTGGCGCGGGCGTAGGCGCCCGTCGCGCGACCGCCCGCCTCATGCCCGTCAAACCCGACCCGGCTCTCCGGTCCCCGTGTCCGCCGAGCTCAGTTTGGCCTCGTCGGCAGTAGCCCGCGCCGCGACGTCGGCAATCCGATGCCGGAGCTCGGCGGCCACCACGGGCTTGGACAGGACGCGCCCTGCCATCTCTGCGCAGAACGTCTTGGCCTCGGCTGTGAACGCTCCGCCGGTGGTGAAGAGTACGCGCGGGGCCAGGCGCGGGTAGTTCTCGTTGATCAGAGCGTAGAGATCCATGCCGGACTTGCCCGGCATCATCAGGTCCGTGACGATCACGTCGTAGTCCGCGCTCCGCGCCAGATGTTCGAGCGCATCGTCGGCAGAGGCGCATTCGGTGAGCTCGAACTCGCGGCGAAGCGGTCGGGCCAGCGCACGCACCAGGTCGGACTCGTCGTCCACCAGCATCACCCTCAGCCTGCGTGTCATCGGCTCGGATGGCGTCTTCACCAGGCGGATCGGCTCGGTGACGGCCTCGGAGACCGGGAGCACCATGCGAAATGTCGAACCGACTCCGGGCTGACTCTCGACCTCGATTTCGCCGCCCAGAGCCCGCAGCGTCTGCCGGCAAATGCTCAGCCCGAGCCCGGTCCCCTCACCGACGGGTTTGGTCGTGAAGAACGGGTCGAAGATCCGCGCAACGACTTCGGGTGACATGCCGATCCCTGTATCCGTCACCTCGCAGATCGCCCGCCCATCACGACCGAAGGTCCGGACGTGAATTCGGTTGCTTTCGGGCCCGCCGTCCCGGACGGCTTGGCTGGCGTTGACCAGCAAGTTCAGGATCACCTGAGCCAGCTCAGCTTCGTTCGCAACGACGTAGAGCTCCCCGCGGTGATCGAGCTCGAGCCGCGCGCGGTGTCTGATCTCGTTCCCCGCCATGGCAACGGCCGACTGCACCGCCTCGGCCAGGCTGGTCGAGTGGCGCTCCGCGCCCGAGCGCGAGAAGGCCGAGATGGCTTGCACGATGTCCCGGATGCGCTTGGTGCCCTTGAGCGAGTCCTCGACCAGGCTGCGGGTCTCGGCGTCGACCTGGGTCGGAGGGCGCAGCTTGAATCGGAGCTCTTCGAGGTTGGCCGCGACGTAGGCCAGGGGGTTGTTGATCTCGTGACCCACACCCGCGGCGAGGGTTCCGACCGCCACCATTCGGTCGAGCTCCATCATTCGAGCGGTCACGTCGTTGCGCTCGGTGACGTCGCGGGCCAGCAGCGCCTCGGCGGGCGCGCCGTCGAACTCGATGGCAACCTTCTGCACCTCGGCGACCAGCGTCCGGTGCCTGGCGTTCAACCGCAGCTGGACCGTCGGTCCGTTGGCTTCGAGCTCCTGCAGTCGCTGCCGATCGGCGGCGTGAACCAGGCGGCTCGCGCTGAGGCCACCCAGGCTCTCCGCGGGCTCGAGGCCGAGCAGCGTGCTGAGCGCCGCGTTGATGTACAGGATCTTCGGTCCCGACAGCACCGCGATGGCATCCGGCAGGCTCTCGATCAGCGCCTTCAGGTTGCGCTCGCTCTTGACGACGGCCGCGCGCGCGTCCTCCACGGCGGTGACGTCGTGCAGCACCGCGATGGCGCCTCGGGTCGAGTCAGAGTCGAACGGCGCCACCGTCCAGACGGTGCTCACCCGATGCTGGCCATTTCCGATCGCGATCGGCGCCGTGGTGAAGGTCTCGCCCCGCATGGCCGCGTCGAGCCCCTGTTGTGCGAGGCGCCTGTCGGGGTCGTCGAGGCCAAGCACATCCCACAGGGGCCGGGCGAGGGCCGAGGCCTCGGTCACTCCCGTCAGACGCACCAGGGTCGGGTTCCAGAGTCGCACACACCCGTCGGCGTCGAGCAACACGACGCCGTCACCGACCGAAGCCACGACGTCGCGGTGGAGCGCCTCGAGCACTCGGTGTTTTTGCTCAGCGGTGTCCGCGGCGCGTTCACTCGAAGCCAGCGCCAACATGAATCGCCGGACGTCGTGCGCGACCAGGCTCACGGCGAACGCGCAGAAGCCGTACTCGATCACCGAGAACGAGGGTGCACGATGGAACAGCCCGCTTGCAGCCGCGTAGAGCCCTGCCGCGCCCCACAGTCCGGCGCCCACCTGGAAGTGACGGGCCGCCGAGCGACGCTCGGGCGGAGCACGCATCGACACGAACAATCCGGCGACCACCAGCACGAGTCCGGTCGCCTGGAACGCAGCGACCAGCGGGGTCTGGATCCGCCGCCAGAAGAGCGAGTGGCCCAAGAACGGCTCGACCGGATACGTGCTCGTGATCACCCACGGGGACAGCACCAGGGTGGTGAGCACCCCCCAGGTGATGAGCAGGAGTCGAATATTTTTGACGGAGGCCGCGCTACCCAGCACCAGGGCCCAAGCCAGGGCTGCGCAGCTTGCCGTTGCAAGCGCCGCTCCCTCGAGCCTGGACAGGATCACGGCGGCCTCCTGCCCCACGCTGTAGTGGATGGCCATCAGCCCGGCGTAGGCCACCGCCGACGCGCAGATGGCCGCGATCCACAGGTGTTCGGGGTTCTGCCGCCGACGCGCGTACAGCCACGCTTCGTACGTGGTCAGCACCAGCGCCGCGCCTGCGATCGCGGCGTCGCCAAGGGCAAGGGGCGAGATTGCTAATGGAATTTCCACTGGTGGGCCACTGCTCGAGCCCAACGGTTCCGTGGGGGAGCTCTTAAGTGCGATTCAGGGGGGCCGGCAGGCGGGTTCGGCCAACTGCCAAGCGGCTCGGTCGGGCCCCGGCGTTCCCGGGTACGAACGCCTCACTCCGCCGGCGGCAAAGTGTCCCGCGGGCGCTCGCGCAGCAACCAGCGAGCCAGACTGCGGGCCGACTCGACCACGCCGATGGTGATGTACACGCCGAGCAACCAGACCAGCACGAACTGGGGTTTCCAGATCTGCGACACGGCGAGGCACGACCCCATCACGAACAACACGAACAAGATCGTCGCCGGGTTGAGCCGGAGATCCTTGAACGAGCGAAAGCGCACGTTCGACACCATGAGCAGCGCGACGATCAGCGTGACCGCGAAGAAGACGAGCGTGTTTTGCTCCGCGCCGAGAGAGCCACCGACGGCGGAGTCGGCGACCGCCAGCGAAATGAGCACGCCCGAAGCCGGCGGCGACGGCAAACCTACGATGTATTTGCCGGGTTTCACCGGGGCGCCGCTGGGCGCCGACGAGAGCACGTTGAACCGGGCGAGGCGTGCGGCGGCGCAGGCCACGTAGATGAACGCCACGATGAGTCCCGGGACCGGGTGGCGGTGCAGCACCCACTGATAAACGAGCAGGGCTGGTGCGACGCCGAACGAGACCAGATCTGCCAGGGAGTCCAGCTGCAGGCCGAACGCGCTCTGGGTCTTGGTGAGGCGAGCGACGCGGCCGTCGAGCATGTCGAACAGCATCGCGAACATGAGCAGCACTGCGGCGCGGTGATAGTCCTCGATCTCCGCGCCCGGCTTGGCACACAGCCGGATGGCGTTGAAACCGCAGAACACCGCCGCCATGGTGATCATGTTCGGCAGGACGAATAACGTCTTCTTGAGGTCCAAACGCCTGCGGCGTTCCCCTCCCTTTCGGGCCCTCAGCTTCACGTCCTCGACCCTACCTTCGGAGGTCCGGCCCGTCCAGATTGGGGCGTGTAGGCGCACCTGCGCCAACATCCATGCCAGCTCTAGCGCGGATCGAACCCCGGAGTTTTTGGCCCGGCCGGCCAGTGAAACCTAGACTTTCCCCGATGCGGAGCCTTCTGTCCCTAGCCCGGCGCTCGGCCCTCGGCCTAGTCGTCGTTCCCTGCGCGTTATTTGCGGTCGCTTGCGGCGGCAGCAACCGCGATGCCCTCGAGAAACGCGTCGCGACGATGCAGGAGGAGCTGACGCGGGTGCAGAACACCAACGACCGCCTGGCAGAGCGCATGCAGGCGCTCGAAATCATCGGCATGCGAGGGCAGCGGACGGCGGAAGCTCCGTCACAGCCCGCAGAGCCGGAGGAGACGCGTGTTGCCCGGCCGACCCTGAAGGTGGTCAAGCTGGGACCCGGCGCAGCGGCCGCTCCTGCCGAACCCGAGGCAGAAGAAGCGCCGGCGGCCGAGGAGAAGGGGCCGCGACCCGTGCTCAAGGAGTACGGCGCCAAACCCGGAGCCGCAAAACCCTTCGGTTGGCGGCCTGCGGGCCGTGCGATCGGCGCTCCAATGGGCCAGAATAAGCCGGGGAAACCCGCTGCTCCACAAGGGACCTGAAACCATGCGCAAGGGACCGAGGGCTTACTGGTGCGTGTCGACGCTCGTCGCAGCGGGGCTCGTGAGCCCACTCGCGCTAGCCCAGGAGAGTGGAGGCGCCCCCGCCGGTGGTGATGGCAGCGGACAGGTGCAGGTCGCGCCAAGCCAGACCAACGTGACGACCTACAGCACACCGCCGCCTGGCTTCCCTCAACCGGGCGCGGGAGATCCCAACGAACACCTACCGTCGAGCTCGCGACCGACCACCGACCCGACCAAGGGCGACGGGTTCGACCTCAGTCGCGGCTCCGGGGCGGGCGGGTCAATTCGCGGCACGAAGGGGTCGAGCGCGGTGCTCGGCCGCGGCGGAGCGATGCGCGTGCCTTCGTTCCACACCGTGCGCCGCGGCGACACACTCTGGGGGCTGTCCGGTTACTACTACGGTAACTCGTGGAACTGGCCGAAGGTGTGGAGTTACAACCCACAGGTCACAAACCCGCACTGGATCTATCCCGGCGATCAGGTGCGCATGAAACAAGGTGGCGCGGGAGACTTCCGCGACGGCGGGACGCTCGGCGACGGCGGCGGTCTGGTCGACCGGCGCGCGGCGGTGCCGCGCAACACCGTGTTCCTGCGCAGCACCGGCTACATCGATGATCCCAAGCGGCAGGTCTGGGGCGAGCTGCTCGGCTCCCGCGAAGATCAGATGCTGCTGGCCGATGGCAACCACGTCTACTTGAAGATCCGCAAAGGGGTGAACGTCGTCCCTGGGCAGAAGCTCACCATCTTCACCGCGATCAGGAAGCCGGCGGCGGTCAAGGGCGCACGGCGACCGCCGGGGCAGATCATCGCCATCAAGGGCACCGTTCGCATCGATCATTTCGACGACAAGAAACGCCTGGCTCGCGGCGAGATCGTCGAGTCGACGGACGTCATCGAGCGCGGCGCGCTGATCGGCGACGTCGGTCGTCGCATCGACGTGGTTCCCCCCAAACCGTCGCGGGTCAACCGCTGGGCGCGCGTGCTCACGAGTGTCTACCCCCACGAGCTCATGGGACAAAACCAGGTCGTGTTCATCGACCGCGGCACCGAAGACGGTCTCAGCTCTGGCAATCGCCTTTTTATCGTTGCCAAGGGTGATGCGTGGCGCGCTTCGCTGAAGACGGCGACCCGCTCGGCGCGGGACCGCTTGCGCATCGAGGTGCCCGAGAGTGCGAGTGTGGAGACCACACCGCTCAAGGGCAACGAGAAGGACTTCCCCGAAGAGATCGTGGGTGAGGTCAGGGTGCTGCGAGCGAACAAGTACAGCTCGGTGTGTCTGGTGACGGTCTCACACCGAGAGATCGAACCGGGCGACCGTGCGGTCGCGCGCAAGGGTTTCTGACGCAGCCGGCGTCGCCGCGGGATCTTCGCCGGCTGAGCCTCGGTGCTCTTTTGCCAGCTCAGCGTGCCTCGGTGAACACGAACGGCACGTTCACGGCGATGGCAGAGGCGGCCGGTCCGAAGCGCCAGCCGCGCGTCTCCGCTGCGATGCATCCAGCCAGCGCCGGGTAGTCCGGACTGGCCGGTCCAGCGCTCGCACCCGAGGTCTTGCCGTTCGCCTCGATGGTGAAGCGGACGGTGAGGCGCACCGTCGTCGCGGCGTGCTCGCTGCGTTTGGCCAGCGCCGGCTCCCAGCATCGCTGGCGGACCTCGCTTCGATGGCCGGCGATCACGGCCTGGATCTCCGCGTGCCCCCGCTGGTTGCCCTGCGGTTCTGCGGCCGTCGCTGGCGGAGCGTCGCTCACACTCGGGATGGCAGCCGGCGCGGGCTTCTCGGGTTCATCGCTTCGCGGTTGGGGTACGACGGGCGCTCTCGGCGCTTCGTTTGGCCGAATCGCCCGGGCGGCATGCGCCGCGCTCGGTGACGGCACCAGGCGTGTCGTGGGGGTGGTGGGTGCCACTTCGGCGCTCGCGGTGATCGGAGCTCCCGCCGGGTTGCTGGTGGGTGGTTCACCCCGTATCCCGATCGGAATGGATGAGCCCAGGTAGCCGTGCGCCGCGACGGCCCCCACCGCCAACACGAGCGTCGCTGCCAACCCGAAGAACAGCAGGGGTCGACGCTGCGTGCGCCGCATCGCGAACGGAGGTTCGAGCTCACTCGGCGCGGCGCGCCGAACCTGGTCCCGCAGGCGAGGCATCAGCCGCTCCAGGAAGAGCTCGTCGGGCGCCGGCGTGCCCGCGCGGTCCCACAGGTAGTCATCCGACATGCTCACCTCGATCTTGAAGCCGCGCTCGGAGCAACTTCATGCCCCGGCTCAACTTCACTCGCACGGACCCTTCCGTCATGCCCATGCGCTCGGCGATTTCCGGACCGGTCATGCCTTCCACGAAGCGGAGCACCAGGATCTCGGAGTAACTCTCGGGCAGCGCCTGGATCTCCCGCAAGATCCCCAGGGCTCGTTCGTCGAGTGACACGACTCCGAGGGCGAGCTCATCGGGTTCGCGATTTGGCTTGTCACGGCGTGCGTAATCAGTGGCCCGGTTGCGTGTGATGCTCGCGAGCCAAGTCGGGAACGCGAGCGCGACCCGCAACGAGCCGATGCGCCCGAGCACAGTGACGAACACGTCGTGGAGCACATCGCGGGCCTCTGCCGGTGAGACTCGCGAGAGGGCGATGCCGCGCACGGTGGGTTCGAATTGTGCGTACAGCTCGGCGAAGGCGGCGCGGTCGCCGGCCTGGGCCCGCTCGACCATGGCCACGAACGGTGGCGCCGGTTCGACGCGCGGTTCGGTCGGAGCGTCGGCGGTTGGTTCCGCCCGGGCCAAGCGGGGTCTCACGGGGATTGGACGTGGCGGAACTGCGGAATGTTAGCGGTGCCCCCAATTTCTGGTGCCGAGCGGCCAAAATCGTTCGAAATATCGGCTTTCGTGCGGGGATCGCTTGCCGACCCTCACGCGGCCGCGTAGTGGGACTCGCGGGCAACACGCCTGCGAGTCGTCCCCTCGCTTTTCCCCGTGTAAGATCCCAAGTCGCGCATGAAAAACCGCGTCTTCTTCCCCCAACGAGCCCTCGATCTGTGGCTGGGCAAGGACCGCGTCGACCTCGTGGGCAACGAGCTCGTGATTCGGGCGGAGGGACGCAAGTACCACGTGGTCGAGGCCATCCGGGTCGTCAAAGAGGTGACCGGCGGTGTCGACCTGCACGAGCTCGTGGGCAAGGTGAAGTCCGTCAGCTTCATGCAGGAGCTGGGCGCCGAACTCCTGGACACGTCGATGGTGCTCGGAGACCTCGCGTACGACATCGTGCCTGGGTTCGCCGGCACGCCGATCGGCAGCTTTGCCGAACATCGCGCCGTGAGCACTCCGCCGGGCGACGGCCCGATCCCCTGTTCGGACGAAGAGATGTTGGCGCAGTATCTCGCCGGCCACCTCGGGTGACATGGAACGAGCCGCAACCCTGGCCTTCTATTTCGGTGCCGCGGCCTACGCGGCGGCCGCGATCTTGTTCTTCTTGGACCTCTCGCGCCGCGAAGGCTCCGCGTCCGCCGCTCGGACCGCTCCCATCGCGCTCGCCCTTGGTGCGCTGCTGCACGCCGTCCATGTGGTCACTGGCAGCCTCTTTTCCCGCATCTGCCCCGTCGAGTCGCTGCACTTCTCCCTCAGCTTGTCGGCGCTGATCCTGGCCGGCATGTACCTGGCGCTCCGCGTGCGTTTCAAGCTGCAGGCCATCGGTGCGGTGGTCGCGCCGTTGGCGCTGACCTTCCTGATTGGCGCGCAGTTCGTGGGTGCGGAGCAGAGCAGCATCGCCGGAGTCTCGCGGCCGCTCCTCATCTTGCACATCACGGCCAACCTCATGGGGGTGGGGTTCTTCCTGCTCGCCGGGGCCGCGGGCGCCTTTTATCTCGTGCAAGAGCGCAGCCTCAAGGAGAAGCGGCCGACCTGGCTGACCGCGAAGCTGCCGCCGCTCGACGCGCTCGATCGCACCGAGCACCGGCTCTTGCTCATCGGTTTTCCGTTGCTGACCTTCGGCGTCGTGACTGGCGGCTTCTTCGCCAGTCGGGGCGGCGTGACCGGGGGCGTCGAGATGCTGCGCACGGCCCTTGGATATGGAACGTGGGTGGTGCTCGCCGCGGTGCTGATCTTGCGGGCTGCGGTGGGTTGGCGCGGACGGCGCTCGGCCTATGGCACGTTGGCCGGTGTCATCTGCGTCACTACGGTGATCTTGCTCTACGCATTCCGCATCGGCGGAGGTCGCGGATGATCGTCGTCGTCGGACTGTCGCACCGGACCGCGCCAGTAGCGGTCCGCGAGAAGATCGCGTTGCCGAAGGCAGACATTGCTCGTGTGCTCGGCCAGCTCGTCGAGCGACCCGAGCTCGGCGAGGCGATGTTGATCTCGACCTGCAACCGCGTGGAGCTGGTCGCAGCGGGGCGCTCGGGTCCGCAGTCGGATACGGCCGAGGTGGGGCGAGCCGCCCTCGACGGGCTGTCCAGACTGGCGCCCGGCGTGCGCGAGCACCTGTATGTCTACGAAGGCAGCGAGGCCGTGAGCCACCTGTTTCGTGTGGCGTCGTCCCTCGATTCGATCGTGCTGGGCGAGCCGCAGATCCTGGGCCAGCTCAAGGACGCGTTCGAGACGGCCAAAAAAGCCGGCACGGTGGGTGGCTGCCTGCATCGCACCGTGCCGCGGGCGCTGCGCGCCGCCAAGCGCGTGCGCACCGAGACCCAGCTCGGGGTCGGGCAAATTTCGGTGCCCAGTGTCTCCGTCGATCTCGCCCGGCAGATCTTCGGAGAGCTGCGCGGTCGCACGGTGGTCTTGATCGGCTCCGGCGAGATGGCCGAGACGGTCGCCAAGCTCCTGCATCACGCCGGTACGCGGCTCTTGGTCGTGGGTCGAAACGAGGCGCGCGTCGGGGTGCTGGCCGCCGCTGTCGGCGGCGAGGCGCGGGGCTGGGCGGATCTGCCCGAGGCGTTGATTGACGCCGACGTCGTGATCACCAGCACCAGCGCGCCAGGGTTCGTCGTCGACTACGAGACCATCGCGAAGCTGCGCCGCAAGCGCCGCGGGCGAAACTTGTTCTTCGTGGACCTCGCAGTGCCCCGCGACGTGGACCCCAAGGTCGAGACGCTGGGCGAAGTGTTCCTCTACAACATCGACGATTTCGAGCGCGTCGTCAGTGAATCGCGCCAGAGCCGGCAGCGAGAAGCTGAGGCGGCGGAGCGCATCGTGCGCGAGGAGACCGCGGGCTGGCAACGCTGGGCCGAGGTCGCACAGGTCACGCCGGTGGTGGTCGCGCTGCGCTCTCGGCTCGAGCGCTTCCTGCACGCCGAGCTGGAGCGCAGCCTGCGCACGAAGCTCAAACACCTGGGCGAGCCCGAACGCGCGGCGCTGGAGGCGATGCTGGAGGCAGCGCTGAACAAGATGCTGCACGCTCCGACCACGCATTTGCGTCAGGTGGTCAGCGACGAGGACTACGAGAGCCCCCGGGTCGAGCAGCTCGTCGTCGCGTTGACCGAGTTGTTCGAGCTGGATGCGGAGCCTGCTTCGCTCCAGTCGGTGCCGTCGACGCGCCCGGCATCCCCCGAATCGACCGCCGAGGCCAATGAGCCTGCCCCGAGCGCCGAGGACGAGGCGCGGCGCGCCACTGGAACCAACGGAAAATGACCGAAAAGAAGCTCGTTGTTGCTACGCGCAAGAGTCAGCTAGCGCTGGCCCAGGCCCGCGCTTTTCTGCGCTTGCTCGCCGAGCAGCATGCCGGCCTCTTGATCGAAGAAAAACACGTGGTGACCACTGGCGACCGGATCCAAGATCGCCCGCTCACCGAGATCGGCGGCAAGGGACTGTTCATCAAAGAGATCGAGGAGGCATTGCTCGATCACAGCGCCGACGTCGCCATCCACTCACTCAAGGACGTGCCGGCGGAGCTGGCGCCTTCGCTGACCATCGGGTGCATTCCGGTGCGTGAGGATCCGCGCGACGTGATCGTGACCCGCAGCGGGCAGAAGCTCGCGGAGCTGCCTTCTGGCGCAAAACTCGGCACGTCGTCGCTCCGGCGGGCCATTCAGCTGGGGCTGGCGCGGCCGGATCTCGAGATTGTTCCCCTGCGCGGCAACGTCGACACCCGGCTCAGGAAGTGCGCCGAGGGTGTCGTTGATGCCATCGTGCTCGCACGAGCGGGGCTGGTGCGGCTTGGCCTCGCCGACCGGGCCACCGAGATCATCGAGCCGGAGGTGTGTTTGCCGGCAGTGGGCCAGGGTGCGTTGGCGGTCGAGATGCGCACCGGGGACGAGAGCACCGCGGCGATCCTCTCGGTGCTCGCCGATCGCGAGACCGCCATCTGCGTGGCGGCGGAGCGCGGGGTGATGCAGGCCGTGGAGGGCAGCTGCCAGATGCCGGTCGCCGCCTACTCCATCCGTTCGGGCGACGAGCTCTACCTGCGCGGGTTCCTGGCCGAGCCGGACGGGACCAAGCTGCGGCGTCGTGAAGCCCGCATTGCGTTTCCCACGAGTGAAGCCGAGGCGGCCCGCTTTGGTGCGGAGCTGGGGCGCGAGCTCAGGCTCTCCTGATGCTCCGGCGCGCCGTCGCCCGCGCGCTCGAACAGGGGGTGTTCGACGGAGTCTCGGCGCGCTTGCTCGGGCGGGGTTGGGCAGCTTGCTCGAACCCCGTGCGCCCCGTGCGTCTGCCACCCGGCGCGCGGGTGGTTGGTGTCGGGGGCGCAACGCTGGGTGGCTCCGGCAAGACCCCGGTCGTGCTCGCGCTTGCCCGTGCTCTCGCCGCGAAGCATCGAGTGGCGGTCGTCGCGAGCGGATACCGCGCGCGGACGCGGAGCACACGACAGGTCGAGCCCAGCGACGACGCCGAGCATGTCGGAGACGAGGCCGCGTGGCTCGCGCGAGCGCTCGCCGACGTGAGCGTGAGAGTGTTCGTCGGGCCGAGCCGGGAGCTCGCGCTGTCGTGCGCCGCGCGGGATGCGCAGGTGGTGATCGTGGACGGTCTCCTCCAGACGTCCCCCGAGCGCCTCGCCTGTTCGTTCCTGGTGCTCGACGATGCCGCGCCGTGGGGTGCGCGGCGCTGTCCGCCCGCCGGTGATCTGCGGGCGAGTCCCGACTTGCTACTCGCAGCCTGCGACAGCGTGTTGCTCGGGCCCGGCGGCGAGCCAATGCATCACGTGACATCCAGCAAAGACGTCTCCCGCGTGCTCTGGTTTCGTGCTCGAGTCCGCGGCGCCCGGACGCCATCCGGCAGATTCGTCTCACTGTCGGAGCTGGCGCGAACGCGGCTCGGCTTGGTGCTCGCCATCGCGCGACCCGAGCGTGTGCTCGCGGAGCTCGCCGGTCACGGGATCAACCCCATTCGCGTCGAGTTTCACGCCGACCACGCGCGCATGCCCGCCGGGTTGGCGCGCGGTCTCGACGTCTGGCTCACGACGCCCAAGTG
This sequence comes from Myxococcales bacterium, assembly GCA_016706225.1. Classification (NCBI taxonomy): domain Bacteria; kingdom Pseudomonadati; phylum Myxococcota; class Myxococcia; order Myxococcales; species Myxococcales bacterium. The sequence continues at coordinate 515,639 of JADJKB010000024.1, forward strand.
CGCAACCAAGCTCCACGCCGAGCGAGGTGGCGCCCCGGTGTGGGTGCTGGAGCGCCGGCTCGAGCTGCCCACGCGCGCGCTCGCGCTCGCCGCGGGGGATGAGGCGACGAGCGCCACCGCACAAGCCCGGAACGCCGTGGCAGCGACCGCCCGGGGCGCCACGCTCCCTGGATGAAATCAGCGGGCGTGCCTCGCTCGCGAGTTCGTGCGACACTGCTCCGGCATCGGCGTCGCATTCCGCCGGCGCGAACGGGCCACAATGTTGCGAAGAACTCTGTCCTCAGCCGTGCTCTTGTCCGCCGCCCTGACGTCACTGCCGGCGCGCGCCGCACCGACGTACGCGCGGCTCTCGTACGTCGACGCACCCGACACCAACATGACGGTGACGTGGAACACGACCGCAGCGACGACCGCCGAGGTCCACTACGGCACGAGCGCAGGCAGTTATTCGAAGGTCGTGACCGCCACCTCCAACCAAGCGACCGCCGGGTTGGGTTACATCCACGAAGCCTCAATCACGGGTCTCGCGCCCTCGACCAAGTACTATTACATCGCGGGCAGCACGAGCGACGGGTTCACCGCCGAAGCGAGCTTCGTCACGGGGCCGAGCCCCGATCCGAGCTGCGGCAGCCTCAAGTTCGCGTTCCTGGCGGACAACCGCCCGGACCCCATTTTTGGCGGAGGCGACAACTGGCCGCAGATCATGGATCAGGCTGCCAAGCACAAGCCCGCGTTCATGTTGAACGGCGGAGATCTGGTGATCGACGGGGACAAGATCGATCAGTGGCTCAAGCTGCTCGGCTGGACCACGACCGTCGCGAAGAGCATTCCTTTCATGCCGGCCATGGGCAACCACGACACCGGTCCGGGTGCCGGCGACACCGCAAACTACAACCAGATCTTCGCGCTGCCCCGCTCGACGGGGCCCAAATCCAGCGGCACCGAGGACTACTACTTCTTCACCTACGCGAACGCGATCTTCGTGGCGCTCTCTACCGAGAGCTTCAAGGGAGGCAGCATTCCCTTCGCCGATCAGGCGGCCTGGCTCGACTCGGTCCTGACGAACAACCCCAAGAAATGGAAATTCGTCTACTACCACAAGCCCAACTACACGACGGCTGCGGCGTTCTCGATTTCCCACGCGCCGAACGAGGAAAAACAGAACGCGGCGCTCATCCCCGTGTTCGACAAACACCACGTCGACGTGGTGATGACCAGCCACAACCACTGGTATGAGCGCTTCGAGCCGAGCGCTTGCTCGACGAAGGGCAACCCCGGTTCCGCCGACGCCTGTTCGGTCGGCGCCGCTAATTTCGCTGGCGGAACGGTGTACCTGGTCAGCGGAGGCGCTGGCGCGTTCACCATTCCCGCGTTCTTGTGCGGCAACACCGCCGGGCGCGCGAAGTGCCTGGGAGACCATCACTACCTGTTGGTCGACATCCAGAACGAGAAGCTGAAGCTCGAGACCTGGGGTGCGTTCCCGCAGGCGAATCAGGTCATCGACTCCATCACGATCAACAAGTCACCGGACGTCTGTGGGGCCATCCCCGACGCTGGCGTCGGCGGCGCGGCCGGCGGCGGCGGTGTGGCGGGTGGTGGCAGCGGGGGCGTGGCCGGTTCGAGTGGGAGCGCGGGAAGCGCGGGCTCGACGGGACCGGATGCTTCGGTGGGCGGTGCCGCAAGTGGCGGCGCTTCAGCGGGCGGCGCCTCGAGCGGCGGCGTCTCGGCCGGCGGTGCCGCGAGCGGTGGCAAGAAGTCGGGTGACTCGAGCGATGACGGCGGGTGCGGCTGCCGCACCGAACCCACTGCGCCGACGTCGTCAGCTCTGTGGCTGCTCTCGGGTCTGGCTCTGGCGCTCGGGCGTCGGCGTCGCGGGCGGAACGCTCAACGCGCGTAGGGTTCGCGGGCGCTCTTGCTGGGTCGCCCCGAGCGGCTCTAGAGCGCCGAACAGGTTGAACGTCGTTTGTTTTCAGCGACTTGCAATGTGTTCGGCGCTCGCGCGCGGAGCGCGCACGGCCGCAGGCCGGGGGTTTGGGGCGCAGCCCCAACGTAAAGGTCCTAGAACACGAGCAGCGCAAGCTGATCGGTGTTCTACGGAGCCGGGGTGTTCGGGTCGACTGGCAAGCTGCCGAGTAGCGCGTAGTCGATCTGTTTGACCTCACGCTTGCGGAGCTGCTCGTCCAAGCGTGCCAGCTCTTCGCTCCCCCGGGTGCGCCGGAGCGCGACCCTGTATCCCATTGGATCTCCGCGGCACGTTCCGGCGTCGTGCTGCCCCCCTTCGCTCTTGCAATAGGCGTCGAGCTCGGCTCGGGTGAGCTTGTGATCGATGTCGCGTTCGATGTCGTCTTTCAACGCATCGACGAGCGCGCCCTGAATTTTCCCGCGAACCTGGGGTTTGTCGCCGGCCTTCAGGCGCTTGCCCTCTTCCGCCAACAAGAGCTCGGGGATCAGCCGCTTTTCGATGAAGCCGCGCCGAACTTGGTCGGGTGTGTCGCCGTAGCTCCGTCGCTCGAACTCGTGCAGTCGAAGCAAGAGAAAGGCGAGCTCGCTCCGCCGCACCTCGCTCTGCCCGACGCGCACGACCACGGCGTCCACCCCGGCGTCCGCGGCGGGGTCGGCGTTGGTCGCACCGCCCAGGGTCACGACGAGCGCGCAAACCGCGACCGTCAGGGGACGCCGAAGTGCGTCCGCAGGTTTCACGCCGGCCTCGTCATCGCCGCTCGAGCCTAGGGCCAATCTCGGTAGGCGACCAGGTACCCGGCGCGCGCGGGTCGGGCGCGTACAGGCATCGGGTCTTGGCTCTTCCGGCGGGTTTTGGCGCCCTTGGGCCTCGCACGCGGGTTTTTCGCAGCCGCTGCGCTCCCGGCGAACCAGGGTCGACGCGCCCCGCCCTCGTGGTAGGCTCCGCGCCATGTTTTTCCGGCGCTCACTCATCCCCCTGATGTTCTCGGTGGCCCTCACGACGCCGCTCGCAGTCGGCGCGTTTGCGTGTGGTGGTACGCCTCCTCCGAAGGTCGCCACGGTGAAGGCCGGCGACATGCCGGAGGGCGGTGACTGGACCGGGGTCTACTACGATCAGACCAACGGTTACCTGCACATGATCAAGGAGGGCGACACCGTCAGCGGCAAGTGGCGCACGACGGCGGGTGACGCCTGGGGCGAGCTGAGCGGAAAGGTCACCGGCGATCTCCTGAAGTTCGAATGGAAGGAGCACCGCATCGGCATGGTGGGCCCGATGGCAACGCGCACCGGTCGTGGCTACTTCAAGTACTCGGTACCCAAGGCCGACGAGGCGCACCTCGTGAAGGGCGAGTGGGGTCTCAACACGGACGAGACCGGCATGAAGTGGGACGGCGTCAAACAGCTCAACCGCAAGGCAGATCCGAACTCGGTGATGCCGGACGAGCTCGAAGGGCGCGGTCAGGGCGGGGGCTGGGACGACACTCCGGGTGGCAAACCCGAGGGCGGCGGTTCGGGCGGCGGCTCGGGCGACGAAGAGAAAAAAGACGACGGCGACATGCCGCCCGCGGTCGACTGACATCGGGACTCGACATGACGGCTGAAGCGGCCTCTGGCCTCCAGTTCGAAGAACCACCAATTTTCGAGCGCGGCGCGCCCGGACGTAGCGGCGCGAGCCTGCCGGTGCTCGATGTGCCCGCGGTCGACGTCACGCGAGCACTCGGCACGCTCGCGCGCAAGACTCCGGCAGCCCTGCCCGAGGTCAGCGAGCCGGAGGCCTTCCGGCATTTCGTCCGCCTGAGTCAGTGGAACTTCTCCATCGACACCCAGTTTTATCCGCTGGGTTCGTGCACGATGAAGTTCAACCCGAAGGTCAACGAGTGGGCGGCGCGGCTCGATGGTTTTGCCAAGCTGCATCCCTGTACTCCCGACCACCTCGCGCAGGGCGCGTTCGAGCTGATGTTCCGCCTGCAGGAGCTGCTGGCGGAGATCGCGGGCATGGATGGCGTGAACCTGCAGCCGGCCGCGGGCGCGCAGGGTGAGCTCACTGGTCTGATGATGATCCGCGCGTACCACCACGCACAGGGACGCTCACCGAAGAAGGTCTTCATCCCCGACAGCGCCCACGGCACCAATCCGGCGAGCTCCACCCTGAACGGCTACGAGAGCGTGGGGTTCCCCGCCGGCAGCGCGGGCATCGTCGAGCCGGAGACCCTCGCGCGTGCGCTCGAGGGGGCAGCGGGTGAGGTGGCGGGCCTGATGCTCACCAACCCGAACACCCTCGGGCTGTACGAAACTGCGATGCCGAAGCTCACCGCGCTGGTGCACGAGCGCGGCGGCCTGGTCTACGGCGATGGCGCGAACATGAACGCCGTGCTCGGTCGGGCGCGACCGGGCGACGTCGGTGTGGACGTGATGCAGTACAACCTGCACAAGACGTTCACCACGCCGCACGGCGGAGGCGGTCCCGGCTCCGGTCCCGTCGCTTTCAAGAAGATCCTCGAGCCGTACCAGCCCACGCCGGTCATCGTGCGCCGGGGCGACGGATTTTACGTCGACCGAGATCGCCCCCAGAGCGTGGGTCGCGTGCGCTCGTTCTACGGCAACTTCGGCATGATGGTGCGCGCGTACACCTACATTCGGGAGCTCGGCGCCGAGGGGCTGAAGGGTGTGAGCGACATGGCCGTCTTGAACGCCAACTATCTGGCGGCGCGGTTGAAGGCCGTCTTGCCGCTGGCTTTCTCCACCGCTTCGCTGCACGAAGCCGTGTTCACCGATCGCGAGCTCGAGGCCGCAACGGGGGTCAAGACCCTCGACGTGGCCAAACGCCTGATCGACTACGGCTTTCATCCGCCGACGGTCTACTTCCCGTTGGTGGTGCGCGGCGCGCTGATGGTGGAACCGACCGAGACCGAGACCAAACAGACACTGGACTCGTTCGTCGACGCGCTCGAGGCCATCGTAAGCGAAGCGAAGGAGACGCCCGAGCTGGTGAAGGGTGCACCGCACACCACGCGCCATCGGCGCCTGGACGAGGCGCGCGCCGCCCGCCAGCCGCGCCTCCGCTGGACGCGCGAAGGCTCTGGGGCGTAGCGCTCACGTGCTCGTGGCGGCCAGCTCCCGCGCGAAGGGGCAGCGGGGTTCCTGCAAGATCTCGTCGAGTGTGCCGCGCTGAGTGATGCGCCCGGCCTCGAGCACCAGCACGGTCTGGCCGAGAGCGCGCGCGTCGCGCGGATCGTGGGTCACCGTCAGCGTGGGCAGTTGGAGCTTGCGGAGTGTGTCGGCGACGAGGCCTCGCACCCGGTCGCGGGCCGGGGCGTCGAGGGCTGCGAGGGGTTCATCGAGCAGGAGCGCCGCGGGGTTTCCCGCGAGCATTCGCGCGAGGGCGACCCGCTGCTTCTCCCCACCCGACAGCGTGCCGGGGCGTCGCTCCGAAAGCTCGGCGAGCTCGAACGAGTCGAGCAGGCGCGTCAGCTCCGGCTCCGTCGACCCGGTGCCGCGGGCCGACCCTGCAAACTCGAGGTTCTGCCGCACGCTGAGGTGGGGGAAGAGCGCGTAGTGCTGCGGCATGTAGCCGAGCCGCCGAGCTTCCATTGGCAGATCGATGCCCGCCTGCGAGTCGAACAACGCGCGCCCATTCAGGCTGATGCGCCCCCGCGAGGGGCGCAGCGCGCCGAGCAGAAAGGCGAGCAAGCTGGTCTTGCCGGAGCCGTTCGGGCCGATCAGGACTACCGGTCCTTCGTCGAGGTGCAGCTCCACCTCGAGCTCGAGCTTGCCGACGCGCCCGCTGAAGCTTGCTTCGAGCACGTCAGTCACCGCCTCCGCGCGCGCCGGCGAGCGTCGCGCGATCGACGACGCGCGCGGCGACGAGCAGCAAGAACGCGACCACCAACAAGAGCACGGACAGGGCCCGAGCCGCGTCGAGCTCGGTCTCGAGCGCGGCGTAGATGGCCAGGGGCAAGGTCTGGGTGCGGCCGATGTTGCTACCGGCGAACATCAGGGTCGCGCCGAACTCCCCAAGCGAGCGAGCCCAGCTCATGGCGGCGCCGGTGAGCAGCCCCGGCGCCGCGAGCGGCAACGCGATGCGAAAGAAGACCCGCGCGGGCGAAGCGCCGAACGAACGTGCGACGCGCAAGAGATCCTCGTCCAGCCGTCGGAACGCCGCCGTCCCGGAGCGCACGAAGAACGGTGCCGAGACGAACACCTGCGCGAGCACGACAGCCGCCGGAGAGAACGCGATTGAGAGGTGTTCGCCCCACAGCCCACCGAGCGCTCCGCGCCGCCCATACGCCAGCAGCAGCGCGACTCCCGCGACCGCCGGTGGCAGCACCATTGGCAGTTCGATCAGAGTCTCGATGGCCCGGGCGAGGCGGCGTTGGCTGCGTGAAAGGAGCCACGCGAGCGGCAGTCCGAGGGCGACGACGAGCGTGAGGCTGACGAAGGTGGTCAGCAGGCTGAGCCTCAGCGCGGCCGCCGCGAGTGGGTGAGCGAGGCCATGCGTCAGCTCGCCAAAGCTCATTCCGAGCGGCAGCGCCGCGAGCGGCAGCACCAGAAACACAACCAGCAGCGCCGCCCCTCCGAACACCCAGGCACTCCACACACGGCGGCTCATTCGGCGCTGCCCTCCGGCAACAGAAAACCGTGACGCGCCAGGTTGGCGCGCCCAGTCTCGTTGGCCAGCGATTGAACGAATGCTTGGGCGAGCTCGGGTTCGCGGGAGCGCCGGGTCACGGCGATGGGATAGTCCGCGCGCACACTGACGTTCTCCGGTAGCTCGAGGCGCTCGACGCTGGGTCCAGCGTTCATGGCGTCGGTGCGGTAGACGATGGCGGCGTCCGCCTCTCCGAGCACGACTTTTGCCAGGACCTGACGCACGTTGGGCTCCCGCGAAACGACCTGGGCTTCGACCCGGGCGCGGAAGTCCGCGCCGTACACGAGCTTGGCGCGGTCGAGCATCGAGAGGGCGTAGCGTCCGGCAGGCACCTCGGGTGCCGCGATCACGATGCGGCGGAGCTGCGGGAGGTCGGCCAGACTGCTGAGCTGCTGCCCGCGCGGGGTGACGACGATCAGGGTGTTGTGCGCGAAGATGTGAGATGGGCCGACGAGTCCCTGCGTGGTGAGCGCGTGCATGTGCACACGATCGGCGCAGGCCACGACGTCGGCGGGCGCTCCGTGTTCGACCTGGAGCCGCAGCTCCTGGCTCCCGGCGTAGTCGAAGTGCAGTGTGCTCTTTGGGTGGTTCGCCCCGAAGTCGCGGCCAAGCTCGTCGAAGACCTCGCGCAGGGAGCTGGCCGCAAACACCGCCAGCGCGGCTCGATTCGACTGGCAGCCCGCCCAGAGCAGCCACGGCAGCACAACGAACCGGCGCCGCGGGATGTAACGCAGGCTTGACACTACGTACTGCATACCATACTCCAGTCCGAGTGAGCCTGTTGTGTCGGCTGCGAGCGGCGCGGGAGCGAGCCGGCCTGACGCAGGTTGCGCTCGCGGAGCGAGCCCAGGTCACGCGGCAGACGTTGATCGCCATCGAAGCGGAGCGCAGCGTGCCTTCGACTGCCATCGCTCTCGCGCTGGCCGCGGCGCTCGGCTGCCGGGTGGAGGATCTGTTCGAGCTCGATCGAACCCCGGAGAGCCTGAGGGTTCGATGGGCGGAGGCGCCCGACGCAAGACCCGCTTCGACCCGCGCTCTCGTGGGTCGGGTCGGTGGGCGCTGGGTCGCCCATCCACTGCGCGCTTCGCTTGGGGAGACCTGGCTCAGCGCGGCGGATGCGGTCGTGGCGAGCGCGGACCAGGGCGCGGGTCGGGTCGAACCGTTGCTGGCGCCGGCGGAGCTCGAACGGAACTTGCTGGTGGCCGGCTGCGCTCCAGCGCTTGGTGTGCTCGCCCGGCATCTGGAGCGCGACGGAAGTCAGGTGCCGCTGCGATGGGTGCACGCGGGCAGCACACGGGCGCTCGAGCAACTCGAACGCGGCGACGTCCACATCGCGGGCACCCACCTGCTCGATGAAACGACCGGCGAGTACAACGTGGCCGCGGTGCGCCGGCGGTTCGCTCGGCGCCGCATGCTCTTGATCAACCTGGCACGCTGGGAAGCCGGACTGGTCGTCCCCGCGGGCAACCCCGGACGCATCCGCGGCGCGGCCGAGCTCGCGCGACCCGAGCTGCGCGTTGCGCAGCGCGAGGCGGGCGCAGGCGCGAGCCTGTTACTTACGTCGATGCTGCGCGCGGCGGGGATCCCGAAGCGCTCCCTGCCCACCGGTCCTCGAGCCAGAAGCCACGCCGAGGTCGCCGAGCTGGTGGCGCACGGAGTTGCAGACGTGGGCCTGTCGATCCGCAGTGCGGCGCAAGCCCTCGGGCTCGACTTCGTGCCGGTGGCCGAAGAGCGTTTTGATCTGGTGCTGTCCGCCGAGCTTGCGCGCGACCCGCGCGTCGAACGGCTGATCAACGCCCTTGGAGGCCGAGCCTTCCGCCGCGACGCAGCCGGCCTCGGCGGCCACCGCACGGATCACTCGGGTGAGGTGATGGCGGAGCTGTCGGTCGGCGCGGCGTAGCGTCGAAGTCGGCGGAGCCGTCGCCAGCTGGTTCTAGCGAGGGCTCGGGAAAACTACTTGCGGAGAGGGAGGGATTCGAACCCTCGGTACCCTTGCAGGTACACATGATTTCCAATCATGCACCTTCGGCCACTCGGTCACCTCTCCTAAGGTGGGGACTCCGGCGCACAGGCACTCCGGGGTCCGAGTCGGCGTCTCGGTTCAGGTCACTAAAAGTGGTCTGAGCGTTACGTCAACCCAGGCTGGCAGCGGAGAGAGAGGGATTCGAACCCTCGGTACCCGTCAGGGTACACCTGATTTCGAATCAGGCACCTTCGGCCACTCGGTCATCTCTCCGCGGCGGACTTTGGCAGCCGATTTTGCGCCTGTCAACGTCGGACGCGCGTCCCACAAAGTGGCATGATTCCACGGGAAACCACCGTGATCCGCCCCCGCCGAACCTACAAGAAGAGCGAGGCCAGCCGGCAACAAGTCCTCGACGCCGCCGTCCGCGCGTTGGCCGAGCGCGGCTACGCGCGCACGAGTGTCAGCGACATCGCGGAGGCGGCCGGCATGAGCAAGGGCGCGGTCCACTATCACTTTGCCAACAAGGACGACCTGATCGCGCAGGTGCTCGTGCACTGTGCCGACGTCATGCGCGAACGCGTACGCGCTGCCTGGGATGCTTCGGCCAAACCCGAGGAGAAGGTCCGCCGCGCCCTCCAGGAAATGCGGGACGCTCGCACCCAAGGTACCAGTGAGATGCGCGTGCTGGCGGAGCTGATGGCGCAGGGCATCCACGATCCCAAGCTGCGAGCCAGCCTGTCGGCGATGTTTGCGGCAAACCGAGAGGAGGTGCGTAGCCACCTCGAGCAGAGCTTTCGGGAGCTCGGGATCACTCCGCGGGTTCCCGTCCATGTCATGCCGCGGTTGGTGCTCGGTATCCTCGACGGGCTGGCGCTGCATGACTTCTTCGATCCGATGGACGAGGCCGACCACGATGTGGTGCTCTCGGCCATCGAGACCATCGCGCTGTCGTTGATTGCGGACTGAGCGAGCTGAGGTCAGCGCTCGAGCTGCCGGATGCGCGCGCTCCTCGTCGCGCGGGCACGGTCGCGCAGGGTCGGCGTGCCCCCATGCGCGTCCGTGCTCTGGCAGCGCCTGAGGGAACAAGGCGGGCTGGTCGCGACGGTTGTCGGCGCGCCCCGGGCGGGCCCCCCATTGATTCCCCGGAAGCCTGCGCCGGGCAGCAGGACCAACCTGAGCTGTCCCCATTGACACACCGCGCCATGCTGGTTAAAAACATACCAACCGGCCAGTTTGTATTGGAGGCAGCCATGTTTGACGGGATTTTCAGCGCATTCGGCCCGATTGGCTCCGCGTTCGTACTGCTCGGGCTGCTCGTGCTGATGTTCTCGGTCGCGGCGGCCGAGACCCTGCGGGTCGCCCGGCCGAGCCTGTCTCCGGGCGCCCCGACTCTCCGACTCGGCCTGCTCCGCTCCCGGATCGCCCTCTCGGGTGTGAGGGTCTTTGGCTCAGGCGTGCGCGTTGCCCGCGCCGACGCGGCGAGCGATAGTCGGCGCCGTGATGTTGCGGGGCTTGCAGTTGGGGGTGCTCGGGTTCGTCTCCTGTCTTGGTTCGGTCGCGCTCGCGCAGGTGCCGCCGCCGAACGTCGCACCGGGTAGTCCGCTGCCACCGGCAGAGGCGCCCGCCGAGGAGACAAAACCACCGGAGGGAGGAGCGCCGCCCGCTGCGCCAGGCGCTCCGGCGGAAGCAGCGCCGGGCACCGCGCCCGCTGTGCCACCGACCGGTGCGCCAGCAGCCGAGGGCGCCCCCGTTGCACCAACCGAACCTGTGCCTGCTCCCGCAGCGCCACCCGCGGAGCCGCCACCGGCTCAACCCGCGCCGATGATCATTCCGCCCGTGATGCCCGCGTTCGCGCCGGCACCCATGGACGAGGCACCCGCGGCGAAAAAATCGGTGCCGCCACCGGAGATGACCCTCGGCTTCGAGCTCGGCATCGGCATCAATGCGCGCCTCGGTGGCAGCAGTGATTTCGATGTGAATCGTGAGGAGTCAAGTGGGCTCGTGTTTGGTCCGAGCGTGTGGCTCGCGCCGAGCCGCCTCTGGTCCTTCGGTCTCGCCTACGAACGCTCGTCCCTCGGGGGCGATCGCTCCAATGGTGATCTGAACAGCATCGACGTGCGGCGCGATCTCGATGCCATCTGGTTGCGAGGTCGCGCTTATCCGTGGCGTACCGACAGCGTGGGGATCTTCGTGGGGCTCGGGCTCGGTGCTTCGTGGCAGCACGTCACCGGCACCGGCACCGCCGACACCGGTACGTCCGTGCGGCCCCCCGAGCCGTACTCCTGCAGCGGCAGCGACGGCCCTGGAATTGCCCTGGGCGGAGGCCTCGGGCTGGATGTCGACATGAGCCGCTCGTTGGCCTTTGTCACCGGGATCGACGCCGCGGCGCACCGGCAGACCGGCGGCGTCGTGGAGAGCTGTGCGCCCGGCTCGGGTTCGATCACGTCGCTGGGCGCGCGCATCGGCTTTGCGTATCGCTTCGATCTGGATGAGAGCTCCGGCAACGGCGCGCGCGCGCGGAGCCGAGGCACGAGCACGGCGCGCCGCTGAACGCGGGCGGTCGCCGCGAGGCTGCCAATCCCCGGCCGAGCTACGCGCGGTAGTTGGGTGCTTCTTCGGTGATGATCACGTCGTGCACGTGGCTCTCTTTGAGGCCGGCGCCGGTGATACGGATGAACTTGGCGTTCTTGCGCAGCTCCGCGATGGTGCGAGACCCGGTGTAACCCATGCCGGAGCGCAGTCCGCCGACCAGCTGATCGATCACGGATTTCAGCGACCCACGATGCGGCACGCGACCCTCGATGCCCTCGGGCACGAGTTTTTCGTCGGCGGTGCCGGCTTGACCGTAGCGATCTTTGCTGCCGCGCTTCATTGCACCAATGGAGCCCATGCCGCGGTAGACCTTGTAGCTTCGACCCTGATAGAGCACGAGCTCACCGGGTGACTCGTCGGTGCCGGCGAACAGCGAGCCGATCATCACGGCCGAGGCCCCGGCGGCGATGGCCTTGGTGACGTCGCCCGAGAACTTCACGCCACCATCGGCGATGACGGGGATGTCGTGTTGATCCGCGACCCGCACACAGTCCGAGATGGCGGTGATCTGCGGCACACCGATGCCGGCGATGATGCGCGTGGTGCAGATGCTGCCCGGGCCGATGCCGACCTTGATTCCGTCCACCCCGGCCTCGATCAGCGCCTCGGTGGCCTCCGCCGTCGCGATGTTGCCCGCGACCAGCTGCACACTCGGGTAGCGCTCCTTGAAATGGCGGACCGCCTCGATCACACCCCGGGTGTGGCCGTGCGCCGTGTCCACGACGACCAGATCGGCGCCCGCTTCGACCAGCAGCCCCGCGCGCTCGACACCCTCCGGTCCTGGGCCGATGGCCGCTCCGACGCGCAGGCGACCGCGTTCGTCCTTCAGCGCCGAGGGATTGCGCTCGGCCTGGAGCAAATCTTTGATCGTGATGAGCCCGACCAGCTTGCCGCCCTCGACCACCAGCAGCTTCTCGATCCGGTGTTTGTGCAGCAGCTGTCGCGCGGCGTCGTTAGTGACACCCGGGCTGACCGTGACTAGCTCGGTGGTCATCAGCGCGCTCACGGGCTGACCGAGGTTCTTCTCGAAGCGAATGTCGCGCGCGGTGAGGATGCCGACCGGGGTGTCGCCCTCGACCACGGGCACACCGGAGATGTCGTTGTCGTGCATCACCGCCAGCGCTTCGCGCAGCGACTGGGAAGGCCGCACGGTCACCGGATCGGCGATCATGCCGCTCTCGGCGCGCTTCACGCGATCGACCTCCATGGCCTGGTCGCGTGGTGGCAGGTTCTTGTGGAGGATGCCGATGCCACCCTGCCGGGCGATGGTGACGGCGGCGCGGGCCTCCGTCACCGAGTCCATGGCGGCGCTGACCAGCGGGATGTTCAGCTCGATGCCGCGGCTCACGCGGCTCTTCACGTCGACCTGCGCCGGCAGCACGTCGCTGTACGCCGGCACCAGCATGACGTCGTCGAACGTCAGGCACTCTCTGAGCTCACCGTCAAGCATGCTGCAGCATACCCCCGAGTTGGCCGAGTCGGAAGGGTGGCACGGGCCTCAAAATCCGAAGCTGACGGACGTTCTTGCTTCGACGGCAGAGGCCTGTACATTTCATGCTCTGCCTTGGAGCCACCAATGAAGCGCGTTGCCTGCGTCGTGGGTTTGTCTTTGCTCGGAGTCGCCTGCGGTGGTGCCGATCGCGAGGAGCCGCCCGAACCCGGCTCGACCCAGGGGCGGATCATCGCGGGGCAGGTGGATGACACGGACAAGGCCGCGGTGGGCCTGGCGTTCAGCGTCTTCAACGCTTACTTCTCAGGGCACTGTAGCGGGACGCTGATCGCACCGAACCTGGTGCTGACTGCACGGCACTGCGTCTCACTGAGCTTGAACCAGGTGAGCTCGGTCATCTGCGGTCAGACGACCGCGCCGGCCACCAACCCGGGCACCTGGTTCCGGGTCTCGACGTTGACCGTGCGCCCCAAGGTCGATGGCCCCGAGTTCTACAAGGGGGTCAGCGTGGTCGTGCCGCCCGACAAGGAGTTCTGCGGCAACGACATCGCGCTCATCACCCTCGAAGGCGCTGGCATCCCTGCCAGTGAGACCAAGCCGATCATTCCCCGCATCGACACGCGGCCGGAGCCCCTGGAGAAGTACACGGCGGTCGGTTTCGGTTTGACTGACCCGAACGACAAGAGCGGAAATTCGAGCGGCACGCGCATGCGGCTCGAGGGGCTCGAGGTCGTGTGTGTCGGAAACGACTGCACCGGCCCGCTCGGTCAACAGGTCACCAATACCGAGTGGATTGGCGGGGAAGGCACTTGCCCCGGGGACTCCGGCGGTCCCGCCCTCGACGACAAAGGACGCGTGATGGGGGTGCTGTCGCGCGGACCGCAGCCCTGTGGCAACGCCACCTACGGTGACGTGAGCCAGTGGAAGGATCTGATCATCGCGACGGCGCTCGAGGCGGCGAAGTCGGGTGGGTACGAGCCGCCCTTCTGGGCGACGACCGGTGTGAGCTGGCCTCCACCGGTAGAGCCGGATGCCGGCGCGCCGGACGCGGGACCCGATCCGCAAGGTCAGGCGTGCGGCAACACCGACCCGTGCCCGGGCGGGTATCTCTGCTTTGCATCAGGCGGCGGCGAGACGGGTGCTTGCGCGAAGCAGTGTGATCCGGCGGCGGACGCTTGTGGCAGCGGCCTCCGCTGTGATGACGGGCTGAAGGTCTGTGTGCCCCAAGCCAAGAAGGCGAGCGACTCGTCGGATAGCGGTGGCTGCAGTCTTGGTGGCCTCAGCGGTCCGGCGAAGCCGGTGCCGTGGATCTTCGGGGCCGCTGCCATCGCAGCGTTCTGGCTTTGGCGTCGGCGCGCGGCGGGCTGAGGCGTCGGGCTCGGGCCCTGAAACCCCGTCGCTGCGGCTATTCCGCTGAGCGAAAGCGACAAGGCGAGCCTGGTAGGGGCTCGGGCGACTCCTCGGCTCCCGCGGTTCTGCTGCGATTGTGATGGAAAACCAGGCTTCCGATGCGAGCGGCTTCGCCAAAGGCGAACGCGTTCGTGGACGGCGCTAGACTGGGGCGTCTTGGACGTTCAAGCACAGAAGAGCGGCGCCGCGGAGGAGGCGGAGGGGAGCGGGCACGCGGGTGAAGGAGAGAGCGGGCACGGGCACGGGCACGGGCACGGGCACGCGGGTGAAGGAGAGAGCGGGCACGGGCACGGGCACGGGCACGGGCACGGGCACGCGCCGACGCGTGCGCTGGGGATCGCGCTCGTGCTCACCGCGAGCTTCATGTTCGTCGAGCTCGTTGGTGGGCTGCTCAGCGGAAGCCTCGCGCTGCTCGCCGATGCAGGCCACATGCTGGCGGATGCCGGAGCGCTGGCGCTGGCACTGGCCGCGCAGCGCTGGGCGCAGCAACCCCGCACCGAGCGCTCGACCTTTGGGCTTCGGAGAGCAGAGGTGCTGGCGGCGTTCGTGAACGGCATTGCCTTGGCGGTGACCGCCCTGTGGGTGGTCAAGGAGGCTGTCGAGCGTTGGTTTGCGCCGACCGCGATCCGCGCCGAAGTCATGCTGCCCATCGCGGGCATCGGTCTTCTCGTCAATCTCGTCGTGGCCGCCGTGTTGATGCGGGCACAGCGCGAGAGCCTCAACGTTCGGGCGGCGTTCGCTCACGTGGCGACCGACGCGGTCGGTTCGGTAGCGGCGCTGATCGCCGGTGCTTGTGTGCTGTTCTTCGACATGCGGCGCGCCGACCCCGCGCTCTCGGTGTTGATCGCCGCGCTCGTTGCCTACAGCGGCTGGCGTGTGCTGCGTGAGACCACGACCATCTTGCTCGAAGCGACGCCGTCTCACCTGGACGTGCCCGCCATCGAAGCTGCGATTCGCAGCTGCCCCGGAGTGTGTGAGCTGCACGACCTGCACGTCTGGCGCATCTCGGATCGCTTCGACGCACTCACGGTGCACGTGACCCTCACGCGCGGGGCCCACGGTGTGGATGTCTGTCGCTCGGTGGCAGACAAGCTGAAGGCCGAGTTCGGGCTGCACCACGTGACGATCCAGCCCGAAGCCCCGCCGCCGGACGCGGTGGTCAGTGTGCGTTCGAGCCGCGACGGCGCGCCGATTCGCCGCACCGGTTGAGCGGCGAAAATCCGGCGATTGGACCGGCTTTCCGGGGGCCCACCTCGCGCCTTTGGCATGGTACCGTAGGCGTCCGATGCTGAAGACCGAAGAAGATCTCGAGAGGTTACTCACCAAGCTCGAACGAAACTTCCAACGCCTGGAGAACGGCACGTTCCTCGTCGCGATTGGCTCCAACCTGGCGCCGGTTGCACTCCGGCTCGCAACGCCGGTGCTGGTGGCGCAGGTGGCCATCGGTGGGGCACCCACCGGCGATCCGGCGGTCGAGGCCGCGCTGTTTCGCAAGCTCTTGCAGCTGAACGCCACCGACCTCTTGCACGCAGCCTACGCGCTGGAAGATGGTCGCATCGTGTTGGTCGCGGCGCTCGAGCTAGAAAATCTGGACTCGAACGAAATCGAGGCGGTGCTGGCGGACATGGGCATGGCCCAGTCGAAACACGTCGGCATGTTGCGCGATCTGATCAAGAAGTAGCCCCTCCGGAGCAACGACCATGGGAATTTTCGCGCGCCTCGCCCGTCTCATCAAATCCAACCTGAACGATCTGATCAGCCGCTCCGAAGATCCGGAGAAGATGCTGAATCAGATCGTCATCGACATGAATGCGCAGCTGATCGAGGCGAAGAAGCAGGTCGCCGCCTCGATTGCCGATGAAAAACGCCTGGCGAAACAGGCGGAACAAGAGGCCGCTACCGCCGCCGAGTGGGAGCGCCGCGCCATGATGGCCGTGCGCGCCGGGGACGACGCGCTGGCGAAGGAAGGCCTGGCCCGTCGCAAGGAGCACGGCGCTCTCGCCGAGCAGTACAAGCTGCAGTGGCAGAAGCAGAAGCAGTCCGTCGATCAGCTGAAGCTCGCGCTCCGGGCGCTGAACTCCAAGATCGAGGAGGCCAAGCGCAAGAAGAACCTGCTCATCGCCCGCAAGAAGCGCGCGGAGGCCCAGAAGCAGATCCAAGAGACGATGAGCGGGCTCAAGAACGCGAGCGCCTTCGAGGCGTTCGACCAGATGGAGCAGCGCATCAACCAGATCGAGGCCGAGGCCGAGGCTGGCGCCGAGATCGCCGAGGAGTACAGCGGCGACGTGCTGGCGACCAAGTTCGCCCAGCTCGAACAGACCGCGGGCGCGGACGAGGACCTCGAGGCGCTCAAGCGCAAGATGGGAGTCCTGCCACCGGAGGCGGCACCGGCGCCTCGCGAGGCGGTCCGGGTCGAGGCGAAGGCAAACGCAGAAGAGATGCCGGAGCTCGACGCCGCGGAGCAAGAGGAGCTGGCTCGCGCGCTGGCCGATCTCGAGGCCCAGGAGCAGGCGGAGCTCCGCATGAAGCGCTGAGCGAGATGGGGCTCGGGATGAAACGCGGTCGGCTCACCCTGGTCGTCTTGGCTGCCGCGCTCGTGGCACCAACCTCGCTCGCCGCAGGTCGGGCGCTGGAGGCCATCCCCATGGCCGGGACGAAAATCCGCATCGACGGTGATCTGCGCGAATGGCCCGGCAAGATGACGGACCTGTCGCAGACGCTGCAAGGGTCGTCGGACTCGGCATCGGGGCACGTCGGTTACGACGACTCGAACCTGTACGTCGCCTTCCGTGTGAATGACAGGACCCTGGTCCGTACCTCGGGCTACGGCTCGAGCGAAGATCACGCTTCGCTCGTGATCGCATTCCCCACGGGCAAGGGTGGATTCACCACCGAAGAGCTTTTGCTCTTTCAAGGTGATCCCGGCAAGAGCGCCGGCGCGGTCCGCACCAAGTCCGGCGCGGTCAGCGGCGCAACCCTGGTCGAAGCACCGACCAAGAACGGCTTCCTCTTCGAGGCCAAGATCCCGTGGAGCGCGCTGCCGGCGGCGAGCCGGGTGCGGGTCGGGCTCCGGGGCGCCCTGCGCTACACCGACTCCGACTCACCCGGTTCGGTCAAGGGTGTGATCGGCACCGGAACCGGCAGTGGCGGGCAGATGCCGGCGCTCCTGCTCGAAGGGGAGCAGGGGCTCGACACCAGCATCATCCGGGGGAAGGGGCTGCCCGCCGCCTCTCGCGTTGCGTACGGGGACGTCGCGGGGGACAAGATGATGGAGCGCGTCGCCGTGTACGGCGGCTTCCTGACCATCGTCGGCTCGCACTACCGCGGAGGGAATCAGTTCTACTTCGGTGAGCTCGGTGTGTCCGACGCCAGCATGGTGACTCGCCTCGAGGTCAGGGACTTCGATGGTGACAAGAAGGACGACATCCTGATCCAGAAGCGGCTCGGGTCGTCGACGAAGTACCGCGAGGTGCTCCAGATCCTGAAGCTAGGCTCCGACGACGCGCCGTGGGCGGCTTTTTCCCACGAGATCGCCATCGTCACCGACAAGGGCAAGATCGAAAATCAGGTGAGCATCGGCTCGAAGGGCAAGCAGACCACCATCGAGATCTCACAGGGCAAGGCCGACGGCTTCGAGCCCGACACCTACGCCGAGCTGGTCTCTGGTGACATGCCGGGCGCGCTGTTGCCTTGGGAGAGCGTCAAGAGCCGCACCTTCGCCTGGGACGGCAAACAGTTCAGCAAGATCGACGAAGGCACCCAGACCCCGAAGTCGGGCGGGAAAAAACCCAAGGGCACGAAGGCGCCGAGCGGTCCGCCGCAACCGCCCGCGCCGCGACCGCCGACCGCCGACGAGATGCTGGATCGACTGTATGCGCTCTATCGCAAGGACCGCCACGTCGGCGCCAAGGCCCCGCGCTTCGACTTCGTGACGGACGTCGCGAGCGGCAGCGAGACCGAGCGGGTGCTGGTTCACGATCGGGACATCGTGGTCTTTGGCAAGGGTTACCGGGCCGGTACCACGTATTCGTTCATCAGCATCGGTGTGGCGGATCCGAAGGACATCCTGGACGTCACGGCGCGGGATCTGACCGGCGACGGCAAGGCCGAGATCATCGTGCGAGGACTGCTTCACGCCAAGGCGAGCAAAGAGCTCGGCGGCGACGTGGTCGATCGCTACGCATTCTTCGTCTACCAGGTGACCGACGGCGGCGTGCGCCGAGTGTTTGCCGCCGAGACCGGGCGGGCGCTCAAGGACAACCGCATCGTCGGCGCGCTGGCTTTTTTGCCGGACAAGACGGGCGTGCGCATCGAGCTTCGCCCGGGGCGCGCCGTCGGCTGGACCGAGAAGAGTTATCCCTTCCCGACGGACACCACTACCGCAGGCGGGCTAGAGCCGCTGCTGTTGCCGTGGACGAGCTCGAGCGCGCGCAAATACAAGTTCGACGGCAACGGTTTTGCGCTCGAGTGAGCGTTAGAACTCGATGAACGCACCGAGGGTGAAAGCCGCCTCGGTCTGGGAGAAGTCCTGGCTCTGGTCGGAGGTGAGCTCGCTCTTGACCTCGGCCTTGCCGCCGAGCGTGGTTTCGAACATGCCGCCGACCAAGAATCCGAAATGCTCGAGGGGCTTCAGCGCCAGGAGCACCTCTCCGCCGGGGACTAGGCCGGTGTAGGTTTGTTCGAAGCTTCCGAAGGAGAGCTCGGTTCGGGCGTAGGCGATGCCCCCGCGGAGCCAGAGGCTGGTCGAGCCCGACATCGGGAGTGCGACGCCGACCCGTGCACCGAACAACATGAACGTGCCAAAATTGTCGTTGTCGGAATAACTCAGGAGGGCGCCGATCGAGACCGGCGGCGCCACGAAGTAGTGCACGCCGATGCGCGAATGAGAGCCGAACGGGCCCAGGAACGGGGTGAACAAACCAAACTGGTGGTTCGTGGTCGCGTCGCCCGATTCCGGCTTGACGCGCTGGTACGAGTAACCCCCGAGGTGCTCGAGCGACAGCACGAGCGAATCGCGACTCCCGACCGGCCCCGCTCCCTCCGCAAACGCATGCTGTGTGACGCAAAGGGTCGTCCCCGCGGCCAGAACACCGAGCCCGAGTCGGAGGAGCGGTTTCAATAGAACTCCCCCATGATGCCGGTCGTCAGACCGTAGGCGCTGTACTTGGGGTCGCCGTCACCGCCGCCCGCGATGTGGAAGTCGGCGTGGGGTCCGACCAGTATGCCGACGTGGGGGACCGGGAAGAACACCGCGTAGGCCTCGGCGCCGACGCCGAAGGTGTAGGCGCTGTTGTTCTCCGAGCTGTTGTTGCCCGTCGAATTGGTGTCTTCGTTCTTCGAAAAGGCGATCAGCGACGTCGGTCCGCCCCGAATCCAGTAGCCGAAGCGTCCTGCCTTCTCGGTGCCGCCGTAACCAATGCGAGGGCGGAGCTGGATCACGTTCGAGGTCACCTTGTTGTCGCCCAGGTCGAACTGAAAACGCGTGACTCCGAACAGCACGCCGAAGTTGAGCCCGGACGCGCTCATGCTGAACAGGCCGACGCCGCCCCAGTAGATTGGATGGAAGCCCTTGGACTCGTAGCTGCCGCCGTCGTCAGAGAACTTCTGGTTCTGGAACCCGAACAGCTTCTCGACGCTGAAGATGAACTCGTCCCGTTCACCGAAGTGGCTGCCGGGGGCGGCGCTCTGGGCGCGGGCGGGGCTCGATGACAGCGCAACGGCCAGCGCAATTGCGCCGCCCACCGCGATGCCGTGCGCCCGACCCATCACCGTCAATGGAGCACGGCCACCCCAGCGGCGTCAAATGCGACCGCGCGGGGGCGGCCGTTCTGCCGCGGGTTTTGTCGGTGGGCTCAGGAAGAAGGCTGGGCCGTCGTGCGCCGGACCGGAATGATCTGCACCCGTCGGCTCGCGCCTTCGCCGTCACTCTTGGTCACGACGCCCTCGAACTTGGCGAGCGCCAGATGCACCACGCGGCGGTCGCGGGGGTTCATCGGTTCGAAGGTGATGATCTTGCCTTGTTCGACGGCCTGTTTGCCCAGGCGGCGCGCCATGCTCGCCAGCGAGTTATCGCGACGGTTGCGGTAGCCCTCTGCGTCCACCAGCACGTGGCGTTTGTCGAGCCCCGAGCGGTTGACGACGCGGTGGGTGATGAACTGTAGCGCCATCAGCACCTGGCCCTTCTTGCCGATGATACGACCGGCGTCGGGGCCGGAGATCTCGATCAAGATCTCCGGGCTCTCGTCGTCGTCCTTGGGACGGCGCAGGCGCACCCGGCAATCCATCTCCATCTCTTTTACGACGTCCGCGACGAACTCGAGCGCGTTCATCGCACGCTCGTCGTCCTCCGGAATGAAATCCGGCTCATCGTCACGCGGCGCGCTGCCGTCCTCGTCGGACGCCTCCGCTCCGTTGCCGTCTTGTTCTTCCGCCCACTCTTGGTCGAGCTCCTGGTCCGACTCGCTCATTTGTCTGGCCTTTCCCTAGCAGAGGGTGGCGATGGGCTGGCCCGCGTACGGGCTCAGCTGCTCGCCCCCTCCTTGATCTTCACGCCGATTTCACGGCTTTTTTTTTCCGCTTCGCTCTTCTCGGTCTGACGACGCACGTACCGCTCGACCACCTGCTGCTGGGCGATGGTCAAGAGCCCGTTCGTGAACATGTAGACGCCCAACCCGGCGGGTAAGAACAGCATGAACACGGTGAACATTGCCGGCATGAAATACAGCATCATCTTCTGCTGCATCGGATCACCCTGCATGGGCATGATCTTCTGCTGAGCGAAGTTGGTCGCTCCGATGATGAACGGCAGGATGAAGAACCGATCCGGTTGAGACAGGTCTGGGAACCAAAGGAAGGGGATGTTGTACAGCTCGACCGCGGTCTGCAGCGTCGTGTAGAGCGCGAACCAGACGGGCATGCTGGCGAGCTGAGGCAGACAGCCCTTCAGCGGATTCACGTTGTGCTTCCGCCACAGCTCCATCTGAGCCAAGCCCTTGGCTTGCGCGTCGTCCTTGAACTTCTCCGTGATCGCGTCGAGCTCCGGCTTGAGCTCGCGCATCTTGATCATGCTCTTGATGCTGGGCACGGCCAGCGGGAACAAGAGCACGCGCGCGGTGATTGTCAGGATGATGATCGCGAGACCCCAGTTCGGGAGCACCGAGTGCACCTTGAGCAGGAACCCGACCAGCACCTTGGCGATGACGCTGAAGAAACCCAGATCGATCAGCTCGGTGAAATCGTGTTTTTCCCCGCCCACGCCGGCCAGGAGATCGCGCTCTTTCGGGCCGATGTAGCTGAGCACCGAGTAGCTGGCGCTCTCCTTCGGTTCGAGCTCGACCACGGGGTACGCCAGCCGTGCCCGGTACATCGAGCCGCCGGCCTTGTCGGCGCTCTTCGACTTGAAGTGGGCGCTGTCCCAGCGGTCCTCGATCTGCAGCTGGCAGGTGGGTTTTGCTCCCCCTGGCGCCGTCAGCGGCGCAATGGCGTGGGAAAAATACGCGTTCGAGACCGCGGCATACGCCGGCGCTTGTTTGATCTCGGACCAATCCCCCGCGTTCAGCGGGCCGCTGAATGCCTCGCCCTTGAACTGATCCGGTTCGAAATCTGGAGGGCGCAGGCGGGTGGCCTTGTTGCCGTCGGATATGCACTCGACGTGGGTCAAGAACGGGCTGACCCGGAACATGCCACCCTCCACTTCGTGGGTGGTGCGCCAGGCGTCCGAGTGCACCGTGAGGGCGTGTTTCAGCTTCTTGTCGGAGAGATTGGTGAGTGTCGCTTCCGCCTCGAGCTCGTACGGGCGGCCCGTGGCTCGCACGACCCGGCGCACCTCGACCTTGGCGTCGCGGTAGACGAACTCGCAGCTCTTGGGCTCGGCTTTGACCAGCTCGTAGTCGACCTCGTCGAAGTCGATCTGCCAGTCGTCCGCCGGTTGGAAGCGCTCGTTCCTGAAGTGGAAACGCAGCTGGCGGCGCAGCTCCACGTCGGGCGTGGTCGAGAGATCGATCGCCTTGCCCTTGGGCTGGTACTTGGCGGTCCCGAGATAGAAGTGTTTGAGCGAGGCACCCTGGGTGCTGATCTGCGCGTGAAACCGCTCACCCCAGAGATCACACAGCTGCTCGGGCTTGCGCTCGGCCGGGACCGCGGTGCCATCGAACTTCAGCGGCTGATGCTCGGCGGATTTTTCGCCGAGGAGCTTCGGCAAAAAGGTGACCGCCAAGAGCACGGTGAGCCCGATGAAGAGCCACCGCACGATTCCGCTTCGTTCCATGTCTTGCTCGAGAGTCGAGGAGAGGTCTTCGTGAGTTCAGGCGGAGTCGGTCGCTCGATCGCGCCCGCTCTCGGTGCCGCTTCCGGGGGGCTCGGCGGAGGGGGTTCCGCATCGGGGTGGCCCTCCGGGAGTGGCGGCGGATCGTATCCACCCGGATGAAACGGATGGCAACGGGAAAGGCGCCGGATCGTCAGCCAGCTGCCCTTTAGCGCCCCGTGGAGCTCGATGCAGCGCAGGCCATAGCGGGAGCAAGACGGGTGAAAACGGCACACGTTGCCCAGGAACGGCGACAGAAGCCGCTGGTACAGCCGGATCAGCAGGATCAGGAACCGGGCGACCATGGCGTCGGAGTCTGCGCCTTTTGCCGGCTCAGGGTAAGGCCTGCCGCGCTGCGCGGCGCTCCCGGTCGGAGCGTGCGTCGGCGCTGCGGCCCCGGATGCTCGCGCTGGCCTTTTCCCACTCGAGCACGACGTCGGCCAGGCCCAGCTCCGCCGGCGCTCGCTTGACGATCACGATCACGTCGATGTCCGCGTCGAACAGCTCACGCTTCGTGCGAAATGCCTCGCGGACCAGGCGTTTGGCGCGATTTCTCGCCACGGCGTTGCCGACCTTGCGCGAGGCCACGATACCGAGGCGCGCGCCGTCGGAGCCTGCGCGTGCATACACCAAGAGCACGAAACACGGCGTTGATACACGCCGGGCCGAGCGTTGAATGTCCTGGTACTCGGCCCGCTTGCGAATGCGCTGTGCGGGCGGAAACCGACCGCTCGGGCAGAGCACTACTTCTTGTAGGTGGCGACGGCGAGGCGCCACCGCCCCTTGCGGCGGCGGCTCTTCAGCACGTCTTTTCCACCCTTGGTGCTGTTGCGCTTACGAAACCCGTGAGTGCGGGCGCGGCTGGTGTTGCTGGGCTGGAATGTGCGCTTCATGACGTTACCCGCTCTGCCGGGGAGCAAGGCCAAATCGCCTTTGCCGAGCCCGGCGCGTCGAGGGGCCGGGAGTCAGCCACGCGGAACCGTTCGAGTCAAGCGCTGCGGCGAACGCCGGCCCGAAACCCCTGCACTTTCGCGCAGGGACTTGCCTCGCCCCGCGCCGAGTGATACTCGCACGCCCCCATGCGCGACAACATCCGTCTCGTGTCTTCGGCCGGCACCGGCTTCACGTATTACACCACCAAGAACAAGCGGACCCAGACCACCAAGCTGGAGCTGAAGAAGTACGATCCGGTGGCGCGGAAACACGTTCCGTTCAAAGAAGCGAAGATGCCGCCTCACAGCAAGTGAGTCTGGGCATCTTCACGACTCGAGCGTAGCTCCGGCCGGGCGCGTCCTCCGACGCGCCCGAAGATGGAGCGAGGGGGGCCCCGAGTGCGGGCCCCGTTTTCCGGACTGCGAGCCCGTTGCTACTCGCCGCTCAGGATCTTGAACTCGACCCGCCGGTTCTTGGCGCGGCTCTCTTTGCTGTCGTTCGGCACGAGCGGCTTGGTCTCACCAAACCCTTCGCTCGACAGGCGCGAGGCCTTGATGCCCTTGCCGGTGAGATAGCGCATGCAGCTGGCCGCGCGATCTTTGCTGAGCTTCATGTTCATCGCGTCGGCACCGACGTCGTCCGTGTGGCCGTAGACGCCGATGTTCAGCGCGGGCCGCGCCTGCATCAGCGCGACGACCTCGTCCAAGATCGGGAAGCTGACTGCCTTGATCACGGCCTTGCCGGTCTCGAACTGGATCGGCTCGAGCAGCGCGACCTCGCCATCCTCGGTCACCTTGGTGAGGCCGGGGCAGCCGTTCTTCTCCGGGTTCTTGTTCTTCAGACCGGGCTCGAGCGGACAGCGATCCTCCACGTCGGGGATCTTGTCGTTATCCGCGTCGTCCTCGGGACAGCCGTCGGCGTCCTGAATTCCGTCCTTGTCCTCGGGGTTGTCCGGGCAGGCGTCGGCGGCATCCGGAATGCCGTCGTTGTCGCGATCCGAACCCGCCGGGCAGCCGTCGGACGGATCCGGCGGCTTGCCGTCTTCCGGTACGTCCGGGCACTTGTCGATGTCGTCCGGGTAGCCGTCCTTGTCGCGATCGGCGGCGTAGTCGTCCACATCGGGGCGAACCTTGACCTTCTTGTCGGGAGATTTCGGGTCGAAATCGCCGATGTTCAGGTAGTGCCCAATCGACACGAGGACGCGCAGGTCCGGCGCGCCGTAGCCGCCTGAGAAGCGAGTGCCGGCGCCCATCATGGCCCAGGTCTTCTGCTTCTCGCCGAGGCCAAAACGACCCTGAGCCATCCACTCTAGCGAGGTGTTGTGCCCGCTGAAGAAGGTGCTCTCCGGTCCGCCGGCTTTGTTGAACAACCCGGTCGTGCCGAAGATTTCACCGCCCAGGCGCACACGCCCGCTGCGCATGGGGACGTACACGCCACCCGCAAAGCGGAGCTCACTGCCGAGGAACAGATCACCGTTCGGGCCGCCGATCGAACGATCGGGCCGGAAGTGGGGACCGATGTGGCCCGCGATCAAGAATTTCCCGGCGTCGTACTCGCTGTTGGCGAAGATCCAGCCAGTCGTCTTGGTATCACTGGTGAACGAGTTCGGGTCGCCGGTCGGGGCCCACAGCGCACCACCGAGACCGAAGCGGAACTTGTGATTGTTGGACTCGTAGGCCTTGACGCGGGTGTCGATGCGAAGATCGTGGATGCTGACCTTCTTCACGGCCAGGCCGTCGCTGCTCACACCGCGCGACTGGGGATCTTGTCCGGTGAACTGGTAGAAGGCGATGGGGAGCGCGACGTTGAAGCTGGCGCGGCTCGCGAGCTCCATGCCCACGCTCAGGTAGTCGATGATCTGACCCGCGACGGGGTTCTGGATGCGTTCCTGAGTATTGCCATCACTCGTGACGGCGGTGTCTCTGAGGGGGTTCAGCGTGTACCCGAGGGCCATCATCCCGTAGAAACGAGAGCGCTCGGCCATGTACGGTCGCCACACCATGAAGCCGTCGTCCGGTGCGCCCGAGATCTGCGCGCGGTCGAGGTACCAAGTGTTGGTCTGGGCAGCCGCCGGCTTTCCGTTAGTGAGCAGGCAGAGCCCCGCCGCGAGAGCCAGTGCTACGCGGCCGAGCCGGGAGCCAAGAACATCGAGCTTATGGACGAAATCGAGCATGCGCACCCGGCCGGAAGCTACTCCGAGGGCCCTGGCATTGAAAGCCCGAATGCCTCGAAATGGGCCATGCCGCGGGGCGGCGGCTCGATTGGACACTGCGGACGCGAGGCCGGACGGTTCTGGTTTCCGCGTCAGCGTAGCTCGGCGAACACCTCGGTGACCCACACACCGCCGGGCCCGTCCACGGCGGCGATGCCCACCGAGTCGTAGCGGCGTTCGAGCAGGTTCCCGCGGTGTGACGGGCTTGCCCATATGGCGCGGTGTGCACGTTCCGGGGTCGCCGCCCGCGCCACGTTCTCGCCGAACGCGAGCGGCGTCAGCCCCAGCGCCTCGAGGCGGTCCTTCACCGTTCCCTTACCAACATCGTGCCCGAGTGTGCCGGAGTCTCGCATCGCTTCGGCTTGAACGAGAGCCGCGCGATCGAGCTCGGCGTTGCGCTGAAGCACGCCAGCTCCCTCGCTGCTGCGCGCCTGGTTCACCATGGCAAACAGCGCGCTGGCGCCATCAGCCATCCCGCTTCCGGCGCTCTCACCCGGGGCCGCGCTGCCGTGAAACGCTGAAGGCGGCGGCTGATCGGCGTGAATCAAGGCCTCGAGCACCGGGCGTGGCCCTCGCTCCACGTCGGCCAGGACCTGCACCAACCAAGTGCCGGGGCCGTTCGGCGCGAAACGCGCGCGGATCACGTTCGAGTCGAGCGAAGTCGGAATGGAGCGTGGTGTGCCGCGAGGCCCGAGCACCAGCACCTTCGCGTCCTGGACCGGCACGAGCATGTGCGCCGTGATGTCGAGCCACTGTCCGGCGCGCGCACTCGAGGGCAGGGCATCCAGATCGGCGAGCGCGTCGACCGCCACCAAGGTCGCGGACTCTTGGTCCTTGGTCTTCGCGTGGAACGCACCACACGTGCGCTGGCCGCCCTCGCGAAACGTACCGAGCCAGCGCTTGGCCCGAGCGAGGGTGTCCTCGGCGTTCAGAGTCTGACCCGCGTAAGACCACGAGCGGGGCCACACGTGGGGCGAGCCGGCGCGACGCAGCTCGAAGCCGAGCTCCGCGGGGTCGAGTACGGCGTCGCTCGGTGCCTGCCGCGCGGCCAAGCTCGCGGCGACCCGATCGAGCGCGCCGTCGCCGCGGGCGCACAGGCGCACCAGCGCCCGGGCCAGCCCCTGGGTCTGGCTCGCCTCCGGTGAGCGAGTGGCCCCCTGCCAGCCCCCCTCACCGGCGTCGGCGCCCGGCGCCGCCGCATCCGGCGTCGCAGCGACCGGGCTTCGGGCCGGAGGCAGAGGCGGGTCCGCCGGCGCGCAGCACCCGAGACCGGCGAGCAGAACGAGTGGGACCGAGCGCACGGTGACGAGCCTAGCGAAGGTCGTGGCGAGGCGGCGGAACCCTGCGAAAACTGCCGTGAAGTCGACCGCTCCGCCCCCCCCTGATAGGCTCCCGGGTGCCCGGGCCCTCATGAACCGGTTTTCCACAGCTGCGAAAGTTGGGGTGTTCGCGATCGCAACCGTGGTCGCGGGCCTGTTCATCTATCGCTTCGTCAGCAAACAGACGGCTGGGTCGGGTGGCTATGTCGTGTGGGCGCTCCTCAGCGACGCCACGGGCGTGCCGAAGAACTCTCAGGTGAAGGTCGCCGGAATCCCCATCGGCCAGGTCGAGAGCATTCGGCTTCAGGACGGGAAAGCTCGCATCGACATCCGCATCCGGGCCGACGTTCCGCTGTACGAGGATGCCGCCGTCGCCAAGGTGAGCTCGAGCCTGCTGGGTGAATACTTCCTCGCCGTCGCACCGGGCACCGAGGGCAAACCTCAGCTGCAGAACGGCGATCGCATCAACGCCGTGACCGAGGCCGCGACGACGGACCAGATCTTGAAGAACGTGGCCGACATCACCGTTCAGGTGAAGAAGGTCGCGGACAGCCTGGCGGGCTCCATCGGCACCAAGAAGGGCGAGGAGAACCTCAAGAGCACGCTGCAGAACCTGGCGGAGGTCACCGACGCGCTGAACCAGACGGTGCGAGAGAACCGCGGCGCCATCAAGAGCATCCTGAGCAACGTGCAGCGCATCACCCAGAAGGGTGAGCCGGAGGTCGACCGCATCCTGGAAAATGTGCGGGTTGCCACCAAAGAGGTGCGCGAGCTGCTGCAGAAGGGCGAAGAAGGTCAGACCTCGCCGGGAGAAGTCCGGCAGGTCATCGAGCGGGTCAACCGCGCCAGCATGAGCCTGGAAAAGACCCTCTCCAACATGGAGAAGGTCACGGGGCGGCTCGAGCGGGGTGAAGGCACACTCGGTCGGCTGAGCAAGGACGAGAAGCTCATCAACGAGGTCGAGGGCGTCGCCGAAGGGGTCGGCGAGTTCGTCGGCGGGATCAACCGCCTGCAGACCATCGTCGCGCTGCGTACGGACTATCAGTTCCTGGCCAGCACAGTGAAGAGCTACGTCGAGCTCCGACTGCAGCCCCGCGAGGACAAGTACTACTCGATCGAGGTGGTCAACGACCCGCGCGGGCTCACGCGCTTCGAGCAGATCGACGTCGACACGACCAACCCGAACGATCCGCCGCACTATCGAGAGGTGCGCACGGTCACCACGAACTCGTTCCGTTTCTCACTGCAGTTTGCCCAGCGCATGGGGCCGTTCGTCGGGCGCTTTGGCATCAAGGAGTCCACCGGTGGTGTGGGCCTCGACACGCTGCTGTTCGACGATCGCTTCGAAGTGCGACAGGACCTGTTCGGCTTCGGTGAGGTCGTGCTCCCGCGCTGGCGTGTCTCACTCGGCTACGAGTTCGTGTCACGGCTGTGGCTGCTCGCCGGCATGGACGACATCTTGAGCCCGGACCGCCGCGACTACTTCATTGGTCTGCAGCTCAAGTTCAACGACGAGGATCTGAAGACGATCCTGCCGTTTGCGCCGACTCCCTGACGAGTCCGCGCGAGTACACGCGAGCGCATGCGAGCGCACTCGCGAGCTCTGCGCGCCGTGAACGGCTCGTCCGCATGCGAGCGCGCATGCGCTCCGCGGTGCTGCGGAACTTTGCGTTCAGCCCGGAAAGCGACATGGCCGACGTCGGTTCCTGGATGACAGTGTGTGTGCCCCACCGGTACTGTACGTAAAGCTGGGCCGACTTGCGTCGGTCCGGACTCTGACTCCGGAGGCTACCCATGACGAAGCGAAGGTATCCGAGCAGAAGGCCAGGTTTCTCGCTGATTGCCGCGCTTGGCGTGGCGCTGTTTGCCGGCTGTACGGGGGAAATCTCGGAGCCCGGCGCGCAGGACGGCTTTGGCGGCTTTGGCTCGGGTGCCAGCAACGGGAGCACCAAGGCCGGCCTGGTGGCGACGCCCCGGCTCGCTCGGCTGACCCACACCCAGTGGGAGAACAGCGTGCGGGATCTGCTGGGCATCACCAGCCCCGAGCCACTGTTCACGGAGTTCCCCAAGGACCCGAAGACCGCCGGTTTCCTGTTCGACAACGACGCCGGCTCCCTGAGCGTGGATCAGGCGCTCTGGTCCGCGTATCAGCGCGCCACGGACGCCGTGATCGAGCGGCTGGTCGGCGACTCGGTGGCGTTTCAGAAGCTCTTGCCGCCCGACACCGGGGACGCAGACGCGCGCGCTCGCAGCCTGATCGCCGACCTGGGCATGCGTGCCTACCGACGGCCGCTGACGCAGGCGGAGAAGGACGAGCTGCTGGAGCTGTTCCAGAGTGCGCCGTCGCTCTACGCCGGTGTTGCACCCTTCGAGGCGGGAGTCCGATTGCTGTTGCAGGCCGTCCTGCAGTCACCGCTGTTCCTGTATCGCATCGAGGCCAGCAAGAAGGTCGTGGGGGACGCGATCCCGCTCGACGGCTACGAGCTGGCGTCGCGGCTCTCGTACACGCTGATCAACTCGATGCCGGACGCAGCGCTGCTTGCCGCTGCCAGCGCGGGCAAGCTCGCGACGGCCTCCGGTGTCGAGGCCGAAGCGCGCCGCCTGCTCGACGACCCGCGCGCCGAAAAGGTCGTCACTCTGTTTCATCACGCCTTGTTCGACGGCAGCAAGATGGAGAGCATCAAGCCGTTCACTTCGCTGTTCCCGGAAGTCTCACCGACCCTCGGAGCGTCGGCGCTGATGGAGAACGAGCTGTTCGTGCGAGACCAATTCGAGAGCGGCGGCGGCTTCAGGGAGCTGCTCACGTCGACGACCACGTTCGTGAACGCGGATCTGGCGTTCGTCTACGGGCTCACGGGTTCGTTCGGCACGGGCTTCGAGAAGGTCCAGCTCGATGCCAAGAAACGCCGGGGGATCTTCACGCAGGTGGGATTTCTGGCGGCCAACGCCACGGCCGCCGACCCCGATCCCATTCACCGGGGGGCGTACCTGGCGCGGCGCATCGCCTGCATCGATATCTCCGCGCCGCCGGGCAACGTCCCGCCCCTGCCGGCCGCCTCTGGCAAGACCAACCGCGAAAACGTGCAAGCTCACACCGAGACTCCTGGTTCGGTCTGCGCCAACTGCCACACGGAGCACATCAATCCCTTTGGGTTCCCGTTCGAGAACTACGACGCCGTCGGGGCGTGGCGCGACGACGACAACGGGCAGCCGGTGGATGCAACGGCATCCCCCTTGCTCGATGACACACCGACAGCGGTCACGGGCGCGGTCGAGCTGGCCGAAAAACTGGCGGCCAGCCCGGCCGCGCATCGCTGCTACGCGGAGCACTGGCTCGAGTACACGTTCGGGCGCAAGAGCGTCGAGGCCGACGCAAAGACCATCTCGGAGATCGGCGAGCTGAGCCGAGGCGGGGCCGGCATCAAGGACGTGATCGCCAAGCTGGTCGTGAGCCGGGGATTTTTGAATCGCGCCAAGGAGCAACTCAAATGAAGATCTCTCGCCGGTTGGTGCTGAAGGGACTCGGCGGTGTGGCTCTGGGGCTGCCGTTCCTCGAGTCGTTCGGGGTCAGCGAGGCAAAGGCCGCCGACGAGGTGCAGCCGTTTGCCATCTTCTTGCGACAGGCCAACGGGGTCGCGACCGCGCTGAAGAGTGAGGTCGGCGACGAGCCGGAGCGGTTCTGGCCAAAATCGGTCGGCGCGCTCAGCGCGGACAACGTCTCGGGGCGCGCCATCGACGAGCTCGGCCCGTACCTGGATCGGCTGCTGGTCGTCCGCGGCGTCAACATGAAGGACTACAACTTCGGTGACGGCCACGCGCGCGGCGCGCTGCAGGGCCTGACCGCCCGCGGACCCACGGTCGCCGGGGCCGCCGGGGACTCGGAGGCCGACGGTGAGAGCATCGATCACCGCATTGGGCGTGAGCTGAACCCGGGCGGCAGGGACTCGTTGTTCCTGTACGCAGGCAAGAGCGGCGGCTGGCTCGGAGGGCCCTGCATCTCGTATCGCGGCTCGGGTACCCGTCGCTCGGCGCTCCACAATCCCTGGGCCGCCTACCAGACCATCATCGGCGGGGACGCCTCGATCTCCCCCGAGGCACGCGCCAAGGTCGTCGGTCGCCAGAAGAGCGTCAACGACCTGGTGCGCGGGCAGCTGCAGAGCTTGATGGCCCGTCCCGAGCTGTCGACCAGCGACAAACAGCGCTTGCAGCTGCACTTCGACAGTGTGCGTGACCTGGAGATCGCGCTGACGTGTCGCATGGCCGCCGATCAGGAGCTCTTGCTCGAGGGCAAGTCCGCTGGCTACGACAGCTCCGACGGCGACGTCGTGATCGCGACGACCAAGCTGCACATGGACGTGGCCGCGCTCGCCATCGCCTGCGGTTACACCCGCTCGGTGGCGATTCAGGTGGGCAGCGGTAACGACGGAAGCACGCGCTATCCGAACCCCGACACTGGCGCGCTGATGGCCGACAACTACCACTACATTTCGCATCGTCGTAAGTCGCACGACTCGAGCGGTTCGGTGATCGCAGGGTCGGACCTGCTGCACAGCCACGTCGACCGGCACTTCGCTCGCATGTTCAAGTACCTGCTGGACAAGCTGAGCGCCTACGTCATGCCGAGCGGCAAGCAGCTCTTGCAGCACGGCGTCGCGGTTTGGCACAACGACAACTCGAGCGGGCCGCCGCACGGCGCGAAGAACGTGCCCTTCGTGCTAGCCGGCAGCGCCAACGGCTTCTTGAAGCAGGGCCTGTCGCTCGAGCTCACGGACAAGAGCGAGGTCAACATCGCGCGCATGCTCGGCACCCTGGGCAGCGCTGCGGGACTGAAGCAGAGCGACGGCAGCCCGATCGACGATTTCGGCGATCCGAGCCTGCCGCGCGGGGTGCTGACGGAGCTGCTGGCGTGAGGTCGGCTCACGGCCGCGGCTGGGTGAGTCGACAGACACCGGGGTGGTCTCGCCCGCTTTCACCTTGACAGACGGCCGACTCGAGGACTCCGATCAGCCGCCGCCATGTCTGCCATCGTCGTGAATCGCGAGAGCCTGAAGGCGCGCATCGGCACCGTCCTCAAGCAGCGATACAACGTCGATGGTCTGCTCGATTTCGGGGGCATTGCTGCGCTCTACAGCGGGAGCCACAAGAACGGCCGGCGTGTGGCCCTGAAGGTGTTGCATTCCGACCTCGCCGAGGATCCCGATCTGTGCCAGCGGTTCCTGCGCGAAGGCTACGTGGCCAACGCCGTCGAACACCCGGGCGCCGCCACCATCCTCGATGACGACACGGCGGAGGACGGGGCGCCGTTCCTGGTGCTGGAGTTGCTGAAGGGTGTGAGCCTCGAGCAGCGCCTCGCACAGAAGGGCCCGCTGCCTCCGGAGGAGGCGCTCTACGTTGCAGACCAGGTGCTCGACGTGCTGGTCGCGGCCCACGAGAAGGGCATCAGTCACGGCGACATCAAGCCCGCGAACGTCTTCTTGACCAGCGCTGGACCGATCAAGTTGCTCGATTTCGGTGTTGCGCGCATGCGCCGCGAGGCGCTGGGGGCCGCCCTGGCCGAAGACGAGGGCCCGTTCGGTAGTTCTAGCTTCAGCGCGCCCGAGCAAGCCCGAGGAGAAGCTCCAGTGGACTGGCGTGCGGACATCTGGTCCGTGGGCGCGCTCTTGTTCACGGCGCTCACCGCGCGCTCCGTGCACACGGGCGACAGCAGCGCCGAGCGACGGGCGGCGGCGGCGAGCGAATCCGCGCCCGAGATCAAAGAGGTGTGGCCGGGACTGCCACCCTCCGTCATCGAGCTCGTCGACGTGGCGCTCGCGTTCGAAAAAGAGAAACGTCACCAGACCGCGCGGCTGATGCAGCGCGAGACGCGCGCGGCCTATCAGGCGCTCGTTCGCGGGCCCGTCAGCTCCGATGCCGTCAGCGCGAAACCCTCGTGGGCCGAGCCGGGCAAACGTGAGCCGCGGCCCGGCGACGCCTTGATGAGCGCAACGCTGCTCTCGGCGCAGCCGGCGCCACCCGACGAGGACGCTGTTTCCATCGACGTGCAGTTCGAGGAGCCGGTCGTCGTGGTCGAAACACCCCTGGATTTCGCCAAGACCGAGCTGGCCGTGCGCAGCGGGCCTGCGCTCGGAAGACCCAGCGACAGTGTGGCCTCGACGGATCGCGAGCTCGTGACGCCCGGAATGCTCGTCGACTCCGAACAGGAGAAGACCACGGAGCCGGGGGCGCCGGCGTTCGCCGCGGTCACCCCCAAGAAACCGTCGAGCTGATCGCGCCGCTGCGGGAGCGGCTCACTTCGACGGTTCGCGCGGACCGGGCCCGCCGAACGTGCTGTGACCGGCGCAGATTGCCTTGGAGTAGGCGAGCCGTTTGGCCTCTTCCGGCCCGAAGCTCTGGGCCAGCTCGCCCTCGAACGCACCGAGCTCGCCGGTCAGTGCCCAGAACAGCTCGAACACGGGGTGTTGATCTTTGCCGGAGGCGGGCGCCGGCCTGAGCCCAGCGCGCACCTCGGTGACCTGGCGCATGGCCTCACTCACGCCAGAGCTCTCCTGCTTGCGCAGGGCGTCCATCACCACGTGCGTGCAGGTATCCGGTCCGAGCGCGTCGACGACGTCGGCGTTGCCGACCGCCTTTGCGCAGAGCGGGCGAATGGTCTTCCAGACCCGCTCGTACGAGTGCTTGTAGGCCGCGCTGATCGGCTCCACGTCGTCTGGCGACAGGCCCAGCTCCTCGAGCCGCTCGGGATCCGGTTTCCAGCCGTCGGGCTTGAAACAGGGGTGGCGATACTTGATGGTTCCGTCCTTCGCGAGCTCGGCCCAGTCCTTTTGATCCAGGTCGAACTCGTTCCGGCCCCGGGCGGCGCCGCCATCGGTCTGACGCGCCAGCTCTCGTTCGGCGTTCGACAGCTGCCCTTCGAGCTTGGACCGCTCCTTCTCGAGGCTCTTGAGCTTGCGATTGAGGACGGCGATGTCCTCCGCCAGATTTTCGTTGGCCGCCGCCAGGCGTCGGGGCGCTCTCTTCTGCGCTGCCAGCGCTTGCTCTGGCGTTGGGCCGGGGCTCGGGTCCCCTTCGCCGGGAGGCTGGCTCGCGGGGGCTTTGGGGGTTCTGGGTGCGGTTCCGAGCGCGCGTCGCCGGGTTTCACGACGAACGAGCCCCGGGTTCCACCCCGGCGGGGCCCGGGGCGGGGGGGGGGGGGGGGGGGGGCCGGGGGGGGGGGGGGGGGGGGGCGGCGGCGCGGGGGGGGGGGGCGGGGGGGGGGGGGGGGGGGGGGGGGGGGGGGGGGGGGGGGGGGGGGGGCAAGCTCTTGGGCGGTCCGGCTCCGATTCAGGCGCGGCCGGGGGGGTGGGGGGGTTGGTGCGGGCTGTTTCTTCTTCTTTGCGTCCAGCGCCAGTCGCGTGGCGATCGTGAGCAACCAGGTCGATGGGCGGGCCGGGCCCGCCGGATCGAAGCGGGGTAAAGCGCGGAAGGCTCGCAGGAACGTCTCTTGAGCCAGATCTTCCACCTCGCGGCCGCGCCCCAAGAGCCGCGAGAGAAGCGCAAAGACCGGCCGCTCGTAGCGGACCACGAAGGCGCGGAACGCCAGTGGGTCGCCGGCGCGCGCCCGCTCGAGGGTCACGGCATCGAGCTCGCGCCCGGGCGTGGCTCGCGCTCCGGGCTCAGTCGTCGCCATCACCGCCATCATCGCTTCGAGGTTTCACGACAGGCGCGCTGAGAGGTTCCCGTCGCCCTCAGAAATCGACCCAGCCGAGATGTTTCGCGGCGACCAAGGCGGCCTGGGCCTCTTTCTCGCCGACCTTTCGGGCGGAGGGGCGGGGCGTCGTGAGCTCCGTGATGGCCACCGAGACGCTGACGCGGTTCGCCGCGAGCTCCGGCACCCGGCGCAGCGAGATGGGCACGGTGCCCACTTCGGCCGGGTCGAACGCGGCGTAGTGCCGGGGACCGGGGGCGAGCGGCGTGTCGCCGTCGGGTAAGAGGGCCCGCGGTTCGCCATTGGTCTGCACGATGGCGCCGGCCATCATCGGGCTGGCCAGATCGAGATCGAGAGGGAACTCGACGTGTCCCGGCTCCGTGCCGCGATAGAAGACCGCCGAACCCCGGGTCCAGCCACACAGCGCAGCGACGCGGTCGCGGCCCTGGTCGCGGATGGCGCGAAAGATGTCGACGGCCTGCACGTAGCCGAGCCCCACTACGGTGTCACCCAGACGTCCGCCGAACTCACTCAGCGAGGCGAGCGCGGTGTCCAGCTGCTCGCGCGTCAGGGCGTGCCGGCGCACCAGGTACTCACCCAGGAGCTCGCTGCGATCCGTCGACGCGACGTGATGCAGGCGCCCGCTCCTCAGGTAGAGCTCCTTGCGCTGCGGCGCTCCGGTTCGATCCGCTCGTTCGACGAACAACGCGCCGCTCTCGCGCTCGCGCCGCATCTGCGCGAGCACGTCGATCATCGGAGTGTCGCCGAGCAGTGAACGGTAGTCTGGCGCGCCGGGGGCGTGCAGGTCTCGCGTGGTCTGAGTAGTCGAGGGCAGCAGGTGGCGCGCCAGCTCTGCGTGTTCGCGGATCTTGCCGAAGGCGCCGTCTCCGAAGGCGACCTCGTCGTCACCCATGAGCTCACCTGTGGCGACGAGCTCCAGCAAACGCGGCAGGCTCAGGTTCTCGAGCACTCGGCCGTCGGTGCGGCGCACTCGGGAGACCTCCACGGTTCGCGCTGGCCGAGCCGCAGTGCCGGCTGGCGCCGCGCGCCCGGTAGCGGCGAGTCCGGCCGGCAATGGGGCTCTGGGTTGCCGGGAGACCGGCACCGGCGGAACCGACTCGGGCATGGCGGGCTCCGCTGGCCCGCGCTCGGCGACCGCGCGCATGCGGTCCACACTGTCCTTGATCTGGCGCGCGATCTTCTTCGAATCGCCGGCCTCGCGCACCACCGCGGCCAGATCAATCGCAAGTTTGTCGCCTGCGGGCAGCTCGAACGGTTCGAGCGCCGCGCCGAGCTCGGCCGCCGTTGCGAAGCGATCGCTCGGCGCCCGCGCGAGGGCTCGCTCGAAGATGGCAAAGAGCCCCGGGGGCATCAGCGCGGAGCGACTGCGAAGCGGCTCGATGTTGGCGTCGCGGATCGCGAGCAACACCGCCAGCTGACCACTGCCGGGGAAGACGCGCTCACCCAGCAACATCTCCCCGAGGATTGCCGTCAGCGCAAACAGGTCCGCGCGATGGTCGAACGGCTCGCCGGCAATTTGTTCTGGCGCAAGGTAGCCGAATTTTCCCTTCAGCCCACCGTCCATCGTCGCGGGTTTGATCGCCTCACTCACGCGCGCGATGCCGAAGTCGCCGAGTTTGACCACACCGTCGACCGAGAGATAGACGTTGGACGGTGTGACGTCTCGGTGGACGATGGCGAGGGGTACACCCTCGGAGTTGCACGCAGAGTGAATGGCCGCGAGCGCGGCGGTGAGCCGCCGCGTGATGTAGATGGCGACACCGAGGGGTAAGCGCAGCTGTTCGGTCTCGAGGTGTCGGAGCAAGCGATACAGATCGACGCCCTCGACGTACTCCATTGCCAGGTATGGCTCCTGACCGACCATGCCGGCGCCGAACACCGTCACGACGTTCGGGTGAGAGACGGCGCGATTCAGCTCGGCTTCGTGATCGAGCACGTCGAACTGGCTCTCATTCTTGCCGGCCAGGAGCCGCTTCACGACCAGCTTCGGCGCGGGCATGAGCCCCGTCTTGGGACGCGCGAGGAACACCTCGGCGCTCCCGCCGACGGCCAGGCGTCGTTCGAGAACGAAGGGGCCAAACGGAGTGGCGTGCTCCTTGGCGTCGCCTTGCCCGCTCATCTCGCCGGGCATTATGTCGCGTCCATGGCCGCTCCCGCTAGTCTGGTGCATACCTCGGCAGCGGCAGTCGCGCCCCTTCGCCTCGCCACATCCGTATCCACTGCTGTGGCCCGAGGCTCGATGGCCTGAATTCGTGGCGATTCTGCGCTAGAGATCGGGCCATGCCTCGCCTCCGGGGAGTCCTCGTCTTGCTTGCGGCCGCGGCCGTTGCTTGTGCCGTGGCCGTGAGCTGCAAACGGGCACCGGCCGCGCCAGCGGGTCCGCCGAAGACTCCAACGTTGAGGATCTTCGTGGTGACGAGCATGGCGGGCGCCCTCGAGCCCTGCGGGTGTGTGAAGGACATGCTCGGCGGCATCGACCACGCGGCGCAGCTGGTGAAGGCTCGTCGGGATGGCGCGGCGGCGACGCTGCTGCTGGCCGCTGGCCCGACGCTGTTTCTGGATCCCGTGATCGAAAAAGACTCGCGGACCCAGGTGCTTTGGAAAGCGGAGGCCATCGCCGACTCACTCAAGGACATGGGCCTGGTGGCCTGGGCGCCGGGCGCAAACGATTGGGCCGCCGGCGTCCAAGAGCTCGAGCGCCTGAAGCGCAGGTCTGGCGCGGCGATGCTGGGTGCGAATCTTGGCGGTGCGAGCGCGGGTGCTACGAGTGTGAAGGTGGTCGATGCCCAGGGCCACAAGGTGGGCGTCGTCGGTTTGTCGTTGCCGCTTCAGTCTGGCGCGGCGCCGGCGGGCTTGGAGGTCAAAGATGCACGCGCGGCGCTCGAGGCCGCGAAGAAGACCTTCGACGCCGAGGGCGCGCGCATTCGAATCGCGCTGCTCGCCATGCCCCGCGGTGACGCGATGCGGCTGGTGGACGGTGTCGGTGGCTTCTCGCTGGTGATCGTCGGCAAGGGGGTCGACCGCGGTGAGGCAAACGACGGCCCCGTCCCGCCGACGCTGGTCGGGGACACTCTGGTCGTGCAGACGCCGAATCATCTGCAGAGTGTCGCCATCGTCGATCTGTTCGTGCGCGGCGACGACGTGCGCTTCAAGGATGGTTCAGGCCTGGCGGAGACGGAGAAGAAGGACGCGCTCAAGCGTCGGCTCGAAGAGCTGGAGCGGCGCATCGGCGAGGCCGAGAAACCGGGCAGCGGCGTCTTGCCCGAAGATCTCGCGGCTCGGCGCAAGGACCGAGAGAGCCTCGCCAAGCAGCTGGCCGAGCAGAAGCCGCCGGAGGTACCGGCCGAAGGCAGCTTCTTCCGCTACGAGCTCGAGCGCGTGAGCGAGGCGGCGGGCGTCGAGGTTGCCGTCGCGACGCGCATGAAGGCCTATTACAAACGGGTCAACGAACACAACAAGACGGCCTTCGCCGATCGCCTACCGCCGCCGGTGCCCGAGGGCAAATCGGGATACATCGGCACCGCCAAGTGTGTCTCGTGTCACGGCGAAGAGCACAAGTTCTGGCTGACCACGCGGCACGCGAAGGCCTACCGAACGCTCGAGGTGGACGACAAACAGTTCAACTTGGACTGCGTCAGCTGTCACGTCACCGGCTACGACAAGCCGGGCGGCTCGACGGTGACCCACGTCGCCGGGCTCGAGAACATCGGCTGCGAGGTCTGTCACGGACCGAGCTCGCGGCACGCCGATTCGCCGGCCGACAAGAGCCTGATCACGCGCACCCCCTCGAAGTCGCTGTGCGCCACGGAGTGCCACCACCCGCCCCACGTCAAGAGCGACTGGAGCGCCGAGGACGCCTGGAAGCAAATCACTGGCCCGGGGCACGGCAAGTGAGCTGACGGTTCGCGGCTCAGGACACGGCGGTCTTCAGGAAGGCCCCGCGCCGGTAGGCCACGATGTACACCAGTGCGAAGGCCGCGTAGGTCGCCGCCACTACCACCCACAGTCGTTCGAGCGGTTGAGCCCAGCCGAACACGACGAGCCACGCCACCGGCAACTGGAAGCCGAACACCACGAGGCTGTCGAGGCTGAGTGTCAGCTTCGTCGCGCCGGCGCCCTGGATCGCCGCGCCGAGCACGATGCCGATGCCGAGCCCGATGTAGCTCGGACCCACGGTGCCGACGTAGCTCACGCCGAGGTCGATCACCTGCTGATCCCGGTCGAAGAACCCCACGATATCCCCGCCCCACACCCGGTACGCGATGGCCAGGAGCGCCATCATGGCCGCGTTGTACAGGGCGGCGTACCAGCCGCTCGCCTTGGCGCGCTCGGGGCTCTTTGCACCCAGGTTCTGGCCCACGAAGGTCTGCGCGGCGCTGCCCCAGCCCAGCCCGACGAACAACGCCATGGTCTCGAGTCGGAACACGATGCCGAGGGCGGTCGTCGCCGACTGGTCGGCGGCCGTGGTGTAAGCGCGTGCAACCAGCGAGTGCATCACCAGCATGGCCGCGATGCGTACGACCAGCTGTGTGCTCGACGGCCAGCCGACACGCCAGAGCGAGCGCATGGCACCAAGGTCCGGTCGTCCGCGGCCATCACTGCCGAACAGACCGAAACGACGGACCAGGGAGAACGTCAGCGGAATCAGCACGACCACGCGAGCCAGTACCGTCGCCCACGCGGCGCCGAGCAGCTCGAGCCGCGGGATCCCCAGGACTCGGGCGACGGGCGGGCCCCAGGAGAAGAGCGGGGGAGCGTCACCGGGCCCGTAGACCAGCAACACTGCGAACACGAAGTTCAGCACGTTGGCGAGCACCAGGAGGGAGGCGGGCGTCTTGCTGCTGCCGAGGGCACGTTGGAGTGTGGTCAAGTGCAGCAGCAAGAAGATGGTGAAGCTGCCGGCCAGCATCACCTTCAGGTACTCGGCCCCCAGGACCGCGACCTGACCCTTCGCGCCCACCAGATCTGCGACCAGCCAGTGCGCGCCGAACAATCCCAGGCCCGAGAAGATCGCGCTCAGGACGAGCACACACAGGAGCGACTGCCACGCCGTCTGTCGCACCCCGGCCGGATCGCCGGCGCCCTGTTTTCGGCTGACGATGGCCGCCGTTGCTACACTCAGTCCGTAACTCACGATGGTGCCGAGGGCGGCGAGCTGATCACAGATGCCGATGGCGCCGAGCGCAGGCCCTGCCACGTCGTGGGGTAAGCGCGAGATCAGATAGGCGTCGACCAGGTTGAACGTGACCTGAAGCCCCATGCCCAAGGCGAGAGGCGCACCGAAGCGCGCGACCTCGAACGGGATCGGGCCGGTCCGGATGCGGGAGCTCGGGTCAGCCATCACCGCTCTTCGTGCGCTCGAAGCAGGTGTCGGGGACGCGCCGCGCCGCGCGCACCAGCGCCGTCCTCTCGACGAAGCGCGCGGTGACGGGGTCGTGATAACCGCTGGGCAAGGCCACACCGTCGTCGGCAGCGGTCGCGTACCAGCGCCCGATGCGAGCCATGAGCAGCTCGCGCACCCATTTGCCCACCAGCGACGCCAGCATGACCAGTGGATCGCGTGCGTCGGCGTCTTGCACGAACTGGAGCTCGCCCAGCTTCGGAAAATGATAGGCGCTGCGCTTCCGCTGCTGTTCGATGACCGCGTGCAGACGCCCCGAGAGCGGCCCGAAGAAGCGCGAATAGTCGCCCATGCCGCCGACCTTGCCACACACCGCCAGCACATCCGCGCCGGCGCGCTCGCGGTGATCGAGCACCAGGGCTTCCATGGCGTGAAGATCGGTCACGAAGCGGTTCTTGCCACGCGAGAGTGCATCGTTCAGGCGTTCGGTACACACCACGCTGCTCTTGACCGAGAGTAGCTCGAGCCCGCGCCGGCTGAGCTCGGTTCGAACTGAGAGGGCGGCCTGAACCAGCGCCGGGTCCGCGCTGAACCACTCGCCCTCGACCGACCAGCACTGCCGTTCGGCCTGGCGCGGGCAGGGAGCGCGCAGCCGCGTCGCGCCTTCGAGGGAGAGCGCCGAGAAGATCGCGTCGGGGGTCTCGAGGTTCGGGGCCGAGAGAGCGCGCGCCCAGGCCTCGCCGAGCGCCACGTCCGAGTGGCTCATGCGCTCCTTGCTGTCACCGATCAGCTCGGCGATCGACTTCGGGAGCTTGCGGGTGAACAGGCGCACCGCCTCCGGCTCGACGCGTGCGAGCACGGCGGTCACGACCAGCGGACCGAGCCGCGCGCCCAGACCATTTTCGTCGGCGCCGATCCGGTAGCTGTTCGGCACGGGCCGAGAGCATAGCGGACTGGGCGGAAATTTTTGCTTCTGGTTCGGACGGGGTTCAATCCGCTGGCGAAAAAGCTGGATCATGTCGATCGCGTCCACGCATGGATTGTGGTCCGCGCCAAAGGTGCGGTGGATGGCCGGGACGCGGGTGCCTCGTCCGGGCAATACTTGCCATGACAAGCTCCTTGCGGAGACGAGGAACCACCAGCGGGAGGGGGGAGAGCGTAAGGAGTGCGCAAGCGAGCGCGAAGCCTCGCCGCCGCGCCCCCGGCGGGCGCGGGCTAGCCCCCCGCGACTGGCGGGATCACCGCGACCACGTCGCCACCCGCGACCGGATCTGCCGCCGCCGCAAAGGTCTCGTTGATAGCAAACCGCACGCCAACGAGTCGCCCTTCGAGCTGGGGATGGGCTCGCACGAGTACCGGCACGAACGCCTCGAGGGTACGCACGGCCTCCGGCAGCTCGAGCTCCTCTTCCGCGGCTCCGACGAGGTCGCGGACCCCGGCGAAATAGAGCACGCGCACGGCGCTCATTGCTGCTGCTCGAGGTACTCGCGGAGTCCGTCGCTGACGCTGAGCAGGTTGGG
Source organism: Myxococcales bacterium (assembly GCA_016706225.1). Classification (NCBI taxonomy): domain Bacteria; kingdom Pseudomonadati; phylum Myxococcota; class Myxococcia; order Myxococcales; species Myxococcales bacterium. The sequence goes on from JADJKB010000024.1 coordinate 556,999, forward strand.
AGTGATCTTCTTGATCAGCAGATCTTCGACCGCTCGTGCCACGGTCTTGGACAGCAGCGACGGCACACCCTTGAGTTTCTTCCCGTCGATGTCGAGGTCGCCGCGGATCTGGAGCTCAGTGCCAGCGTCGACCTCGATGAACTGATTCTTGCCGGTGCAGTGCACCGCCTCGGTGAAGGCGTGGGTCTCGATGCGCCAGCTGCAGGTCCACTCGGCTTCGTTCCAGGTGGCGTAGTCCGACCAGGACAGCATGTTCTCGCTGAGAAAGGCCCGGGCGGCAGCCGGGATCTCGCCGCCTCCGTGCCACTCGTTGAAGAGCTCGCTGACCGCGCCGTCGTCCTTGCGGCTCTTCTGCTCGATGCTGCGGATGTTCGGCAGAAACTCGACCAGATCGACGAGGTGATCGCGATAGGCAGCAAACACCACCGGGCGAGGGAAGGGCAGCTTGGCGTCGGCGCTGAGTTTCATCTCAGATGCCGTAGGCGAAGCCGAGGGATGGCGCAATCACCGGCGCAAAGTCCGGCACCATGGCTCGGCCCGCGACCTCGATGACCATCGCGGCCTCGGGGGACACGGCGTACTGCACACCGAGGCCGGCGCCGCCGAAGAATGGGCCGCTCGTCTTGTAGACGTCGAGCTTGCGGGTCGAGCGATTGCCGGTGCCGTCGTCCTCGACGACCTCGGTCGTGAGCCGGGCCGACGCCTGCGAGACGCCCCCGTTCAACAGCACGTAGGCGCGCACGCCGGCCTTGGCAAACGGATCCTTGCCCAGCCAGTAGGCGCCGCGGGCCTCGGCGTGCAAGGGCAAGAAGGTCTTGCCACCGGCACGCTTGGGCGTTCCCGAAAACGCAAACCCGAGTCGCGTGCCGAGTGTGAGACGGGTCCCGATCAGGCGTTCGTAACCGACCAGCACACGCATCGAGCCGAGGCCGACGCCGCCCTTCAACGAGTTGCCATTTCCGGTCAGCGGTGAGCCGTTGTACTGCACGTCGCCCTTGAAGAAACAGGCGAGCTTGCCGCCCTGCTGCGCCTTCGCGCTGCAGGCGTCGCTCTCGCTGGTGACGACCGTGAGGTCGGGCGAAAACGAGAGCGAGAGCCAGTTGTGCTTGCGCGGTGTGTTGTCCACAGGCTCGTCGCTCTTGGGTTTTTCCAGGCTGGATTCATCGACACACGCCAGCTCGTGACAGACCTTGTCCCCGGGGCAATCGTCGTTCGTTTCACACGAAAGGCCCTGGACGGGTCGCGGGCATTCCTCCGGCGGAACGTTGCCAGGCAGCGAAGGTTGGCGCCCGCTGATGGCGGCCTTGAGCTCGACCTTGCGCGGTTCTTCGGCGGACCCGGCGCTGGCGACGCGGTCGAGGTTCGAGTCGAAGGCGGTGACGTAGTACACGAGCGCGCCGGGCCGCTCCACCGCGGCGCAGGGGATCAGACCGCCGAACCCTGCCTTGTGTTTGTTGATCGGAAGCTCGCGCCAGTCCGAGTCGCCGGGGGCCTTGTAGCGTACGACCACGCGCGACACCTTCACGTCCTCGGGTGCCGACACGAACACCGGCACGGGGTGGTAGGTCGCCTGCTCGGTCCAGGGTTTCTCCTTCAGAACGGCGACGTTGCTGGGGGGCGCTGGGGTCGGGTTGGCCGCGCCCTTGGTCTCGGCGCGCGCGCGATCGAAGTCGGCCTGCACGTCGACCGTCATGTAGGCAGCTTGAGGCACCGACTTGGGATCGGCCTCGAGCATCTTCTTGAACGCAGCAACGGCGTCCTCGTGGGCGTTGAGCCCGGCGGCGTACACGATGCCCAGGGCGCCCTGCAGTGCGGCGTGAGTGTCCTTGCTGCAAGTGCTCTTCTGACAGACCGCGAGCGCGCTGCGCAGCTTGGCCACCGCGGTGCTCATGTTCGTCGCGAGGTAGTCCTCTTCCATCGCCTCGCGCAGAGTCTTCTTGGCGTTGTCGTCCGCCTTGCCGGCGAAACACCACGGAGCGACGAGCAGGCAGACGCATGCGGTGAGCACCGATTGCGACAGCCTCGGGCGAGGAAGGAAGGACATTTTCGGCGGGATGTTAGCCCCAGTTGGCCCGTGGTAGAAGCAGGCACTGTCGGAGGCTCGGATGGCGGACGAAAAGCAAAAGCTCGGGTTGGACGTATACATTGCGCTCGCGGCGATCGGCTGGGCCGACGGGGATCTGGACCCCGAAGAGGCCGACGCGATCGTTCGAACCGCCATGGAAGAGGGGCTCGAGCTGGCGGAGGTCGAGGAGCTCGAGAAAGCGACCAAGTCCCGGGTCGAAATCGGCGAGATCGATCGGCGCGGCATGTCCAAGGAGGACAAGCTGTTCGTGTACGCGGTGGCGTCGTGGATGACCTGGCTGGACGGCGATGTGTCCGAAGACGAGGTCGCTGCGCTGAAGAAGCTCGGCGACGCGCTCAAGATCCCGGAAAAACCTCGGGAGCATGCCGACGCCATCATGCGCGAGGTTGCGCACCAGTCCGAGGACATCCGTCCCCTGCGCTATGATCTGCCGGCGCTGCGGCGGATCATCGGTGAGCGTCTGGCCGAGGCCAAGGGTGCTCGCGATGCCGGCGCGGACGAGGGCTGACGTCTCGGGGCGATGCATGGCACCGATTTCGATTTCACGTCGCTTGCTCGGTTCGCTCGTTTTCGTGTGGGTCGTCCCGCCGTGTTGGGTCGGATGCAAGACGGAGCCAGCACCGGCGCCGGCGCCGAGCTCCGCAGCCGTTCCTGGCTCGAGCCCGACGCCGAGTGCGTCGTCGAGCGCCGAGGGACCGAGTGCCGACGGGAAGTCTGACAGCGCCAACGTGATCCGTCTGCCGGCCGACGTGGGGGTCGGGGACGAGCTCGGTTACGCGGTGGCTGCGGCGGGCGAGCGTGTGGTCGTGGCCGCCCACAAACGCAAAGGCAAGACCGAGGACTCCCATCCTGGCTCGCTGTTCGTCTACCAGGTGAAAGCGGGCAAGCTCGCGTTCGAGACGGAGCTCGGTGTCGAGGGCTCGCATCAGATCGGCAACGCGCTGGCGTTCGACGGCACGCTGGCTGTGACTGGCGCCCACTATGATCGAGGCAAGAGCCCGGAGACCGGCGCGGCCTACGTGTTTGCGGTGGAGGGCGCGACCTGGGCCAAGCCGGTCAAACTGAGCGCTTCGGACGGCAAGAAGGACGATTCTTTCGGCATTGGTGTGGCACTCGCGGGCGGCAGCGTGATCGTGACCAACACCCGCGAAATGGGCGGCGCACTGTATGGTTTCGAGGGCGGCAAACAGGGCTTCGTGGCCAAACCCCCGCTGCCGTTCCGCCACCCGAGTGGTCCCGCGGAGATGCTCAGCGCAAGCGGTGAGCTCGTGGTCGTCGGCGCGCCCTTCACGGGCAAAGTCTCGGAGCAAGGCGCGGTGTTCGTGTTCCGCAAGGACAAGACTGGACTGCACCAGCAAGCGGAGTTGAGCGAGACCGGCGCGGCGGAGCTGGGGCACTTCGGCAGCTCGGTCGTCGTCCACGGCGCGCAGCTTGCGGCAACGAGCAACAAACAGATCAGTGTGTTCGCCGAGAAGGACGGGCGCTGGCAGGAGAGCGCGCGGATCACGCCGGCGCTGACCGTGGGCCTCGCGGATGCCGCCCTCGCGCTCACCGACGACCTGCTCGCGGTGGGTTTCCACCTGGTCGAGGCCGGTCGGGTACTGCTCTACAAGAAGAGCGCCGCCGGCTGGAAGCTCGAGCGGACCGTGCGCGCGCCGGACGGCAAGAACGAGGACTGGTTCGGTTACACCCTCGCGCTCACCCCCAAACACCTGGTCGTGGGCGCGCCCCTGGTCGCGGAGCGCACGGGCGCGGTCTACGTGCTCGGGCTGTGATTTCGAGCGGAGTCGGCTGGGCGTCACCGCCCGCCGCGGCCCCGAGCTCTCAGTTACAGCGCCAGATGTAGCTCGGCAAGAACGAGGACTGTGAGCAGCTCTGGCCGCTCTGCGAGCAGGTGCCGCTGGGTTTGCAGATCTCGCGCTCGAGCGTGGCGGCGCAGGTCTTCTGGCACTTGAGCGTGGTGTAGGCGTTGGCCTGGTTCGAGAACGTGCCGCAACAAACCTCGCCCGCGCCGCAATCTTCCGCGCCGTCGCAGCTCACCGTCGTGGCATCACAGTTCGGTTGGGTGCACGCGCAAGCTTTTGCTTTGTCCGTGCAGTACTCAGCGCCCGGGTTGAGCAGGCAGCAATTCTGCGTGGCTCCGCACACGATCGCGCTCGGGGCGTTGTCGCAGTAGACCTCGCCCGGGAGGCCGGCATCGGCCGAAACTGCGCCGGTTCCACCCGTGCTTGCGTCCGTCACACTGCCGCCGGTTCCACCGGTCATCACGCCGCCGGTTCCGCCGGTTCCGCCGGTTCCACCGGTTCCGCCGGTTCCGCCGGTTCCGCCGCCGCCGCACTTCGGTCCGGGGGGCAGACCCACCTGAGCGGGATCGACGCAGCCGACACCGATGAAGGTGTCGAGCAGGCCGCAGATCCCGGTCGGTTTGCAGCAACCCTGAAGCGTGATGCCCTGGATCGACTGCGGCGGACAGGTCGGGTCGAGCTTGCCGGTCTGGCCGAGCTCGATGCACTGCCCACCGATGAGGCTCGAGCTGACGCCGCACTTGTCACCAACGCAGCACGCGTCGACCTGGCCGATGGGGATCGCCGGCGGGTCGCACTTCGTGCCCCCGCAGAACACACCGCCACCGCTGCCGCCCAAGCCACCGATGCCACCCGTTGCGCCGACGTTGCCGGTGCCGCCGCCGGAGACTCCGCTCGAGCCGGCGATGCCGCCCGCTCCGGTGCCCGCCATGTTGCCGGTGCCGCCTCCGCCAGTCGTGCCGCCACCGGTGATGGGTCCGCCACCACTGCCGCTGACACTGGCGTCGGGTCCCTGGTAACCGATGTCAGTGACGCCGCCGCACCCGATCGCGAGGGCGGAGGGGACTGCGAACATCCAAAGCAAGTTGAGCTTCGATGAGCTCGAGGCGTAGCGGTGGCGCATGTCGGCTCCAGACGAACGACGGGGGGTCGCTCGCGGCCGAAGGCTACGCCAAAAGCTCGGTTTTCGCGACGGGGTACCCGCTCGGACGCTGGACCGCGTAGGAAAGCGCGAGGATTTCGATGAGCACCGTGCGGTAGACCAGGTGGACGTCATCGACGTCGACCTCGTCGGCGTGGGCCTCGAGGGTGGCGTCCACGTGTTCGTGCACGAACTCCACCAGGTGCGGCTGCTCCATGCCGATGACGTCGTCGCTGTCGAGCGCCTCGGCCGGATCGGCGCGGCGCAGCTCTTCGTCCAGGCTCAGGAGCTCTTCCGTTGCCTGGATCTCGTCTTCTCGGATCTCCGACACGTACTCGCCGTGGATCTTCTCGAACGCGAGCCAGACTGCCAGCGCCAGGAAGTACCCGAGCGCGAGCGCGGTCTCGTCGAGGGGCTTGCCCAGAGTCTCGGCCACCCGCGCTGCGAGAGCCGGCTGTGAGCGCTCGAAGCGCTCGAATGCCGCGTCGAGCTGCTCGCGCGCGCGGTCGTCATCTTCCGCCAAGCTCTCGCGCACCGACTCGAGCGCGTGGGTTGGCACGCGTGCGTACGAAGGGACGGGACGAATGGCTGAGCTACGGACCCACACTCTGACTCTCTTTCTAGCACGGAGGTCCAGAGTGCAAGCTCAATAATGCGCGATTGTCACGCCCGAGGACCCAGTCGAGGCTTGTGTTCGACGCCCGCTTGACCGAGATTCCCTGTGCTTCACCGGGACTTGAAGCGTGGCAGCGAACGCAGGGAAGAGTACGCCACCCGGGCCCGCCACGGGGGACACACCCGAGGACGAGCCCGAGGTGTCAGTGAGCCGCCGCTGGCAGTGGCGTCGCGTAGCGATCTTCGCGCTCGTACTCCTGCCACTCGTGCTCGCCGCTGGTTATACGCTCGACCGCGCGCGTCATTCCGGGCGTGTGGTGCGAGGAGTGCACATCGGCGACGTCGACGTGGGCGGCATGAGCGAGGCCGAGGTTGCGCGCGTTGCTACCGATTTCGATGAACGGCTGCGAAAGACCCCGCTCCCAGCTCGGGTCCGAACCAGCGAGGTCAGCGTCGATCCCGAGAAACTCACGCTTTCGGTGGCTCCGGCCGCGACGGCGCGCCGTGCCATGGCAGCAGGGCGAGAGGGTGGAGTGTTCCGTGACTTGCGCTTCTGGGTTGCGCGGTTCTCCTCGCCGCTCCGGCTGCCCTTGGAGATCTCCCTCGACCTCACCCGGGCTCGAGCACTGCTCGACGAGTGGGAGAAGGCGCACGTCGATCTCCCGTTCAGCGGTGGCGTGGTGGCCGATGCCGGTGGCGTCCGAGCGGACCCTCCACGCAAGGGTCATGTCATCGATGGCGACAGCGCCGTCGCGTCGCTCGTGCGCGGGCTCGCCAGCTGGCCGCGTGAGCCCGTCGAGGTTCCGCTCGTGGAGCGCGAGCCGTTCATTGCGGCGGGTGCGGTGGAGAGCGCGGTCGAGGAGGCCAAGCGTTTGCTCGCCGAGCCCGTGACGTTCAGCGGTGAGGGGGAACGTGTGCTTCGGTTCGAGAAGGAAGAGCTGACGCGAGCCCTGCGCAGCCGTGCACCAACGCCCGCCGCGCCGCGCGTCACGCTGTATCTCGACAACGCAGTCGTGGAAGAGAAGTTGGCTCGAGTTCGGGCGGGGCTCGAGGCGCCGCCTGTGAACGCTCACTTCATCGTGGAGAAGGGCGACCGCGTGAGCATCGAGGCAGGAAGCCCCGGCGCCGTGCTGCGGGCCGAGACGGTGGCGGCGAAGCTGCTGGAGGCGGCAGCCCTGCCCGGCAGGAACGGGCCCTTGCCACTCGAGCAGGGCGCCGCGCCAGAGCTTAGCAAAGAGGCACTCGCGGCGCTCAACGTCAGGCATTTGGTCGGCCAATACACCACCCATCACCCCTGCTGCCAGCCGCGGGTCGACAACATTCACCTGATCGCGGACCTGCTCCGGGGCCAGATCGTGAAACCCGGCGAGAGCTTCAGTGTCAACGCGCTGATCGGTCCGCGCTCCGCCAAGCTGGGCTTCAAACCCGCGCCGACCATCGAAGAAGGCGAGATGGTCGACTCGCTGGGTGGGGGCGTGAGTCAGTTCGCGACGACGCTGTTCAACGCGCTGTTCGTGGGTGGTTACGACATCACCGAGCGCATGCCACACACCTACTGGTTCGCGCGTTACCCGATGGGGCGTGACGCCACGCTGTCGTGGCCCAAGCCCGACGTTGCATTCAAGAACGACAGCGAAGCGGGGGCGCTGATCTGGACCGAGTACGGCGACGACCACATCACCGTGAAGGTGTTCGGCGACAACGGCGGGCGCAAGGTCTCGATCAAGGTCTCGCCGCAGCAGAACCTGGTCAAAGCGCCCATCGAATACATCCCTGATCTCACCCAGCCGCCGGAGAAGGACAAAACCATGGAGGCGGGCCAGATCGGGTGGACGGTGTTCGTGACCCGTCAGGTCACGTTCGCGGACGGCACGAAGCGCGAAGACAAACGGAAAGTCGTGTACAAGGCGCGCACGCGCCGGGTGATCGTTCACCCGTGCAACGTGCCCAAGGGCGAGCCCGGCTACACGGGCGAGAAGTGCCCCGAGCCGGAGGGTGCCGAGGGCGAGGGAACGGAAGCGGGCAAACCCCAATGAAGCGCTGGCTGCTCGCGCTCGGGCTCTCCGCAGCGGCGTGCGCCGGGGCGCAGCCCGCGCCGCGCCGGCCTGCGGCCGTACATCACGCCGAGCCGCCACCGCCAACGCGCGAGGCGCCGCTCGACACGAGCGCCGTGGGTGAACCGCAGTCGCTCCTGCTCGCGGCCCGCATCGATGGCCCCGCGCTGCGCAATTCGAACCTGCTCCCTCCCGGCAACGGGCTCGAGGAAAACCCGCTGCGCCTCATCGACCGCCGCCTTCCGGGGCTCGCCCGCGAGCTGTTCGCCGAAGCCCCGATCGAGCTCGCGCTCGGAGTGCAGTCGGCCGCCGAGCTCGTTGCCGGTGGGCCCGACGTGGTGGTCTCGATCGCGGTCGTGTCGTTCGCAGCGACGCGAGCCGCCCTCGAGTCGCTCGCGCTCGCGGGCGAGGTGGAGCTCGGCCGTTCCACGCGCGAGCGCCTCGCTTTCACCGCGACGGCGAGCACGGCGCCGACGGCCTGCTGGCTCGCCGTGGCCCGAGGCCCCACCCGCGCGCGGCTCATCTGCGGCACCTCGGTGGACGCGCTCGAGCGACTGGGACCGTACGCAGCGCGCGGGCTGCCGACCCGAGAGCTCGGGCCCGAGCCGCTCGTGGTCGTGTTGTATCCCCGGCGCGTTCCGAAGCTCGAGCTCGAGAAGCTGCGCAACCTGTCGCGCGTGCTCGTCGCGCGCCAGAACGACTCGGCAGGCTTGGAGCGCGCGCTGCCGGTGCTGCTGGACGATGCGCTCGAGCTCTGGTCCGACCTCGCCGAGCTGCGGCTCAGCGCACGCGCGGGGGAGCCGTCGCGTCCCGGGGTGGAGCTCGAGCTCGAGGCCGTGCTCGAGGGAAGGAAAGCGTGGACGACGAGGACACTCGCCACGCTCCAGCCAAGGAACAGCGAGCTGGTCGCGATGTTCCGCTCGCTGCCGGACGACACGGACATCGCGGGGTTCTTCTCGGGGGCATCCCTTGCGCGCGCGGACGAAGCGCAGGCGTCGCTCGAGCAGTGGCTGCGCGCCGAGTGGGGCGCTCCGGTGAGCCGCGAGTCCTTGGAGCTCGTCGTCCGGACGTTCCTGCAGCGTGGGCCGTATCTGTACGCGCAGGGGGACGCCTTTGGAAAAGACACCACCTCGGTGCGGCACAGCGGACGTGGGCTGTGGGAAAAGACGCTGTCCGTCTACGGCTGGCACCTCATCGGATTCCCCGAGCGCTCAGCGGAGCTGGCGCTGATGCTCGATCGAGGGATGAATGCCTACAACCGCGGCGACCTGGGCAAGCTGGCGTACCGCGAGCTACCGCGGCTCTGCGCAGGCCTCGGCAAGATCAGGAAGAAGCCCGCGCCGAGGGGTTTCCCCAGGGGCAGTGCGGTGTATCAGCTGCCGCTACCAGGGAAGTTCTTCGACGACTGTGTGCGTCACTGGCGCGTGCAGCCGCCGGAACGCGCGCCGAACGACTCCATCGTGGTGGTGCTCTTGCCTGATGGGGAGCGAACCTGGGTCGGTTTCGGTATTCAGGAGGGGCCCATGCTCGCGAGAATGGCGCAGCTGACGAAGAAGTCCGCGCGCCCGGCGGAGCGTTTTCCGCCCGAGGCCTGGAGCGACGCGGACGTGCGCGGTGGCGGTTTCACCAGTCTCGCCGGCATTGGCGGGCTGCTGCGGTTCGTCAGCATGTCCGAACCGTGGGGCTGGCGCCGCGAGCGGCTTGGAAGGTTGCCAGCGCGGGGCAAGGAGCCGATGGCCTTCAGCTTCGAGGTCTCGCGTGATGCACCGACTCGGTTGCGAGCGCGGCTGTGGATGTCCCGGGGCGCGTTCGAGGATTTGTCGGCGTTCTAGAGGTGAGGAAGAGGCAGAAATTTTACAGGAAGTCGGAAGGGCGGAGGATTTGGATTTGAGCGGGGCTTGCGCGTGTCCGTGCTGCGTCCTCCGAATCCCGCTGAATCACTGTCCTTCCGCCTTCCTGTGAATCTCTGCGAAGGAGGCCGCGCCGTTCTGAACCGTCAATCGGGCATCGGTAGGCCGCGGCAACCGAAGAAACACTTGCGCGTCTCTTGGTTGGTCGCCTTGGTGACACACTCGGCTCCGCCGCCGCCCTTGGTGCAGTCGCGCATCTTGTCCAGATCCATCAGCTTGCCGTGTTTTCCTTCGCACTCGGAGCGGCAGCGGTTCAGACAACCGGCACCGTTCGGGCAGTCGTCCGAACCGGCGGCAGCAGCCGGCGCCGAGGTGTCGGCGGGGGCGGCGCGGGCGTCGGCGATCGCCTTGGCCCCCTTCTCTTTCTTCCATTCCTCGAAGTACTCCTCGAACTTCTTGGTGTCGCTGAGCTCGTCCATCACCTTCTTCTTGAACTGCGCGCGGCACAGCGTGGCGGCGATCCAGGCGGGTTTGCCGTTCACCTCCTCCTTGGACTCGTTCATGACCTCGCACCTGCCGTAGTCGATCGCGTGTTTGTCGAGCGCCGCGAAGGTCTCGGTCTTGGCCTTGCCCCCCTTGCAAGCGAGCAACGCGCCGGCGGTCAGGAGCACCGCCCAGGTCGTGGTTCGAACCATTGCTCGTCGTTGTTGCGTCTGCATTCTGGTGTCCCCTTGGTGGCGGAAGCGTCGAACGAGAGGGCTCCTGCTCCGATGTGTCAACCGCCGAGCCGTTGGGGCCCGAGTCGCGCTATCATTCGGCCATGCGTCGAGGACTCGCTTGGGCGATTGGGTGCGTGGCTCTGGGATCCGTGCTGCCGTTAGCGTGTGGCGGGGACGCCGAGGTGGCGAACAAGTCCGGCACGGGCGGTGGCGGTGCTGCCGGAGCGGGCGGCGGTGGAGTCGGCGGCGGCGGAGTCGGCGGTACCGGTGCGACCGGAGGCCTGATCTTGGACGGCAGCGCAGGAGACACGTCGCTGCCTGATGCCGATCCCTGTGCGACAGCCAGCTGCCCCAAGGAACAACACTGTGATCCAACCAGCGGAACGGCGACCTGCGTGCCGAACGACTGCACGGCGCTCGGCTGCAAGGCGAGCGAAAAGTGTGTGGTCGTCGATGCCGGTGCGTACTGCGAGGACAACTCGTGCAAGAGCGACGTCGACTGTCCCGTGACCGAGTACTGCAACGGTACCATCTGTGTGGCGGACGTGTGTACGACCGGGCAGCAGAAGTGCCAGGGGCAGGAGCTCTTGGTGTGCAAACCCAACGGCAGCGGCACCCAGAAGAAGGTCACCTGCGGCAGCGGCTCGCCGTATTTTCAGAGCACGTGCAAGGACGACGGTTCGGGCAACGCGAGCTGTCCGTGCGAGGACGACTGGGACTGCCCGCAGTACACCGAGTGCGACGTGTCGAGCTGTCAGGGAACCGGCGTCGCGCCGACCTGCTCGCTGCCGCCTGAGCCCTTCACCAAGGTGCTGCCCACCAACGAGATCACCTGGGGCGGCACCTTTGCCAACCCGCAGGCTGTCGGCAGCCCGTTCCCGGCTTCGACTCAGGTGGTGATGACACCGCTGGTCGTGAACCTGGACGACGACAACGGCGACGGGGTGATCGACGAGCGAGACTTCCCGGAGATCGTGTTTGCGTCGTTCTGTGCCTCCGAGTTCACCTCCAACGGCACCCTCCGCGCCGTGCACGGCGGCGGCAAGAACAAGGGGAAAGATTACTTCGCGGCCTGCGGCAGCACCGTCTGGCACGAGGGCGACCCCCTCACGATGGCGTGCCCCTGCGCCAACGGCGAGCTCGACTCGACGGCGGTGCTCGCGGCGGGCGACCTCGACGGGGACGGCAAGCCCGAGATCGTCGGCATCAGCGAGACCGACGGCATCCTGATCTTCGACAACAAGGGGGTGCCGATCTCGAAGAGCGCGAACTACTCGTTCAACGGCGCTGACCCGACGCCGGCGATCGTCAACGTCGACAACGCGGGCTTCGCAGAGATCGTGATCGGACGCAGCATCTTCACGCTGGAGAAGGATACGGCCGGCAAGCTCAAGATCCTCGATCGCTTCGAGGGCTCGCTGATGAACGGCACGAACGGGCAGGGCCCGGTGTCGTGTGTGGCAAACCTGGTCGGCGACTCGAAACAGGAGCTGATCGCCGGCAGCACCGTCTACCGCATGGCAACGCCGCCGGCGGGAGCCAAGAAGCGCGCGGACTGCACGGGGTCGGAGACGGGTGAGAGCAAGACCTGGTGTGACGGTCAGCTGGTGGTGGTCTGGGACGGGCAGACCGTGAACACCACGGCCGTGTTGCCGACCACCAATCGCGAAGGCTTCTGTGCCATCGCCGACGTGCTCGGCACGGACCAGACCAAACCACCGGGACCACAGAACCCGCTGGATGGCGCGGCGGAGGTCGTGCTGGTCGCCAACGGTCGGCTGCTCGTGTTCAACGGGCAGACGGGCAAGCTCATGCTCAACCTCGATCCGGCGGCTGGGCTGAACGGCGGCGCGCCGAACGTCGACGACTTCGACGGCGACGGGTTCCCGGAGGTCGGCACGGCCTTCGGCGCGGCCTACGTCGTGTTCGACCTCCAGGCGGCGGCCACCGAGTGCCCGGCCTGGACGGCGGTGACGGACTCGAACACCAACAAACCCCGCACTCCGCCGGCCGCCACCTGCCTGAAGGACAGCGACTGCGGGGATACCGCCAAGTTCTCTTGCAACGAGTCGACCAGCCAGTGTGTGTGCCTGCACAACAGCTGGCGTCGCACCACCGAAGACGACTCCAGCCGGGTGACCGGGTCGAGTGTGTTCGACTTCAACGGGGATGGGGCCGCCGAGGTCATCTACAACGACGAGTGCAACTTCCGGGTCTACGACGGGCTGAACGGTGGGGAGCTGTTCAAACAACCGAGCGAGAGCCGCACTCGCATCGAGGAGCCGGTGGTGGCGGACGTCGACAACGACGGCAACGCGGAGATCGTGTTCGCGACCAGCACCGAGAGTGGGTTCTGCTCGGAGAAGAAGACCGGCGTCTACAACGCGGGCATCGAGGTCTGGGGCGACTCCAAGGACACCTGGGTCAGCGCGCGTCGGATCTGGAACCAGCACGCCTATCACGTGACGAACGTCACCGAGAACGGCGCGATCCCGCTGTTCGAGCCCGAGAGCTGGAAGCCGCACAACGGCCGCCTTTACAACACCTATCGCTCGAACCCGCGCTCGAGCGGTGTCGCGCCGGATCTCACGGTCGAGGCCATCCAGGTGTCGTCGCCGGATGCAACCTGCGGACAGCTGTCGAAGAAGCTCGACATCACGGTGCAGCTCGCGAACATCGGCGATCTGCGAGTGGGCCCCGGCGTGGTGCTGGGTTTCTACGGCGAGTGGTTCTCGCCGCTCCTGTCCGAGGCCCTCAAGGTGTCGGGCGGGGCGCCGCTGACCTTCGTCATCACCCAGAGTCTCGAGCCTGGCGACGTGATCTGGATCACCGCGAGCTACGACGCGGTAAACAACTCTCCTGGTGTATTGCCGGGTCAGATCGAGGTCGTGGTCGACGACGGCAATCAGGCGCGGGAGTGCAACGAAACCAACAACACCCTCAAGAAGCCGGTGTCGGCCGGTGCCAAACTGCCCGACCTGCGGGTGCAGATCGGCGTGCCCACGGGCTGCCCGCCGGGCACGAAACCCACCGTGCCCACCACCGTCTCTAACGATGGTTCGGCGCCCGCCAGCAACGTCTTGGTCCGGTACTACGCCGGAGACCCACAGTCGGGTGGCAAGCCGATCCACGATGAGCTCGTGCCTGGGCCGATCCCCGCCGGCGGCAACGTCGTGCTCACGCCGACCATGACGACGTTCCCGCAGGGGCTGTCCGTCTTGATCTACGCGGTCGTCGATCCCGACAACACCATTGCCGAGTGCAACGACGGCAACAACTCCGACTTCGCCGACGCCAAGATCATTTGCGGCAACATTCCGCAGTGAGTGCCGCGCGTCGGCTCCGTGTGTTACGCTTCAACCTTCTGACCTTCATCGCGAGAGGTGACCGATGCGACGCTTGATTCTTGGAGTATTCGTGCTCGGGGCTTTCTCCGCGTGTGGCGGTGACAGCAGTGACGGTGGCTCGGGCACGGGGGGCGCGAGTACTGGCGGCGCGAGCACCGGCGGAACGAGCGCCGGTGGGACGAGCGCCGGTGGTAGCGGCGGGGCAACCGGAGGCTCCGGCGGCGGGATTGCGGGGTCCGGCGGCGGCGTTGCGGGTTCCGGCGGGAGCGCGGGCTCCGGCGGCGCGAGCGGCGGCGCAGCCGGCTCGGGTGGCGCGAGCGGCGGAGCCGGCGGCGCGAGCGGCGGCAGCGGCGGCGGTGCCTCGACCTGCAGCAGCCCGAGCGACTGCACAGCCAGTGTGTACTCGAAGCTCGTGACGTCCGAAGCCGAGTGTTACTGCCTGCTCTGCCCGTCGACCCCGCTGACCGTTGCGGAGGCGACCGTGCGAGGCACGGCCTGGACCAAACACTGCACGGCTTGGGAGAAGAAGAACCCGTGCCCGGTGCCGTCGTGTGTGCAACCGCCCCCGCTCGGCTGCTCCAACGGACAATGTGTGTTCACCACGAACGGCGGCGTCTGAGCGCGCGGGCCCGGGCGCGGTGAGAGCGGCGCGAAGCGCGCTCGAGAACGGCCGCCGTCCGGCCGCGGCGTGCTCGCCCAGCGAGCAGTGCCCACGAGAACGCCATCAACGCCAGGCCGCTGCCGTGGGCGGGCGCTCTCGCTTGGAGCTTGCACCCACAACCGCTCGCTTCTGCATCGTCGTCCGCCGCGGTGCCCCGACACGTGTTCTTGCTGCAGATGTCTCCGGTCGTCGAGGGATCGCCGTCGTCACACGCCGCGCCTTCGGGACGTGGGCTCTCCTCACAGCTTCCGTCGCTCGGCGCCCAGACGTAGCGCGCGCAGGGGTTCGACGCGGTGCCACAGTGTCGCGCGGCGAGCTGGGCGTCGTACAGGTTCGGCGGGTCCGGTTCGGGCAGAGACTCGATCCACTCGCGGTCGGGCGTCTGGCTCGGTGTCAGGTCGGGCGAAAGGTTGCCGATGATGTTGCTCTGCATCACGGTCCACAAGAGCGGAGCGCTCATCGGTGGGGCCAGGTTCCAGTAGGTGTTGCGCGCACCGGCCTGCGGACCCGCGCAGGTGGAGCCTCCGCTCTGAAAACCGTACGCGGATAGCTCCGTGAACAGGTTCTCGAACGGACTGTCGCGGTGGTGATCCAGGCTCATCGGCAGCGCGCTCGTGCCACGGGTGACTACGGTGCCGTTGGTGCGATGGTCGATCGTGACGGTGTGCCACCACTCGCTCGCCATCTCGAAACCGTCGATCAATACGTCGGCGCTCTGGTTCAAGTTGAACCCGTGGTGGCCCGGGCGGCCCAGCGTCCGAACGCCAACGACGCTCAGGTTCTTTACGCGTGATTCAGTCAAGAACGCGTCGTCGGCGTTGACCACCGTGACGTCCCGCAGCCAGCTGTCCACCACTCCATCGCTGAAGAACAAAGCGTTGTAGCCCGGCTCTTTCAGGTGCCCGGCGTACGGCACGTCCGGGAACTCGATGCGTAGGTGCTCCGCACCCACCTCCGCGAGAGCCGGAAGTGTCCACAGCTCGGGCGACCACTCCGCCCGAACGTCGGTGCGGAGAGGCTGCCGCAGAGTCACCTCGGCCCCGGTGCTGGACTCGACTCGCACCGGCCAGTCGAAGCGCAGCGGGAGCTGGTAGGCACAGGTGCCGCTGTCGGCGAGCTCCGCGTGCAGATGGCGTCCCAGGCTGCCGTCGCCGCCATCGACCTGGCGCAACTCGATGAGCTGACCCGGCGAAAGCGCCGCTGCGGACGCCAGGGTGATGCCGCGGCTTCCCCGCGCGGCGGGGCTCGCGAGTGCCGCGAGCTTCACGCCGATCTGCGCCGAGTGGAAGTGCACGAAGCCGCCGCTGTAGGACCACTTCGGATCAGGACCAAAGACGTCGCTCAGGCTCTTGTCGATCACGAGCACGCTGCCGTCCATGCCCGAGCCCTCCCCGCGCAGTACGACGCCGCTCTTGTCGACCGACAGCACCGTGCCGATGCGGTAGCGCCCCTTGGGCAACAACACCGCGCCCGTGCTCGCCGCGTCGATGGCCGCCTGGATCGCGGGCGCGTCGTCGGCCGAGCCGTCGCCTTTCGCGCCGAAGTCGAGCACGTTCACCACCACGGCGACGACCGGCAAGGGTTGATCGCCAGCGCGATAGCCTGCGAACGAGAAGTCGGGCAGCCGGCTCGCGGGGTTCCACAGCTCTCCGTGAACCCCCCACAGCGCCGAGGTCTGGGCGCCGGCTGCCGGCGTCGCCAAGAAGCTGCAGAGCAGCGCGGTGCGCGCGAGTCGGCCGCGCGACACATCCGTCCCGCCCGGTCGTTGCTCGCGCGACACCGCGCCCTCAGCGATCACTGAGCACCTGAAGCTGCGCGCTCTGCACCCAGGCTTCGGTCGAGCCCCAGTCGATGCGCGCGAGATCCCCGCTCCGTTCGCGGACGAAGAGGCTGGTGCCTTCGGGCATGGAGACGTGCTCCGGGACGCCACCCTTCTGCACCAGCGGTTTGCCGGTGTCGTCGAGCAGGCGTGCGTCACTGACGACGACCACCGCGAGGTGGGACGTCAATCTGTAGTGGCGCGCGGTCAGCGCGAGGCCGCCACACACGGCGAGCAGCACCCCCCCAATGCTGGCGACCGTGGTTGCTGCCAGGCGTTGGCGGTCCACTCGCGCCATCAACCGCGCCGCAAGGCCCACGCTCGACAATAGCGAACCGAGGGCCGCGAGGATGGTCCAGACCGTCTCCGACAAGAGGCCCACGACGGCCCTTCCCAGCGTGGTCTTCGCGACGACGGGGTCGGCCCCCTGACGCGCGCGCCGGCGCGAGATCTCCCCGCGCACACGCTCGAGAGCGCGCTCGGCGTTGCTGTCGCTGGGTCGAAGCAGCAGTGTCTCCTCGAGCGCCGCCGCGGCGCGCCCGAGGTCGCCGGCGCGCGCGTTCGCGGAACGCGCGCGGGCGACGTAGGCCGCAGCACGGTTGTAACTCGCGTCGGGGTGAGCGAAGCCGCTGTCCGCCAGCGATTCCATGCGGTCGATGGCGTCGTCGTGCGCGCCGCGCTCGAGGCTTGCGAGGGCGTCGGCGAACAATTTGTCCGGGCCCGCGTCGGCCGCGCTCGCGGCGGCTGCGGTCAAGAGCGCGCCGACACAGGCAAGCAGCATGACGTGCCGACTCCGCTTCATGTCTTGCCCGCGCCGCGAGCGATGGCCTTCACGATGGTCTGCGCGCGCGCTACCAGGTCAGCCGCACCACCCTCGACTTCGCCACCGGTGAAGCGCAGGTCGTCGCATCGCTCGAGCAAGATGACGATGTCGTCGACGAGCCCTGACGCGAGCCCGTGCTCCGCGAGTTTTTCAGCCAGCTCACTCTTCAGGACCGCGCGCGCCGCGAGGCCCGTCGCTCCCTCGAGCGCGAGCAGCACCGCGCGTTCGCTGGCGGTTGCGGCTCCGGCCTCGTCGCTCTTTGCCAGGGCCTCGCGCGCGTCGGCGAGCGCGCGCGCAGCGAGGGAGCCATGGCTCGCTTCGCGCTCGCGCAGCCTCACGGACAGGCGCTTGCCGAGTCTTCTCCCGGCTCCGGCCAAGACCACCCCGAGCGGCGCCAGAAAGATCGCCCACCAGAAGCGGGCGTCGTCGGACAGGAGAAATCGCGTGCCGCCCGCGGCACCCAGGCTCTTGCGCGGGGTCATGGCGTCGGCGATCGCGTCGCCCTCGGGCGCGGTCAGCGCGGCCACGTCGGCGCTCGGCCGGACCTTGATCGTGCCGAGGGGTGCGCTCGCGACATCGTACGACTCACGTTCGGGATCCCAGTACGGTAGCGCGAGCTCACCGAGGTCGATGTCACCGGGTGTATCGATGCGGACGACGTAGGAGAACTTTCGCCAGCCCCCGATCCGCGAGCCCCGCGGTTCGATCTCATCGACGGTGGTGGGCTCCAGCCAGGTCACGCCGGTCTTCTGCGGCGTCTTCAGGGTCAGTGGCAGGTTGCCCGTGCCCTCGAGCTTGGCCACCACACTGATGGCGTCCCCCGCCGCGATCTCTCTTGGCTCGACGTTCACGCTGAGCGCGTAGCGCCCGACGTCGCCCGCTTTGTAGCCGGGCGGCCGCCGCTCCAGCGGGGCTTCGACGACGTCGATGGCGAGGGGGGCGCTCATGCGAATCAGGCCCTTGTGCTGCCCCGAGCTCGGGTAACCTCGCCCATCGAAGCCCATGCGCATGGCGCCGATCGTGAGCCGGCCGGTGCGGATGGGGAACAACGCCAGCTCGCGCACCTTCTTCGCGTGCCAGGTCTCGCTGCCGATCGGCACGCGGAACATGGTCTCGCCGTACGAGTTCTCGAGGATGGTGTGCGCCAGGAACGCCTCACGGCTCGGCTCAGAGGTGTTGGTCTCGCGAAATGGACCGCGCAGGCCGTAGGCGTAGATCTTCAGCGTGACCTGTTCACCGACGACGACCCGTGTTGGCGTGGCCACGGCCCGCAGAAAGGCCACGGGCTCTTCGGGCTGAGCAATCCGCAGCTCTTCCGGAAACGGAGGCAGCTCTTCTGCCGGCACGCCATCGTCGCTGCCGAACCCGGGCAGCCCGGGGAACCCGAACCCGAACGGATCGAGCGGATCACGATGTCGCGGGCGCGGCGTCGCGCCGGGCGGCACGACCTGCACTTCGATCACGTCGCCGGTGGCGCGTCTTCCCGCCACCGTGACGCTGGGCGGTCCGAGCCGGTAACGTCCTGGTTTGGCGATCTCGAGCGTCCAGGTTGCGCTGATGCCAAAGCGCTGCTGAAAGCTTCCGCCCTGCAACGTGACCTGTTGCTGCATCGCAACGCTGGGGCCGCGGGCGCTAACCCCCGAGGGCACGGGCAAAGCCGGTCCCTGGGGCAGCGACGTGCCCTTGTCGGTCATGGCGGTCAGCGTGACTGTGAAGCTCTCACCCGCCTCGACGCTGCGGCTCGAGATCTGGGTCTTGAGCGTGGCGGTGGTCTGGGCAAACGACGGCGTCGGGGTGAGCGCAACGAGCCCGAGGAGCAGCGCCGCGGAGAGCGCGCGCACGAGCCGAGCCACGCTCACTTGTCCTCCATGCCGGTCCGCACCTGGCGCTGAAGCGCGCGGTTCTTCGCCGCTTGCTGCTGCAGCGTCGGCGCGCGCTCCAGCATGTCCAACATGCGTTCGTCCTGGTTGGTGTTCGAACCCTGCTGCGGCTCTGGCTGCTGCGGCTGATCTTGTGGGTCCTTCGGGCCGCCTCCGGCGTCCGAGCCGGCGTCCTGCCCGCCGTCCTGCCCGGAGCTCTGGCCGCTGCCGTCGTCCCCGGCGTCGCGTCCCCCATCGTTGCCGCCGTCCTCGCCTCCGCCGCCGTCGCCGGAGTCATCGCCCGCGTCCGGTGAGCTGCCGTCGCCGCCTTCGGGTTTTTGTTCGTCGGAAGCGTCGCTCGAGTCCGGCTGGGCCTCCTGGCTCGCGTCCTTCTTGTTGTCCTCGTCCTCGGCGCGGCGGAGTGCGATGGCGCGATTCCAGGCGGCGTCGCGCCCGATCAGATCTCCCGCGTCGTCTGCCATACCGGGGATCAACTTGAGCGAGCGATCGTAGTGGGTGACCGCGTTGCGGTAACGCTGACGCAGGAACTCCAGGTTGCCCGCGAGGTAGTGAGCCCGCGCGCGCAGATCGATGGGCACACTCGGGTCGAGCGCGATCAGCTCGACGATCTTGAGAGCGCAGTCGACCTGATCGCTGCGGGACGCCAGCGCCGCTTCTTCGGCTGGTGATAGGCCCGCGTCGCCGCCGTTCGGCTCGTCACCGAAGCGTTTGCCGAAGGTCTCGGCGATGGCAAACAGCCCGAGGCCGAGGTCGAAGCTGGCCGCGGAGCGCTGATGAACGCGGTCGTTGCTGCCGATCTGCCCCTGTTCACACGAGCCAGTGGACAGGTACTCACCGAGCAGCCCGACCGCCGCCTGGGCATCCCCGGCGTCGAGCGCACCGATGGCCTCGTCGACGCTGGGGGAGTTGCGTTCGAAGAGGCGATCAGCTCCGCCTTGGCAGCCCACCGCCAAGAGCAGGGGCAAGAGCGCCCCGCTGCCGACCGCGGCCAGAGTCTTGACCGACCGGCCGCGGCGAATGCGCTTCTTGCCCGGCGGCGGCAGACGCGCCGGTCGCGCACGCCGGGGAGTCTCTGGCACGAAGGTCTCGACGAACAGGAGCACGAGCGAGAGGATCAACGGCCACAGGTAGACGTCGGCGTAGACGGTCTCGACTCGCTCACTCAGCTCGCCCGTCATCATCTTGCGCAGCGACGCCGCGATGGTCCGGATCCCGGTCGAGCCCGCCTCGCTGCGGGCCACGTTGCCGCCGCTCGATTCTGCGATCTTGGCTAGCTGCGCCTCGCCCGCGACCGAGAGCTGCGTGGTCACGGGTTTGCCCTCGGAGTCGGTGCGCCAGCCGATGATCTCACCTGATTCGTTCACCTCGGGCAGGCGCTCGGGGGTGCGTCCGCCGATCTGAACGACGTGGATGGTGACCTCGTCCTGGGCGGCGGCCTGCGCCACGCTCACCGGATCACCCTCGAGATCTTCCCCGTCGGTCACCAGCACGATGACCTTTTTGTGCGTGCGTGACAGCGGGTCACGCCCGAAGAGCTCACGCGCCGACTCGAGGGCGCGAGCGATGGCCGTGCCTCCGACCGGCATGTCGTTGGGTGAGAGCTGGCGGAAGAACTGGGCGACGGCGCTGCCGTCACTCGTCATCGGGAACGCCATCGGTTCGCCGGCGAAGGCGATGGCGGCGAAGCGCGCCCCGGGCAGATCGGCGATGAGCTGCGCCACCTCGGTCTTGGCGCGGGCGATGCGGGACGGCTTGACGTCCCGCGCGTGCATGCTCTTCGAGTAGTCGAGCACCACGATCACGTCGAGGTTGGTGGCGGGGATGATGCGTGTGCCGCGCCCGTACTGCGGCTGTGCCGCCGCGAAGAAACCGAACGCGACCGCCAGCACCAAGAGCGCACCCTTGAATGCACGGCGTGCGCTCGGTTTGCCCGTCAGCAGCTCCGAGACGAGCGCCTCGTCACCGAAGCGGCGAACGGCGCGGATCAGCAGGAACCCGCCGGCGACGAGCAGGCCGGCCACGACCAGCGAGAGCGCCGTTCCGAACAGCCAGACCGGCTGAGCGAACTTCACGGGAACCTCCGCAGGAGCAGCGCGCGCAAGATCGCGTCGAGCGCAATCAGCAGAACCCCGGGCAAGAGCAGGAACCGGTACATGTCCTCGAAGCTGGAGATGCTGGCCTCGAAGCGGGTCTTCTCCAGCTTGTCGAGCACGTCGTGGAAGCTCGCCTGCAGCTTGGTGGCGTCACTCGCGACGTAGCTGTCACCGCCGGTCTGATCGGCGAGTTTCTTCAGCAGCTCCGGGTTCACCGGGAACGGCACCGTCACGTAGCGGGGTTGACCGAACAGGTCGAACCCGTCCTGCACTTCGGCCACCTCACCACTTCCGATCTGGATCGTGAACAGCTTGGCGCCGATGAGGTTGGCCAGGTGCGCGGCGTATTCCGGGGAGATCTGCCCGGCGTTGTTGTCGCCGTCGGTCAGCAGCATCACGGCCTTGCTCTGGGCCTGGCTGCGGCGCAGCCGGGCCACGGCGACCCCCGTCGCGTCGCCGATGGCGGTCGCGCTCCCCTCGATGAGCTTGAGCTCCATCTTCGAGACCAGGGCGTCGAGCAGGTGATAGTCGAGGGTCGGTGGAGACAAGACGTACGCCTCCTTGCCGAACACCACCACGCCGATGCGATCGGTCTTTCGCCGCGAGATGAAGTCGCGGATCACGGCCTTTGCCACGTCCAGCCGGGTCGGGCGAATGCGCCGATCGCGCTCGCGCGGCATGAACTTGGCCAGGTTCTCAGGCACGTTGTCGATCACCGCTTGCATGGAGCCGGACAGATCCAGGACCAACACGATGTCGATGCCGCGCTCGTTCTTGACCTCGGGGTTCAGGGTGTTGATGGGACGTGCGAGCGCGAGCACGAACAGGGCGAGGCCGACCGAGCGGAAAGCGCCCGGCACGTCCCGGAGCCACACGTGCCAACCGACGGGGCCGACGGCAAACGGAGCGAGCGTGCCGAGCCGCAGGCGTGGAGTGCGGCGGTCTTCACCGAACGTGGCGCGCCAGAAGACCAGCGGGACGAGCACGAGCAGCGGCAGGAACCACCAGTTCTGCCAGGTCGCGCTCAGCAGCTCCGGGCCGCGCAAGAGCGCCGGGTAGAGCAGACCGAGCGCCAGACCCGCGAGCAGCGCCAAGATCAGTACCGCGACGCGCTGCCAGCGACGGCCAAGCCCGCTCTTGGGTCGAGGGCGCGGGCGCCGCAGTTCGCTGGGCTGACTCGAGCGCGGCCTCACGGTGCCCTCGCTTCGTCCGGCTCGGCGGGGGGCGGCGGCTCGGCGCCGGGCGGCGGGAGCCGCGGCTCGGTCAGCAGGGGCACGGTGCGGCGCACGATGTTCTCGGCGCGCTCGAGCGCCTCCCGGCACTCGTCGGCGCTCGGGGTGAGCCGGGCGAATTTCACGAGATCCGCGTGGCGCAGCGACTCCTCGATCTCCGGCAGCACGACGATGGCTGGAATGACCCGGCGCAGCACGCTCAGCATTTCGCGGGTGGTGCTCTCGAGCCCGTCGAAGCCGTAGCGATCGCCACAGTATTTCCGGACGATGTGCGACACGCGGGCGTAGTGCTCGGAGAAGCGTTCGTTCTTCACCAGCTCTCGCGCGCGCAGATCGACCAGCTCCTCGATGGCCACCTCCCAGGGTGGACGTGGTGGGATGGGCGGGGGTTCGGGTTTGGGTCGGGCGCGCCAGCGGCCGACCAACCAGGTCAAGAGCGCGCCGACCAGGAGTGCGATCAGGGCCGCCACGGCGACCTGTTTTGCCGCGGTCCACACCTCGCGCTGCGGACGCGGCGCGGGGTTTTCTTTTGGCATCGCGTTGGGTGTGCTGGCGATGGGGTCGTCGACGATGATGGCGTGCGGCGCCGTGCACAGAGTGACGACCTCACCGCTCGCACGCGCGATGGCGAGCGGCAGGGGCGGCAGCTCCAGCTCGTGACGGCCGGGTTTGGGCGGGAGCAGCACGAGAGGGATGCGCACCGTGCTCTTCGCGGTCTCTCCGCTCGGCACGACACCGATGGTGGGCCCCGCTCCGCCGTCGGGATCCGGGAGCGCGAAGCCTGCGCGCTCGAGCACGCGGGCGGCTTCGCTGTCGAGCTCGAGTCGGAAGCCGCCGGGCAGGACGGTCTCGCCCTTGCCATGCTCGAGGCCGAGCTCGAGGGTGGCCGCGTGCCCGCTCGTTCCGTGGGTGGGGAACTGCTCACTCAGCTTCGGTCGAGGTTTGCCCTCTGGCCAGCGCTCCGTGCAGGTCGCTGTGACCCGACCGCCCGCGCCGGCGTCCGCAGCTGTGCCTGCGTCCGCGAGGGCGCTGGCCGGCGAAGCCACGATGAGCAGGGCGAGCACACGCGCCTTCACACTCAGGGCAGCCTCCGACAGATTGCGCTGATCGTGTCCATCTCTGCGAAGCTCTTCGGAAAAAACCGGCGCTTGCTATAGCTCGACCCGCTTGCCCAAGACAATCTCGCGGCCATTCCTATTCCGACGCGCCGGGACTCTCGGGGATTTGCGCGGTACCCACGCTTGCCCCCTGCCGATGCCCGGCGGCTCGGCGTAACCTAGCACCATGGGCGCGGGTCTCAGGGCGGAGCTCGAGCGCCGGGGTTTCGGCCTGCGCGAGCCGGTCGGCAGTCTGGCGCTCCTCGGCCTGATCCAGGCCGCGCCGTTTGCGTTGCCCTCGCCCTATCTGGACCTGTTGCGGGTCACGAACGGCGGGCACGGCAGCGTGGCGCAGCCCGATGCGAGCGCCACGTCCCGCCGCCGCCCCATCTATGTGACGCCCGCGGAGCGAGTGCTCACCGAACACCGCGGCTGGGACTTCGACGAACACACTCCCGACCACTTGCTGTTTGCAGCCGATGGCGAGGGAGCCTTTTACCTGCTCGACGCCGGCGGTCGTGTGTTCACTTGTCGGAGCGCGGAGGTGTCGACGCCTGCGCTCTGGTCGATTGACTGGCAGCGGTTCGAGGACCTCGTGTTCGGGCTCGGCGGGTGACGAGCCCGCTCAGCGTCGCAGGCGTTTTGCCCGTCGCGCGAACAGATCTCGGAGCGGCTTCACGTACGGTTGGTCCGTTCGGATCACCACGTGGTCCAGCCCCAGCTTGCGGAACACCTTGATGTGCTCCGCACGCATCGCCCGCATGTGGTGGGCGTAGTGCGCACGCACGCGCGGGCTCGAGGTGTCGACCACGACGCTCTCCCCCGTCTCGAAATCTTCGAAGGTCGCCAGCCCCACGTCGGGTAGCTCTTCGTCACGCGGGTCGAGCAACATGCACGGGATGACGTCGTGACGGGCGGCCGCCAGGGCCAGCGTTCGTTCGTAGCCAGTGGCGTAGAAATCCGAGAGCAGGAACGCGACGCTGCGCCGCCGCGCCACGTTGTACAGCGTCTCGAGCGCGACGCTGAGATCGGTCCCGGTGCGCTCGGGCTTGGCGCCCAAGATCTCTCTCACCACCCGCATCACGTGTTTCTGCCCCTTCTTGGGCGGGACAATTTTCTCGATCTGATCGCTGGTGAGGATCAGCCCCACGCGGTCGTTGTGTTTGATGGCGCTGAACGCGCACAGCGCCGCGACCTCGGCGGCCAGCGCGGCCTTGCTGGAGCGCCGTGTGCCGAAGCTCTCGCTGGCGGAGAGATCCACCACCAGCATGACCGTCATCTCGCGCTCTTCGACGAAGACCTTCACGTAGGTCTCGTTCATGCGCGCGCTGACGTTCCAGTCGATGCTGCGCACGTCGTCCCCCGGCTGGTATTGCCTCACCTCACGGAAGGCGAGCCCTTGGCCCTTGAACACCGAGGTGTAGTTGCCCGACAGCTGCTCGGTCGCGAGCCGGTTGGTCGTGATCTCGATCTTGCGCAGGGCTTTGATCAGCTCTTTGGGGATCACGGGAGGCCTCTTTTATCACGCCGGCGGGGCGAGCTCGCGCCGGGCCTCTTCGTACTCGCGGCGCAGGCGTGAGACCAGAGCCGCCGCGCTCGGCACCTCGTGGATCGCCCCCACTCCTTGACCGGAACCCCAGATGTCCCGCCAGGCCTTGGCCTTGGCGCCACCGCCGGAGCCAAAGCTCATCTTCGACGGATCACTCTCGGGCAGTGCATCGGGGTCTAGCCCGGCATTCGTGACGGAAGACCGCAGATAGTTGCCGTGCACCCCGGTGAACAGGTTGGTGTAGACGATGTCGGCGGCGGTCGAGCTCACGATGGCCTGTTTGTAACCCTCGGGTGCGCTGGCTTCTTCCGTGGCGATGAAGGCGGAGCCGACGTAGGCCAGATCGGCGCCCAGTGCGCGGGCGGCGAGCACCGAGCGGCCGTTGGCGATGGCCCCGGCCAGGGCCAGCGGCCCCGGGAAGAACTGCCGGATTTCCTGGATCAAGGCGAAGGGCGAGAGGGTTCCGGCGTGGCCACCCGCGCCGGCGGCGACGGCGATCAGCCCGTCTGCACCTTTGTCGATGGCCTTCTTGGCGTGCTTCAGGTGAATCACGTCGTGCAGCACGAGCCCGCCGTAGTCGTGAATCGCACGGTTCACGTCCTCGCGTGCCCCGAGTGAAGTGATCACGATGGGCACCTGGTGTTTCACGCACAGCTCCAGATCGTGAAGCAGACGGTCGTTCGATTTGTGCACGATCTGGTTGACCGCGAACGGAGCGGAGGGTGCTTCCGGGTGCTCCGCGTCCCAGCGAGCCAGCTCTTCCTTGATTTGCCCGAGCCAGCTGTCGAGCAGCTCGGGCGGTCGGGCGTTCAGCGCCGGAAACGCGCCGATGACCCCGGCTTTGCACTGCGCCACCACGAGCTTGGGCGTCGAGATGATGAACATCGGCGCGCCGACCACCGGCAGCGTGAGGCGCCGGGCAAGGGATTCGGGTAACGACATCGAGGCTCGGGGAATGCCCCACGCCGAGCCGCGACGTCAAGCTACTTTGCTGATCCGGTCCCGACCGAGCGCGTTCGCGACGGCGGTGCGGAACTCGTCCGGCGAGAAGGGCTTGTGCAGGTAGGCAGCGGCACCGGTGTCGACCTCGCGGGCGACCTCGGCGTCGTTGGAGAAACCCGACATGTAGAGGACCGGCGCTCCGTTCGTCAGGCGGCGGAATTCGCCGGCCAGCGTGGCACCATCCATCTCCGGCATCATCACGTCGGTCAGCAGGATGTCGATGCGCGCGGCGTTGGCGCGCGTCAGCTCCAGAGCTTCGGATCCGGTGCGCGCAATGAGCACCTCGAAGCCGGACTTCTGCAGCAAGCGCCGAGCGATGCGCGCGATGGCCGGTTGGTCGTCCACGACCAGTGCAACGCCCGCGGAGGCTGGGGGAAGAACGATGCCACCGGAGGGGTCGTCGCTCTCCGCGTAGCCCGGAGCGGTGGGTTCGATTGCGGGCGCGAGCTGTGCCGGGTCGAGCCCCGCCTGGCTGGGCGCTTCGAGCGCCTCGAACTCCGCCGGGGTGGGCAGGCAGGGCAGGTAGACGCGGAATGAAGCTCCCTCACCGACCCGTGTGTGGACGAGGACGTCCCCCCCAGCGCGCAGGGCCATGCGCTGCACACTCGAGAGCCCGAGCCCGGTCCCTCCGCGCCCGGCGTGGGTCGTGAAGAAGGGGTCGAAGATGTGCGGCAGCACTTCGGGGGCGATGCCGGGGCCGGTGTCGGTGACGGAGAGCACCACGTAGTCCCCCGGGGGCAGCGCTACGGACGTCGGGGCCCCGGGGCCGATGCTCGCGCGCGCGATCGTCACCTCGACTTTGCCACCGTAGGGCATGGCCTCCCGCGCGTTGACCACCAGATTGACCAAGATCTGCTCGACCTCCGCCGGTGCCATCTTCACCCACAGGTGCTCGGCGGTGGTCATCGTGCAACTCACGTCCTCGGGTAGGAGCCGCGACAGCACGGCGTCGAGCTCGTGCACCGCCATCCCGATGTCGAACATCGAGGTCTCGGTCGCGTCGTTCGCCCGGAACGCGAGCAAGCGGCCCACGATGGCAGCGCCGTTCGATGCGGCGGCTTCGATCGCCTGCACCTCGACCGCGAGTGGGTGCGCCGGACCGAGCTCCTCGAGCAAGACGCGGGACGAACCGCGCACGATGGTGAGCAGGTTGTTGAAGTCGTGGGCGACGCCGGCCGCGAGGTGTCCGACGCTCTCGAGACGCTCCTGTACGGCCACCCGGTGCTGCGCCTCGGCGCTGTCGATCGCCACCCGTTCACGCACCGACTCGTACGCTCGACCGATGAACGTGAGCGCCACGACGAACGCGCTCAGCGTGACGAGATCCTTCACGTCGCCTTCGACACCTTCGACTCCGAGGGTACGAAGCAGGCCGAGCACCGCGAACCCCAGCAAGACAAACCCCGTCCAGGCGTAGGCAGCGCGGCGAGTCCCGCTGAGGGAAACGACCAGCGGGATCAGCGCGCTCCACATCAGCACCGTGGGGACGATGCCGCCGTGAGTCCAGGCCACGCTGAAGAGGGCAACGGCCAGAGCGCCTCCGACGGTGCTTCCCGCCGCAATGACCGAGACCCGACGGCAGACGTACGGAACGCCGAGGAACGCCAGCCCCACCGCGAGCAACACGACCGCCGCCCAGGGCTTCGAGAAGGTGAGCCACTCGCGTAGCGCGAACAACGGGCACAAGATGCCCCCGAGCAGGCTCCAGAGCAGCAGGAACCGGGCGCGGCGCAGGGCATCCGGGTCGGAGCGGTCCGACTCGGGCACTAGCCGGTCTGCGAAGGGCAAAAGACGCATTTTCGTCTACCGACACAAACGGTCGATTGCCCGCATTTCTATAGCCCTTCAGATTCTTGCGGTGCGACCGTAGAGCCTGAAGCCCGAGACGGGTCTCGGTGAACGAGGCCGCCCCCTGGGCGGTCTGGGTGTGGGAGCGCCTGGGCCTCGACTCAGGGGTTGGCGGAGAACACGAATGGGTAGCTGACGACCACGTCGCCGCCGCCGGTCGGTTTGGGGAAGCTCAGGGTGTTGAGCGAATTGAGCACACAAGCGTCGAAGCCCTTCACGCCGGAACTTCGGATGATGGCCGTGGATTTGACGCCGCCGTCGGCAGCGATCACGAAGCGGGTCGCGACTCGGGTCGAGAATTTCGGGTTCGAGCGCAGGGCCACCAGATGGCAATATCGGATGCGCGCCAGCCTTTGCCGCACGATGCGCTCGATGATTTCGCTCGGGAGGCCACCGTGCACGGCGGCGGGGCCGGACGTCACCGTACCCATTTTGGCTCTCGTCGGCGCGTGGCCCATGCCCGCCCCCGTGAGTCCACCGCCCGATTGACCCAGACCGGAGCCGGCGAGGCCGGCGCCGCTGCCCAGGCCGAGCACCCCGCCGAAGGCCCCACCGTCGAGCGCGCTCAGCCGGCTCAGGGCGCTCGGGCTGCGAATTGGTGGGTCTTCCGCGCTTGGACCGTCGTCGTGCGAGCTCAGCTTTGCGCCCTCGTCCGCGCCTTCGTCGGCGGGGCCCAGCGGTGATATTTCGATGGCGTCGGCTTCCGTCTCCTCCGCTGCGGCCGACGCATCGGGCACGTCAATCACAGCGACGGGTGCAGCAGACGCCATTTCCGGCGTGCGAGCG
Organism: Myxococcales bacterium; assembly: GCA_016706225.1. Lineage (NCBI taxonomy): Bacteria > Pseudomonadati > Myxococcota > Myxococcia > Myxococcales > Myxococcales bacterium. Next base: position 585,406 of record JADJKB010000024.1, read on the forward strand.
CCGCCGCCACAGGCGGTAGGCCCGAGCCCCGCCAGGGCGGCGGTGAGCCCGACGAACTTGGCGACGTTGATGGACTGCACGGGGCTCATCTTACGCGCGGAGGGTGGGTGCGGCTTCCCTCGCGGCGTCGAATACTGCTGGCCCCACCACCTTCGCATCGGACACACTCCCCGCATGCGGTCCGCGTTCTTCGGCTGGGCGATCTTCGGCTTGCCTGCGGGCGGTACGGTGAGGGGCCTGTCGTATCTCGCACTCGGCGCCTTTGGCAGCGTGAAAGCGGAGCTGGACGGCGCGCTCGCCAAACGCGCGCCGTTTGGTGTCATCGACGTGCCCGCCGCCGACGTGAAGCTGACGTCGCAGAACATCGCGATCTCGGGCTGGGTGCTCGACACGGTCCACGTGAAAGACGTCAAGGTGCAGAGCGACGGCCTCGACGCGGTGACCCTGCCCGTGAACCAAGCGCGGCCCGATGTCTGCGCGGTTTACCCGATGTACGATGGCTGTCCCGCCGTCGGTTACGCGGGCAGTGTCCCGGTGGGCGGCCTCTCGGCTTGCCCCCATCTCCTGCGCGTCGTGGCGACGGAGCCGGACGGGAATTCGCGCGTGCTCGGTGAGCGCGTGCTCATGCCCTGACACGGACCGCTCGCGGTGTATCCTCGCCGCGAACCAATGGCCGAGACCCGCCGTCAGGAAGTCGGACGCGCCGTGGTTGCCGCGGCCATCGCGTCCGGCATCACGGTCGCGCAGCTCGTCGGGGCAAAATCCGCCCGCGACGCGCTCTTCCTGTCACACCACGACGTGACGCGGCTCCCGGAGATGATGGCGGTGGGTGCCGCCGTGTCGCTGGTTGCGGCGGTCTTTGCGGCGCGGGCCATGGCGCGCTGGGCGCCCGCCAAGGTGGTTCCGGTCGTGCTGGTGACCAACGCCGCTCTCTACGCCGTCGAGTGGTGGGTCGTGACTCACTCGCCTGCCCACGCTGCGATCGCGCTCTACCTGCAGGTGGCGTTGCTGGGGTCGACGCTGTCGGCCGGGACGTGGGCGCTGATCAACGAGTGTTTCGATCCTCACACGGCAAAGCGCGTCGTGGGTCGCATCGCGATGGGTGGCACCCTCGGCGGAGCGGTCGGAGGGCTCCTGGGCTTTTGGCTCGGCCGCGGAGGCGGAGTGCCGGTCATGCTCGGAGTGCTGGCCGTGCTGAACCTCGCCGCAGTCGTTCCTCTGCGCGCGCTGGGACGCCGCTCCAAGGCCCAGCCCGCTCCGACTCGCGCCGGTCCCGCGCATTCCGGGTTCGACGTGTTGCGGGAGCATCCTTACTTGAGGCAGCTGGCGCTGCTGGTGGTGCTGGTCGCCGTGACCAGCGCGTTGCTCGACTACGTCATGAGCGCACGCGTCGTGAGCCACATCCCGAAGGGCCCGGAGCTGATGGCCTTTTTCGCGGTGTTCCACATGGGGGTGGGGCTCTCGTCCTTTGCCATCCAAGCCCTCGCCACTCGCGCCGCGCTCACGCGCATCGGCCTGGCGGGGACGATGTCGATCTTGCCAGCCTCCGTGATCGGGGCGGCCGGGCTGACGCTGGCCATTCCCGGGCTCGCGAGCGCCGTCTTCGTCCGCGGAGCCGACGCACTCGTGCAGAGCTCGCTCTACCGCGCGGCCTACGAGGTCGCTTACACGCCGGTGCCGCGCCTGCAGAAACGTCCCGCGAAGATGCTGATCGACGTGGGCTTCGACCGGGTTGGCACCGCGCTGGGCAGCGGTCTGGTGCTCCAGATCCTGCGGAGCGTCGCGCAGGTCGAGCTCGTCCTGCTCGTCCTCGCACTCGGTGTCTCGGTGCTGTCCCTGCTCACGGCCATGCGACTGCACCGCGGCTACGTGTCCGCACTGGCTCAGAGCCTGAAGCGCGGCGCCGTCAGGCTCAGTGAGCGTGACGTGCTCGACGCGACGACTCGACGTACCCTGGCGGAGACGGCGGGACTCGATCGGAAGAAGCTGCTCGAGAGCATCGAGCGCCACCGTGCGAACGCGGCCATCGACTCCGAGCATCCGCCGTCAGGCTCACACTCGGAGGACCGGCTCGAAGGTCTCATGCCCCACGTACGCGAGGAGGGATTTGGCTCCGCACCACTGTCCCTGCGCTTTGTGCTGACCCCGGACCGGGACGCGCCGAGCGAGCTCAGCCAGGCTCTGGACGATCTTCGCTCCGGCTCACCCGAGCGGGCTCGTCGTCACCTGACCCGCGATGGGGAGCTCGAGCTCGAGCTCGTACCCGCCGCGATCGAGCTCCTGGGCAACGACGCTCTGTCGCGTGACGCTCTGCGCGCGCTCCGCCGCTTGGGTCCGCGCATCACCGGACAGCTCGTCGACAATCTGCTGGATGTGCAGGTCAGCGTCGTGGTCCGCCGGCGGATCCCACGTGCGCTCGAGACGAGCCGGGATCCGCGTGCAACCTCCGGGCTCATCGAGGCGCTGGCTGCTCCCGAGCTCGAGGTGCGCTGCCAGGCGGCGTTCGCGCTGCAGCGCTTGTCCGCTTCGCCGGGCGCGGCAGAGCTGCCGACCGAACGAGTCTTTTCTGCCGTGCGCCTGGAGCTCGAGCAAGGGGCGAAAGCCTCACGCGAACAGGGCGATGACGAGGGCGCGCGCGCGGCCGCGCTCGCGTTCGTCGAGCAGGCGATCGTCGTGCTGTCGTTGGTGCTCGAGCGCGAGCCGCTCAGCTTGGCGTACCGCGCGCTCGGCAGCGCAGACGAGGGCCTGAGGGGGACCGCGCTCGAGTACTTCGAGACCGTCCTGCCCGAAAAACTGCGCGCTACGGCGGTGCCGCTGCTCAGTCGGCTGGTACCGCAGGGCGGACCCAAACGGGACACCGCCGCGCTGCGCGACGAGCTCTTGAAGTCCCGAAGCGGTTGAACGCATGCGCGCCGAGACGGCCTCCGGCAAGCTCAGGCGCTGTCGAGCAGACTGCGGATCTTGTCGAGCAACTCCGACTTCTGTAGCGGCTTGCCGATGAACTGGATCCCCGCTTCGAGCACACCGTGATGCACGACGGCGTTCTCGGTGTATCCCGACATGTAGAGCGCCCGGAGCTCCGGCCGAAGTGTCGCGAGCCGGTCGGCGAGCTGTCGGCCGCTCATGCCGGGCATGACCACGTCGGTCACGAGCAGGTGAATGTCGCCGACGTGCTGTTCGCAGAGCAGCAGGGCTTCACCGCCGTTCGCTGCCTGGAGGACTCGGTAGCCCGCGCCGCTGATGATGCGCGCGGCCAGCTTGCGAACGGCCGGTTCGTCTTCCACGACCAACACGGTCTCGGTCCCGCGGCGTGCGGCCGTTTGCACCACGGGCGGTTTGATGGAAACCGCTCGACCACTGACGGGGAAATGAAGCTTGAAGCTCGTGCCGCTGCCGGGCTCGCTGTAGACCCAGATGTGACCGCCGCTCTGCTTGACGATACCAAACACGGTCGACAACCCGAGGCCAGTGCCTTTGCCCGGGGGTTTGGTCGTGTAGAACGGCTCGAACAGATGGGAGCGTGTCTCCGCATCCATGCCCATGCCGTTGTCAGTGAACGCGATCCGCACGTGGGGTCCGGGGGTCACCGAAGCGTGCGCCGCCGCGTACTCTGCGTCCAGCATGACGTTGGCGGTCTCAATCGTGAGCTTGCCCCCGTCCGGCATGGCGTCGCGCGCGTTCACCGCGATGTTCATCACGACCTGCTCGAGCTGACCGGGGTCAATCTCGATGGTCTCGAGCCCCGGGGCCAAGCGAGTCTCCATCTCGATGTCCTCCCCGAGCAGACGGCCGAGCATGTTACTCACCCCCGCAACGACGGTGTTGACGTCGACAATCTCGGGCCGCAAGAGCTGTCGACGACCGAACGCGAGCAGCTGCGCAGTGAGCGCTGCCGCCCGCGTCCCGGCGGCGCGGATCTCCTCGACGTCGGCTCGCAGGGGATCATTCACATTCAGCGCTTCGAGCGCCAGGTTCGAGTAGCTGAGGATGACGGTCAGCAAGTTGTTGAAGTCGTGGGCAATACCGCCGCTGAGCCGGCCGATCGCCTCGAGCTTCTGGGTGGCACGGAGCTGGTCTTGCAAGCCCACGTTGGCGCGAGCTTGCCGCTGCAGCGCGATGAGATCCCAGACGCCGTCCAGAAACAGCTGCAGCTGCCGGACGTCGTCGTCCTGATAGGGTGTGGGTTTGTTGCCCACGCCCGCGACGACGGTCACCTTGTCGCGTTCCACCACGCAGGTGCTCAGGTGCCGGACCAGCGGGAAGTGGCCCTCCGGCAGGCCTTTTTTTCCCTCGGCTGTCGCGTAGTCGTTGTGAATGACGGGGCGCCTCAGCCGCACGCAGTCGGCCCAGATGCCGGCGAGGAGAGCGGGTAGTGGCGCTCGGTACCGACGCTGCAGTTCTGTAGGGTGCGCTCGGACCAGGTGTACAGGTGAGGTTCTGCTGATCGTCGTCGACGAAATGCAGATACCCGACCTCGCTGCCGGTGAGCGCGACCGCCGACTCCAGCGCGAAATCGATGAGCTCTTTTTCGTCCGCGGTACGCAGCCGTGCCAAGTCGTGCAGCGCTTGCAGCCGGGCCTCGTTGAGCCGGGCGCTTGCCTCCCGAGCCTTGGTCGCGACACCGTGCCAAAGGCGTCGGGTCCGGTCTGGAACGCCGAAATGCGAAAGTGGCGGCGGAGCGGCTCGAAGTACGCCTCGAAGGTCTCGGGTACGCCGGTCTCCGCCACACGCTGGTAAGGTGGACCAGAACGGCGGCCCGAGCTTCCGAAGGCCGCACTCGCGAGGCGACCGACGACCGCCGGAGGCGCTCAGCCCGGTGTGGCGAGTGAACGCCGGTTGACCGCGAGCACTCGGTGTCGTGGACACGCCCGGACGCATCGCGGACCAGCTCGTGTAGCGAACCCCTCATCATCGCGTCGAACAGCGCGCGGAGCTCGTCCTGCCTGGGCACGCGCGGGCAGGGTACCCCTTCTGGGGAGTAGCCGCATGAAAAGCATACGGGTTGCTGCGGTTCCGTTCAGTTGAGCGTATGCGCGGGGGCGCTCGAGAGCGCGGCGCTCTGCGAGGCCAGCTCGCCTGTCACCAGGCGCACTCGCTCGCGCACATCCAGTGTCTCGAGGGCGCGCTGGCGTAGCTCGGAGTCGATCACGAGATGCTGCGCGCAAGCGTCGGCCAGCTCTCCAGGAGTCGCGTCGGGCGGCAGGTGGAACGAGAAGCCCGCTTCCCGCCTCCTCACCTCGAACGCGAAGGTGGTGGCGGTGTGCACCAGGGCCGAGAGATCCGCCGCGGCGACCGCCGTTGCCACGTCGTGTAGCAGCGTCGCGCGCGCGCGACGGTAGGGGGCCTCGAACGGTAACTCCTCGAGGGACACCCGAGCCTGACCTACCAACAGCAGGTTGGAGCGGCCATCCGGCAGCGACTGGTGCTCCGTGATGAAACCCACGCTCGCGATGCGGGCGATGCCCGGATGGCCGTGGTGATCGACGGGGTGTGGGCTCGGCACCAGAACCACCGCCAGCATCCGGTGGGTCTCCAGGCAGGTGGCGAGCATCTTGCGATAACGCTGCTCGAAGACGTGCAAGGGGAGCGTGGCCTTGGGGAAGAGCACCACCCGTGGCAGGGGGAAGAGCGGCAGCTCGAGCAGCGCGGCGGCGCAGGTCTCTCGCTCGGGCCCGATCACGATGACAGAGCGTGTCATGTTGTTCGCGGCCCCGCCAGGCTTGCCAGCAGGTCGGCCTTGGGTCTGCTCAGGCGCAGGTGCTCGACGTTCGCCGGCCAACCGCTGGGGCGCCCCGACACAAGGGCAGGGCGGGTGCCAGTCCGACTACTTCTTCTTTCGTCGAGGTGTCTGCGCCAGCGCACTCGCAGCGGCACGCCGCCCGCGCGGAGTCGTTTTTCGCCGGTGAGAGCCCGGCCGGCGGCGCTGGCGGCCTTCGGCCCCGTTCGCGCGGCGCGGCCCGTCTGGGAGAGGGCACTTGCTGCTGCGGTCTTGCCGGCCTTGGTGGCCTTCGGATCCCGAAGGGTCTTCGCCGCCGCTGTGGCCGCGGTCGTTCCCGTTCGTCTCGTCTTCCTCTTCGTCTTCTTCGCGCTCACTGCCATGAGATCCTCCGATGAACGGTTCCGCGTCTCTTCCCAATCGTGCTGACGCGTGAGTCCCTGCACCCGAGCCTAGTCCCTCGCTGACGACGCCACCTCTGTGAAATGAAGCAGCGTCAACCTGCGGTGGCCACCCAGACTCCGTGCGCGCTGCTCGAGCGCCAATGCGCTTCACTCTCGACCCGACGCGGTCCACAATCGGCCGACCATGCTGTCTGCCCAGTGTCCGAGCTGCGGCGCGCCCGCGCCCGTCTCGCTCGTGACACCGGAGCTCATGGCCTGCAGTAGCTGCCACTACCAGGGTCCACCGAGCCCCGAAATCAGCGCGCAGCTTCGGCTTGCGGTCGCAGCTCTGTGGCAGATGGACGCGGCGGATCGCCAGCTCACAGGCGCGCAACGCTTCAACGTGAAGAGCGCGCGTTCCTACTTCGTGTTCATTGCCCGTCGGGCTCGGAGTGCTCTTGCCGCTCGTGTTGCTCGCTGGCGGCGGGGTCCTTTTCGTCGTCTCGGCGGGTCTTTCGAGCCTGCCCCCGTGCTCCTGGCGGTGACGGGGATGCTGCCGTTGGTGCTCGGGGGTCGGCGCCTCGGCCCTGGCGCTGCGCCATGTCTACCGTCGTGGCGTTGCGCTTGCGGAGCGCTGCGCCGCGGCTCCGCCGATCGCCGAGGGGCACCCGGCGAGGTGTCACGTCTGCGGTGGACCGCTCCAGGTCCAGGGCGGGCAGGGCCTCGCGCGCTGCGGGTTTTGTCAGGCGGACAACCTCGTCTCGGCCAAGCTGTTGTCCGGGTACGGAGCGCGGAGACAGGAGGCAGTCGGGCAACTCGTCGAGCAGGTGCGGGGCGAAGCGCGCGCCCTCGATCGCGGCGCGCTGTCGGCAGGTGCCGCTGCGTTTGGCGTCGTGCTCCTGTCACCCATCGTGGGGCTGGCGGTGTTCGTGGCAGCCGCCGTCATGGGGACGGCGATCGAGACGGGCCCGATATCCGACGCCAGGTATGCCTGGGTCCCGGTCGCCAACACCCGCTGCATCGCGCGCGTGAAGCACGAGAGCGGCGGTGACGTGCTCGAATTCGGGCTCGATCGCCCGGTCGGCACGCCCGAACGCATGCGCGCGCCCGCGCAGCTGAAGGTCGTACGCGGCGCCGATCTGATCGGCCAAGAGCTCGGTTTTCGCGCCTCGCGCCGGGGAAAGCTGAAACGACTCTACCGCACGGCATTGGCTCCGAGCTTCGACCGCGCCGAGCTCCAGATCGGAACGCAGCTCGAGTCCAATCCGCTGCCCGGCATGTGCGAAGTCTCGACCCGGCGCCGCACGGTTGCCCACGATGAGCGATTGGTGGACGTGTCCGTCGTACGCCCGAGCGGCGACCAGCTGTTGATTGCGGCCGGGAAGCTGCTGCTTGGTGTGCCGAAGGCCGGGGTGCCGTGAGCCTGGCGCTCGAGTCCAAGCAGGGAGCCATCCTGGATTTTCAGTCCAAGGGAGCCGCCCTCTACGTGCTTCGACTGGCGGACGACCCGGGCCACCCCGCGTGCTCGAGCGCCACGAAGGCGAAAAGGACCGAGCGCCTGGCCGAAGACATGTACTGCTTCGCGCTGGATGGGGACGAGGTCCTGATCGGCAAGACGGACGGTCTCTTCCGCAGCGACGGCGCTGTCTTTCGGCAGATCGACGAGACCCGCGAGGTGGCCCACATCCTGGTGGACGGTGACTTCGTGTACTTCACGGCGAGATCGGGCCCGGTGCACGAGCGAGTGCGTGCGACGGGCCAGACGCGTCTCATCAGCAACGTGATGGCGCCCTACGATCTGGCCCGGATCGGTTCATACTTGTACGTGGCCGATGGAAGATTGCGGGCGAGCTTCCTCCCGCTTGCGGGGGTGACCAGACCAGCATCGAAGGGCGTAACTGGAGCGCGAGGCAGGTGCGAGCCGACGGCAGCGCCGTGCCTTCGAGCTGAGCACCAGCGGCCGCGGCGGGGTGGCGTCGGTGATGCCCGGACGGAAAGACCTGACCGCGGCCAAACACTACGGCATCGACACCAACCAACCGAGTGCGTTCACAGTGGATGGGGGCGAGGTGTTCTGGGTGGACGAGAAGACGATCTCGAGCGAGCCGGTATCGCCGCCCTGAGCTCCCGCGGCGCCGAGGGAACGGCGTCATCGGACGGCTCGGCCACCGGCAATGAGCCAGCTAGAGGCAGCAGATCGTCGTTGCGCCGGCCACGTTGATGCTACCGGTGCTCGTACCCCCGGAGACTCCGCAGGCGCCAGGGTCGATGGAGAGCTTCAGGCTGCGGTTCAACACCGTCGGATCGTAAGCCGAAGTGCAGGTCTCGTAGACAGAGCTGCTCCGGGCCGCAAGTCCCGTTCGGGTGATCCTTCACCGTGGGGAAACAGAACGGCGTGCCGCACTTGCACGGCGAGCAGCCCCGGCTGTCGGAGGAGATGCTCTGCCCCGCAAGAGTCTGGTTCGGATAGCTGCTGGGACATCCCCAAGTTGCCGGCTCGGCGGATGCACACCTTGGGATGGCTCGTCGTCGGCGTGACGCAGCCCTCTGTAGAACAACCTCCGGCGCCTCCCAGAATCGGGCACAGCGCGAGTCGCTCCGAGAGAGAGGTTGGGCGCACATTTCCCGAGCCCGTGGTCTGCGCCGCGCAGGTTTGCCCGTTGTTGGTCGCGTAAGCGACGGTCACCCGCCCAACGCGGCCTCAGTCATGGCGTACGGCGTGCAAGACGTGTTCGTGGAGGACCATCGTCGAGGCCACTTTCCCCGCGCTGCAGTTTGGGGATCCATGGTGCGTGACCGTGGCGCTCGCGGTGCACGAGCCGGACCCCTTGCAGCTGCACGTCACCGCCGTGCAATCGGCGTTCGGGGCGTCGACCGCGTAGGTCACGACGGGCGTCGTGCCCCCGGGCATGGGGGGGCGGCCGTGGGGCCTCCCGGTCACATGAGCGCCGGCCCGGTCCAACCAATGGGGACGTTGGGCACGCACTTCGACGTCGCGCACTCCGTGTCCGCGCAGTCGATCTTCTGGTCCCCGTCGTCGTCGATACCGTTGCCACAGATCTCTCCGACGTTGCCCCCGCCCGTCCCGCCAGTGCTTCCGCCGGCGCCGGTTCCGCCCGTCGCACCCGACCCACCCGACGCTCCCGTGCCGCTCACCGCCCGCGCCGCCGCCCGCGCCGCCGCCAGCGCCGCTCACCGCCCGCGCCGCCGCCGCTCACACCGCCCGCGCCGGCAGTTCCGCCTTTGCCACCGGTGCCGGCGTTGCCACCGCTGGCAACGCTGCCGGCGTCCGCTCCCGGTGCGTCATCGAACTCGCCGTCGATGCCGAGCACGGTCGAGCACGCGGTGAGCAGCACCGGCAGCGCGAGTCGCAAGCTCCGGCGCATCGCTGAAATCCTTACTCGGGTTCGCGTCGCAGGCAAATCTGGAAGTCTACTCGGCCTTCCGGCTCGGCGACGTCCGCGCCCGCAGCCGACGACCGCCCCGACCGAGCGCCATTGAAGCCGAGGTCGTCGCTCAACACGGGCGTGGGACTTGCCAAATGCCTCCATGGCTCGACACTGCGCAGATGACGGCGCTGAACGCCGCCTTCGTCGCGCTGAACCCCGTACATTGAGCGGGTCCGGGAGCAAGTCCTGTTCAAGAGGGTACGCGGCATTGGGGAGGGCCTCGTCTCCCGGATGCTTAGCATGACAAGCTTTTCGTGGCTCGAGGATCGGCGCCTTCGGCGTCGTTCGGACAAGGCTCATCGAACACAGCGTTGGTGCGAGCGGCGCTCGCGGGTTAGGGAACCTCGATCACCTCGAACACCCGCTTCACAATCTGCTCCGCGGTCACCTCTTCGGCCTCCGCTTCGTACGACAGCACCATGCGGTGGCGGAGCACGTCGGGGCCGACGGCCTTGACGTCTTCGGGGGTCACGTAGCCGCGGTGGCGCAGGAAGGCGTGGGCGCGGGCCGCGAGGTTCAATGCGATGCTGGCTCGGGGCTGGCGCCGTATTCGATTAGCGGGGCGAGATCCTTCATGCCCTTCTTCTGCGGCTCGCGGGTCGCGAAGACCACGTCCACGATGTGGTCCCTGACCCGGTCGTCCATGTAGACCTCGCGCACCACTCGGCGCGCGTCCACCAGCTGCTCGGGGCTCGTGCTCTGTTTCACCGTGGCGGGGACGAGTCCGGTCATGCGATCCATGATCGTGCGCTCTTCCTCGCGGGTCGGGTAGCCCACCTTGATCATCAACAGGGAAACGATCGATCTGCGCCTCGGGCAGCGGGTACGTGCCCTCTTGCTCGATGGGGTTTTGCGTTGCCATCACCACGAACGGATCGGGCAGCTTGTGGGTCGTGTCGCCGATGGTGACCTGGTGCTCCTGCATCGCCTCGAGCAGCGCGCTCTGCACCTTGGCCGGCGCACGGTTGATCTCGTCGGCCAGCACCAGGTTCGCGAAGATCGGGCCCAACTTGCTGGAGAACTCACCGCGCTTCTGGTCGTAGATCACCGTGCCGATGAGGTCCGCCGGCAACAAGTCGGGGGTGAACTGCACGCGAGAAAAGCTCGCCTGGATTGCGTTGCACACCGTGCGCACGGTCAGCGTCTTGGCCAGGCCGGGCACACCCTCGAGCAACACGTGGCCGCCACACAGGAGGCCGATCAAGATGCGCTCGATCATGTAGGTCTGGCCGACGATCACCTTGCCGACCTCGGCCATCAAATCGTCGATGAAGGCGCTCTCCTTCGCGACCAGCTCGTTCAGTGCACGGACGTCCTGCATGGGCTCCTCGGGGCTCCGGCTATACCTCGACCAACGAGGCCGAGACAATCTCGGGCTCAGTCCATTCCGCAGCTCGGCTTTCACTCTGGATCGGCGGCCTTCGGCCCCCGGAAGCGCTCAGGACACTCGAGCCCGGAGCCACCGGTCAGGTAGCCGGCCACGACCTTGACCTTCGAGGCCGTGGTCTTGGAGCCGGCCCACGAGGTGCTCAGGCGCTGGCAGGTCTTCGTGAAGTGTCCGAGTGTGACCTCGACGTCGCCCGGGTCGACGTTGGCGAACAGCCCGATGCCCGAGGTGCTGGTCACCGTCAGGCTCTGATCGGGCAGGTTGTTTGCGTTCAGATAAAACGGCCCGCTGCCGGATTTCGGTGTGACGAGGCGGTCACGTTGTCTTGACCGGAGAAGTTTCCGGGTGTGCCCTGGAACGCCGTTACGAGAATGTGACCCTTCGCGGAGTTGATCGTGATGCCGACCAGACCCGCGAGCGCATCCGCTGCGCTGATGGTCGGCGCCAGGAACGTCCCACGCTCATCGGGCCCGCAACGGTGTGCACCGTGACGAGGGTCGGCAGGTAGTCCGTCTTGGTGTACTCGAGCAGCACGTCGGTGTTTGCCGGCACGCCGGTCAACAGGTAGTCGCCGGTGCCCGAGGTCTGCACGCAGGGGATGGCCGCGTTCTGGTAGACGCACACCTTCAGCCCCGCGACCGGAGTCTTTGCGACCAGGTCGACGATGCTGCCGGCGATGCTCGCTCCGCCTGCGTCGCTCCCGCCACCCGTGCCGCCGCTGCCGCCGGCCGCGTCGTTGCCCGCGTCCATTCCGCCGCTGCCCGACGTGCCGCCGACGCCGCCGGTTCCGCCCGTGGTGCCGCCGGTTCCTCCGCCGCCCGTCGCGCCGGTTCCGCCCGCGCCGCCGCTGGCTCGGCGCCGCCCGCGCCACCTCCGTCCACGCCACCCGAGGCGCAGGCCTCCTCCTCCTCCTCCGTCCGATGCAGCACAGGCAATGAACGCCAGGCCAGAGCCGAGGATCGTCAACGGGAGCAGAGTCGAGACGCGCTTCATGATGTTCGTTGTTGGCTTTCTGTGCCGGTCACGTTCAGCGACGGCAGCGCTTTGGGATTTTGACCTCGAGCTTGGTCTGATCGGTCTTCAGGCGACACTCGTCTTTGGTCTTGGTGCAGGCACCGACCTGGGTGTGAAGCTTGACCGCGAACTCGTCCCCTTCGGCGACGAAGAAACGATCCTTCTGGTTGCGAGCGGGCCAGTCGAGCTCCCGGACGCCGACGCCGAGCTCGAGCTTCTCGACCGCGTTCGCGTCTTTGGAGAGCGAGACCTCGCGCGGCTCGCGTTTGTCCTTGGAGGCTACGTCGCCCTGGCTGACGGGCGCAGCGTGATTGTGGTGGACGGAGTCGGTCGTGTCAGCCGTCGGGACACACGTCGTCTTCTGTTGCTCGACCTTGGCGACACACGCGGTGATGCGGAGGGCCTGGTGGCTCAGGTTCACCTTGCCTCGGCGCACCGAGTCGAACGAGTTGGGCGGCGCTTGTCCCAGCGGCGGCTGCCAACGGCACGGCGACGATGGCAGCGAGGATCGTGGCTTTCAGAGCACGCATGGTGGACTCCTCGGAGCAGTGGGGCCGGGTCCGGTTCCCGGCCCGAGTGGCGGGACGCCCTTGGAGCTGTCCCAACCCCGTTAGACGCGCCAGACGGGCGGCCTCTTCACGCTGATTTTGCCGGGATGCAAGCCATGGCGGTGATCTCCCCAGAATGACGCTGCTTTCGTGACGCGAGCCAAAGGTGATAGCGGGAAGAGATTGATGCCACGTCGTCGTCTCCGTGCACTTGGCCTGTTGCTCCGCTGGCTCGGTCCCTGGGCGCCCGGTCAAGCGCTGCCGCCGGGGTGTTCGGCGCGAGACCTGGCGGCTCCGCTCCGGTGATTTGCCCGGACGACGCGCGCGCGAGCTCGGCACCCGCCCGCGACCCGGAGCGCCGACGCGGCTCGAGGTCCGGGTGTTCGAGCCGCCGGGGGAACCACTCGGTAGTTACCTGGTGGCCCCGGGCCTGCACTTCGACGGCCCCGACGATCCCGCCTCGAGCGCTTCTGTCGCATCCTCGCGCACGCTGGGTTTCGGGTCGTAGCACCATCCTGCCCACCTACGCCGAGCTCGTGGCGCATCCGAGCGCCATCGATGATCTGGAGCTCGTGCTCATGGAGCTCGTGCGGCGCTCGCGCCCCGGTGAGAAGGTCACCCTCTTCAGCATCTCGTTTGGCTCGTGGCCGGCGCTCGAGGTCGCGGCGCGCGCTCAGAGCACGTTGATGCGGTGGTCACCTCTCGGGGCTACGCCGATTTCGCCGCCACGGTGCGGTTCTGTGTCGACGGAGTCATGCGACGTCCGGACGGGGATCGGGTCTTGACCAGGGATCCACTCAACCAGCCGGCGTTGTTCCTCAACCTGCTGCCTTGGCTCGAGGTGCCGGAGGCGGTGCATGGGGTGCTCGCCGAAGCCTGGCGTGAGATGACCTATCGAACCTGGGGCCTCATGGAGCTCAAGGCAGAGGACGACTCGCGCCGTTCGCGGCGGCCATCGTCGAGCGGGTGCCAGCGGCGCAGCGGAGACTTGTTCTTGCTCGGCTGTGGGTGCGATCCGGCGGTGCGCTGCTCGTGGAGCAAGCCCTCGAGGCGGGCCGGGCGCAACATCGACTTCGCCAATCGAGCACGGCGCTCACGCGCCTGCGCTCGCCTGTCGTCGTGTGCCACGGCCGCGACGACGACGTGATCCCTGAACGAAGCCGAGAAACTGCACGCGGCGTTACGCGGGCGCG